>JAFQHQ010000063.1 GCA_017397885.1 Clostridia bacterium | reverse complement strand
TGTACGCGTAACTTCTTCATGAGGATTGATTTGCAATGCATCATCCGGCATAATTCCGATTTCGTAACAAAATGCCATAGCGCACATTGCCCATTCCGAAACTGTTATATAGTCTGAAAAACCTGCAAGAATATCTCTTGCCGCAGATCTGTCAATATTATTTTCAGCTCCGCACAGCCTTGCCGCTCTTTCAATCATTGCACCGGCTTGCTCACGGGTTATTGTTCCGTGTGGGTTAAAATGCGTTTCGCTTATGCCTTTTATGATACCGTGGGAATGTGCACTGCATACAAAGCCGCTGAACCAATCGCCTGTTTTAACATCTTCAAAAATATGGTCTTCTTTTGGTTCAAGTCCGAGAGCTCTTGTGATGATTGTTGCAAATTCCGCTCTTGTCATAGAGCCATGAGGGTCAAAGGTGTTTGCGGTTTTTCCGTTTATAATTCCCATTGAAGCTAAAGTCTCAATTTTAAAATCTGAAACATCTTCAAATTTTTTGCCCGGTGATAATATTTCATTTTTTTTCACGACAGGGTTTTTGCCGGGTAGCCCGATTGCGTTTTCATCGCTATTGTCGGATAGAGTAACATCGTTCATTGAAAAAAGAGATGGTTTTCCTTTTAAAAAGCGGTCATATGCTACAAGTGCATAAAAACACTGCTCCGTTGTCATGAGATTTATCTCCGATGAATCCGAGGTGTGGCTGAATCCGCCTGACGGAATAAAGCACGACATCATGGCATCGAAGGCAGTATGCCCGTTTTTTGTAAAACGCTCATCATGAGGCGAAATACCAAGCTCGCAAAGAGCAACTATTACCTGAGCACAGCCTTCGGAGGTTTCTGTATTGCTTTGTGTGAAACTGCCGTTTTCGTTTTGCATTTGTGAAAGACACAAAAGAGCTTTTTCTATAGCTGTTTCAACACCGTGTCTGTCACGGTGTTTTGCCAAAGCCGAAAGAGCCATGGCGGTTATATCGGGGTCTGCTTCATCTCCCGAAAGAGCCCATCCGCCGTCTGCGGTTTGGTTTTTGAGAATGTGATTCAAATATTGTTCTTTTGCTTCTTTAACTTTCATATCAGTGTCAGAATTCAAGCAATCAAGGGCAATCAATGCCCAAATTGAACCGTTTATGCCCTGATAAACTGTTTTTTCAAAATCACAAATTGGCAAAACCAAATTATGACCCGAAACATTTGAGGGGTCTTTGCCTGTTGCCGAGAGGGCAATAATAACTCTTGAATATTCGCTGTATTTAACGCGGTGGAGTATGCCGTTGGTTTTTGTAACATATCTTTCAAGGTTTGTGAAATACTTTTCAAAATATTCTTCATCTGTTTCAATTTCACTTCTTGCAAGACCAAAAACTGTCCATTCACCACCTGCCGATGAAACCACGGGATTTGAAACCGTTTCATAAAGATACTTTCCTACATCTTTCATGAGTTCGTTCGAATCTGCGGTTTCAAGAGCAAAACTTGGTATTGAAAGGCTGAAAAGCATTGTTAGTGTTAAAACTACTGACATGATTTTTTTCATTATAAAAATCTCCTTTAATTACAAAAACGCATTAGCATTGTTGCGAATTGAGCTCGGGTTGTTGCACCCTGTGGTGAAAGTGTTGCTTTGTCGCTTCCTTTTATAAGACCTGTTTTAATTGCCCATTTTACCGCATCCAAAGCCCACTCGCTCACACATTCATCATCTTCAAACCCCGTAATATCGGCATTGACGTTTACTTCATATCCTTGCATTTTTGCATAGCGACAAAAAATGAGTGCAGTTTGTTCACGGGAAATATGGTCATTTGGTGCAAACTCTGTTTCTGTTATGCCTTTAACAAGCCCGTTGGCATATGACCACGAAACGGCATCTTCATACCATACGTCGTCCGCTACATCTGTGAAGTTATGCTTAAGGTCTGCTTTTGGGGAATTATCGAGTCTGTAGAGAACAGTAACAATCATAGCCCTTGTCATTTTGCTTTCAGGTTCAAAGCCAATATCCGAACCATGCATAAGATTATTTTCATATACATATCTCACGGCTTCATAGTACCATTCATCAGCTTTGACGTCCGAAAATGTATTTTCGCCAAAGAACTTATCTAAATTTTCATCCGCAGAGTTATCATCGTTCGTTTTACTGTCCGACAAATCACTTCCGCCTTTGTTTCCGGCGGTGAAACTGCCTTCATAATCATTTTCTTTAGTGTAGTCGTCGCTGTAGAACCATTTTATTACGTCACCGTCTTTTAGCTTTTTGGATTCGGCTCCTTCATCAGAAATTTTGCCGTTGTATCTGTACATCCATCCGGATTTCGGACCGTTGTCAAATGCACCCAGGCCTTTGATTTTATAGATATATGCTCCGTCTGATTTATAATCAATATTTGCATTGTTTAGCATAAACTCGGTAAGATATTTTACAGTAGAGCCTTTGGGTATGCTCACATATTGTTCTTTAATCCATATGGGACTTGAATGAGATGTCGTATTTTTGCCGGTTTCCATGTCATAATGCACTGTGTCTCCCGTAAGAGAGAATTTGACACGAATTAAATCGGAATCGGGAGAATATGGTGAATCTCCCGGTGATTGCGGGGGTGAAACTTGGTCCTTATTTACATTTGTAAAATTGAAAATATATATCAGCGGTTCTTTGTTGTCTTCCTGAACAATCAATCGAAGCTTGTTTACAGCAACTATCGGTTTTGATGTTTCTCCCGGAGTTACTCTGAGGTTAGATACATAAATATTTGCATTCGAGTTTTCATGGTCGGGGGAGAATATAAATGTGGATGATTCTTCGGCATCAATGTCGTATATAAATTTATTGTCGATTAATTCAACCCTCTTGCCGTTTATTGTTAAAGCAGTAAGTGCGCTCGTCACACCAACTGCCACGCTTTGTGGCTCTGCACGGAGAACACGGAGAATTTCGGGAGATTTTTCGCCCGTCAAACCGCCTGCATACAGAATAGGATTGTATACCTTGATATATGATATACTGTCCAATTCAACAGGGTTTCCATCGCTGTCAACGGCCCATGCAATGTCAAAGCCGTCGGCATTATATACCGAATAATGATTTTCAATATACGGATTTGCCGCCGTGTTTCCTTTGGGATTGGCTTCGGGGCTGTTTGAATAGTCGCCTGCGGCATGGTTGTCGGCATAACCAAAGGTGGGATTTGCCGAATTTGCTATTTTTGTTCCCGAAAAAGAAACACTGTCATTTGTGTAGCTTTCGTTTTTGCCTGCACCCTTTTGATATGCACCGTATATGTCGGGGTTGGGGTAATAGCTTTGTGAATGCTGACCGTTTCCGGAAATGATTCCGCTGTTGCCGAGATTGTCCTTCCAAGGGATGTTCACTGAGTTTGCAAATGAAGTGTCGGGATTTTCATATGTAACCGCAAAATTATGAATAGTATTTGCATCATAATATTCACTTCCTGCAAGCTCATACCATGTTTCGCCGTCCTTTGATACCATTACGGCGGCAGGTTCACTTGAAGAAACTGCACTTGTTCCGTCGCTGTTTGTGAATGCGTTACCCTCGATGATGAAATCAATTCCATAAGGGTTTGCAGGGTTGTTTTCTATGGGTGTGTCATATTTATATACCACACTGCCGCCAAATGAGCCAAGTGTAATTGCCTGTTTTCCTGCAAGCGTTGTTTCGGGATTTGAAAAAGAGGATTGATTTACAAACTGCCCCGGTGCAGGGAGGTAAGATGCTACTGTGTTTGGATATGCAGAGCTCATGCGTGACATGTTTATGATATATGCCTGACACTCACAAACTTCATTTACTGTTTTATAAAGGTAGACAAAAAGCATTGCACTGTCTTTGTCTTTGACGGGAATTTCCATAAATTCTCCCGATTTGCCAAAGTATTCTTTGCCGTCGAGCTTAACTCTGATGTCTGTTCCTTCTGTGTTTGTGTTAAATTTCATCCGAAGGAATTCCGTTTCAAAGCTGAATCTGCCGCTACTGCTTCTTTCGGCACCGTAGCTTTCGAAAGGCTTATCGATTGCACCGTTTTCCACCTCGGCAGACACAATCTCAAGCTGACTTTTTCGGTAGACGGTAAGTGTGTAGCTTGTAACATTGCCATCTGCGTTTGTTATGGTGACGGGAATTTTGTTTTCTCCAACAACAAGCGGTATTTCGGAAGATTGATTTCCGCTTTCCACATTTTCTTCGTCAACAAGATTTGAACATCCGGCGATGGTTGTGGGCATAATTTTTATTTTGTCAAACCAATAGTTCACGGTGTATTTACCGAGGGTGCGGGTTCCGGTCACAAATGCAGGGCTCAGCTCTCCTTCTGCCGGAGAGAAACCGTCGTCACCTGCCCACGAATCCTTTTTTCCGCCGGTTGATGATGTGGGTGTAAGTGTCAGTGCAGTAAGGGGACCGCTTTGAGCAACTTTCTCTATGTGGATTGTATATGTTCGTGTTTTGATTTCCTGCATACTGCTTTGGGGTGCAGTAACCGTAATGATTACGGTTGAGGTTTCGTCGGCGATGTCCGGCAGATAACACTTTGTAGAAATTGCCTTTGAACCGTTTGTCAACTTTTTGTTGTTGGCATCGGCACTGTTTTTGTAATAGGAGGTTATTTTAACACTTGCCCCCTCTGCAATTGCCTCGGCATTAAATTCAATTGTTCTTATACCGCTGACTTTTATGGTATATTCATAAACATCTTTGTCAAAATCAAAGCCGCTTATTACATCATGAGAATTTGCTGTAGGTTTTTTTAATGACAAAGATGCAAGCTTTGAATCATCTTCGGTTGAAGGGGTGAGAGAGATTACAATCTTTTCGGGATTATCTTCCTTTACGGTAAATGTGTCGGTGGTTGTGATATAACCGTCTTTAGACACTTCATAGTCAAATTTTTGTTCTGCTCCCAAAGCACTTTTATGAAGGGTGCAAAGGTACAAGTCAAATCCTTCGGTAACAGATTCTGCCTTAACAATATATTTTGAATCAACCGCAGTTTTGTAGTATTTGTCGGTAAGCGAGAGATTTGCACCCTCTGTAACTTCAATGGGAACAACAACACCCTCAAATGACGGAACCGTAATGCGGTAGTCTACGGTTTTGACGATGCTTTCGTCGGATTTTGATGTGATTGTAGCCACGAGATCGAAAACAGCATCTTCTTCGCCCACATTGGGACGGATAATTGTCATTTTTCGGGTTGATGGGTTTATTGAAACGGCATTCTCTTTTCCGCTTATGTTTTGAACGGACCACGAAATCGAAGCCAAGGCTGTGCCATATAGTCCGCTTTGGCTTGGAAGCACGACACTGTAGCCCGACTTTTCGCCCAGTGCATCTGTGATTTCATCTTTTGAGGAATTTGTGTTGATAATTCTCTCAAAAGGAAGCTGTGAGGCAATGTAGTCGACAATTTCTTCGGGTGTTCTTATTTTTGATGCAACGCCGATGCAGAGCTTGTCGATGGTGTCGGTTGTTACGTCTCCGACGGTAAAACTCACAAAGTCCAGACGGTTAAGGTTTTTTTGTGCATTGTTTGCAAAATAATCCTGATGGATTTCTGTGTTTGAATCCATGCCGTCATAGAAAATTTTTTTGAGCTCACCGCTACTCCAGTCATTATATTCTGTTGTGTAAATGTAGGGAGTGTAGTTTACAATTACTTCTTTTCCGGTTTCTGCAAATGCCCACGCTTTGAGATATTGGGCAACGTTTGTATAAGTTTCACCGCCATATTCAAGCGGGAAAACGAGAGGTGTTTTTGTGGCATTTGAATAGTTTTTGTCTGCATCTGAAAACTCTGCATATATGATGTCTGCGGCTTCTTTGTCGCTCATCAATGGTTTTTCGGCTTCCCCGTCTTTTTGAACCACATTGATTTTGCAAACCGGAGCAATAATGGGGCAGTCCATTTCAACTTCGGTAAAGGAACTCCAGTTCATAACGGTGTCTCTAACAGTTCCCGAAGCCGTCACATAGTATGTTCCTTCTTCGTCAAATGAGAGGGTGACATTACCGTTTTCGTCGGTTGTTTTTTCGGTTAAGGGTGAAAAATCTCCGTCGTTCCATGTTCCTATTGAGATTTTTCCAAGTGGGGCAGGAATAAGGCCTTCGGGCATATATGCCACGCCGTAAAAGCCTTTTAGGTTAAGCACAAATTCTTCGTTTACGCAAACCTCTTTTTCGTCTGTGTTGAAAAATGTGTACCAATCGGCATAACATCCCGATTCATCGGCATTAATTGATGCAACAAGATAGTCTCCGTCTTCTATTTTATCAACATTTACTCCGCCCGTTAGTCCCTTATAATTAATAAAATACAGTGTATTTTGGGTTTCAACTCCCCAAAGCCTTCCCGAACCTGTGCCGTTTGAAGCACCGTAGCCGTCTTCGGTGTTAAATGTTTTGTGAGCGGAAACAATAGCATCGTCAAATGTAAGCTTGCCGTCACCATTTTCATCGGTCACAACAACCTCACGGTTTGCCATGATGCTTTTGTCATTGGCAGAGGCAATAACGCCCTTGTTGCTTACGGTAAAATAAACTGTAATTTTGTCGGCAGAATCGTTTTGGTCCTCTGCCATTGTACTTGTTGTGCCGATTATCATAACCAGTGATAAGAGTACGCACAAAAATCTTTTAAAATTCACTTTGTTTCAATCCTTTCAAAATTTGTTTATAACTTGTAAAATTTTGTGTTGTGACCTGTTTTCACCTCCGCCAATTACCGCAGAAAACAAAAAAACTGCGGTAATTAAAAAATTACCACAGCAGTCTTTTTCTGTGTCATGCACAATTCAATTGAAGCCAAAATCAGGCTTAATCAAAACTGTCATTCCTGTGCCGTAAACCTTGCACATACGGAATAACATCAAAGCAGGTCTTCTGACTCGTACTTTAGCGTGCATATCCTGCCTTCTCGGTTTCCCAATGACCGGCTTTCGCCGACGGATATACACAAAGCACATACAGCGACTGGTATCGTCCGTGATTCGCACACGGTTCCCTTTTCACCGATCATACCCCAAGGGGCATAGCCGACACTTTGTGTGAATATTCAGTTTGCAAAATTATTATACCACCAAATCCCGTTTATGGCAATGTTATATTGTTACAAAATCATTCATGAAATGTGACATTAATCAACAAAGATGTCATAAAAAGAAACATTTGTGTCATTTTTGAACATTGACTTTTTGAACTATGAGCAATATAATGTTTTTATTGTATTTTACTATTATTTCAGAGGTGGTTTTATGTGTAACATTGCAGGCTACATAGGTAGCAAGCAGGCGGCGCCCATTCTTGTTGAAATGCTCCGACGTGAAGAAATTTATGATGGTGGATATTCAACGGGCGTTTGTACAATTCACAACGGAAAGCTCTACTACAAAAGAGTTCTCGGCAATGTGGACGATTTTTTGAAAGAGGTTGACCTCTCCGAGCTTCCCGGCACAATTGGCATTGCCCATTCCAGACCATCAAACTCATTTCTTTTGCACGGTCATCCCTACATTTCCAACAACGAACGAATTGCAATGGTTTCAAACGGCACAACTCCTCCCGATGAAGAGCTTGAGGCAAGAAGAGACCACGTTGTTAACGATCTCTACAATAAGGGCTACAGATTCTACACCCGGTTCAAAGCCGAAAAGAGTCATTTCCCGAGACTGGAAAACGGTGATTATGTTTCTGCTCTTGAAGTTGTTGCAAACCAGTGTCAGGAATATATCACGCAAGGCTACGACCCCGTTCATGCGCAGACAAAAGCTCTGGATGATATGTATTCCGAGCGTGTGGGATGCATGATAAATGCAGACGATCCCACATATATTGGTGTGTGCCGTCTTTCAAGACCCATGGAAATTCTCATGTGCGGCACCGAGAGCTACATTGCAACAACCCGCTTTGCTTTTCCCGAGGATGTTTCGGGTGATGCATATTCACTTCCGGTTCAGCATGCATGCAAGGTTACAAACAAAGGCTTTGAGGTTCTTCCGTATAAACCGCTTACCGACACCGTTGCCGAAATTTCACCGGTTACATATATGAAGGCATATGCAAGAATTGAAGAAATGCTTAAAAATGCCTCAAAAGAAAACCCCGTTATCTATGATGATATTGAGCTTGAAATGTGCAAAATGCCCGAGCTTTGGGACGAACAGCACAAGGTTTCGCAGTATGCCAAGGTTGGTTATGATGTTTTGTGGAAGATTCATAAAGAAGGCAGATTAAAGAGCTTTATTGCACCTCAGACCAAGCCCAACGGCACAAGATATCTTGCAAACATGTATATTGAAGAATGAGGCGAAAATAAAAATGGAAAATATCCAACCAAACAAAAAATTTGACTATAAATGGGTGATAATAGCGCTGTCTTTTATGATGGTTTTTATTGTTCTAGGTTTTTGTTCTTCTTCAAAGGACCTTTATTTAAAACCCATGACTGAGGCGCTCAGCATGAAGAGAAGTGTGTTTTCCGTCAATGACAGCTGTCGCTATGTTACAACAGCAATCGTAAACCTGTTCTTCGGTGCTTTAGTTGCAAAATTCGGCACAAAAAAACTCATTGTGGGTGGATTTTTGAGCCTCATTTTGTCGTGCATTTCCTACTGTGTGGCAACAAATGTTTTCATGCTGTGTGTGGGCGGATGCCTTTTGGGTGTCGGTCTTGCATGGACAACCACCACAATGGTTGGCAGTGTCATAAACAAATGGTGCACCAAAAATAAAGGTACAATAATGGGGGCAATTCTTGCATCAAACGGCATAGGCTCCATGGTTGCAACATGGCTCATCACATATATAAAAAGCGGTAGCAACGACCCTTTTGCATACAGAAAGGCATATGTTTTGACAACAATCATCCTTGCATGCATGGCGGCACTTATTCTCATTTTTTACAAAGAGCCTCCAAAGCAGAATGCAAACTCCGATGGTGACAAGAAGAAAGGCAAAGGCAATTGGGAAGGCATAGACTGGAACATCGGTTCGAAAAAGGCATACTTTTTCTTTGCCTGCATTTCAATTTTTCTCACCGGGCTTGTGCTTCACGGAGTTTATGGCGTGAGAGCAGCACATCTTGAAGATTCGGGCGTGAACAGTTCAAGTCTTGCTACCATCATCAGCATAAATATGCTTCTTCTCACATGCACAAAGTTTTCCACGGGTTTTATCTATGACCGTTTCGGCATAAGAGCCGCCATGAACATTTGTCTTGTTTCTTCGGTTGCGGTTATGACTTGTTTCTATTTTGTGTCGGGTTCCGGAGTCGGGCTTGGCTGTGCCTACGCATATGCAGTTTTCTCTGCACTTTCTCTGCCTCTTGATACAATCATGCTCCCTATATATGCAGACGAGCTTTTCGGTGCAAAATCCTACAATAAGTTTCTGGGTATTTTTGTATCGGTAAAGGAAGCCGGCTACGCTGTGGGTTCAATTGTAATCAACGCTTTCTACGATTATTTCGGAAGCTACAAAGTAGCGTTTGTTGTTTGCGGCATTGCCATGATCGGTGTGTTTGCGGTTATGCAGTATGTGGTGTCTGCGGCAAAAAAGATGCGTGTTCAAAACTAAAGAATATTTATATAATAAGCGGGAGCGAAAAACTTGTGTGAGTTTTTCGCTCCCGCTTGTTTTTGGGCATTTATCTGTTGCTTTTGCGGTATTCTTTGGGTGATACCCCCATAACACTCTTAAAATTTCTCGAAAAATATATATAATCGCTGTAGCCGCATTTCAGGGCAATTTCAGAAAGAGGCACACTGCTTTGGCACATGGCAATCAAAAAGCATGCATGGCTTATGCGCGCCTCGGTCAGAAACTCCGTGGGGGTTTTTTGTGTGATTTTTTTAAACCTGTCGCGAATGTAGTCTCTTGCATAGCCGCTTTTATCCAGAACATCTCCAACCGAAAGGGCAGGATTTGAAAACTCTTCGGACAGCTCACTGATTATCTCGGACACGGCTCTGTCTGCATCGGTTTTAAAATCCATGTTCATTGTAAGAAAATTTGAAAATGCATGGCAAAGCGAAATGAGATATTCGTGATTTGAAAAACGGTTGTTATAGATAAGTTTTGCAAGGGTATAACCCTCTTTCGATGCATTATCCTCAACTATCACAACATCGTCAAGTGGTGGAATATTCAGAAAATCGCCTCTCAGGCATATGCTCTCTGTGATTGTGTCACACTTTGTTCCGTGCATGGCATTTGGGGGAATCACGGCTATTGACCCGCTTTTGCACGGCAGTGGTGCTTTGCTTGTGCACATAAACCCGTTTTCTATGTCAGAGTATACTATGACCTCGGGAGAGTTGTGGCTGTGCAGAGGGTATAAATTCCTGTTTAATTTAGCACAAATGATTTTTTGTTCCATATTATCACCGTGACCATTATATCATCAATCTATGAATTATGCAAGTCTGCATATGTAAAAGGCTAACTGTTAAGGACAATATATGTTATACTTGAAAGCACTCGGCTATGTTGACTTTATGTCAGGCTGAACCAAAATCAGACTTAAAGCGGTGATACGTATGCTGTTTACAAAAAAAGACATATTTAAAATCCTCATTCCGCTCCTCATAGAGCAGTTTCTCACTGTATCAATCGGAATGATAGACTCCATGATGGTGTCCAGTGCAGGTGAAGCAGCCATTTCGGGTGTTTCTCTCGTGGACTCACTCAATTTGTTGCTTGTGTATATTTTCAGTGCACTCTCCGGCGGAGGTGCAGTTGTCATATCTCAGTTTATAGGCAAAAAGGATGTTTTAAAAACAGAACATGCCTCAAAGCTTCTGGTGTGGGTTGTTTTTGTTGTTTCATTGGTCATAACCATTGTTGCAGTGTGTTTCAGGAGAGGGCTTTTGTCTCTGGTGTTTGGAAGTGTTGAATCGCATGTAATGTCGAATGCCCTTGTTTACTTCCTGTATACCGCACTTTCATATCCGTTCCTTGCTCTCTACGGTGCAGTGTCGGCAATTTTTCGAAGTATGGGAAACACGAGAATATCTCTTGTTGTTTCTCTAATAAAAAACCTCATTAATGTTGCAGGCAATGCCATTTTGATTTTTGAATTCAACATGGGTGCCGCAGGTGCTGCCATAGCAACTCTTTTTTCAAGGGTAATTGGTGCCGCAATCATGATGGTTTGTCTCCACGGCAAGCGCAATATGATTCATATTGACAACATTTTTAAAGTTAAGTTTGACTTCTCAATTGTAAAAAGAATTTGTGCCATCGGCATTCCAAACGGACTTGAAAACGGTATGTTTCAGTTTGGAAAGGTGCTCACTCAAAGTCTTGTCGCAACCTTTGCCACAGTATACATTGCCGCAAACTCTGCCGCAAATTCCATAACCTCAATTCAATATGTCATTGGTGCGGCGGTGTCGCTCACAATGGTAACCGTTGTCGGAAGATGCATCGGGGCAGGGGACAGGGATGGTGCAAAGAATTATGCAAAAATGCTGATTAAAATTGAATATTGTCTCATTTTTGTGCTGACGGGTTCAATGATGATTTTTGTAAAACCAATTGTTTCTCTCTACAATCTTTCGCCCGAATCTTCTCAATTTGCCATCACGATGATTCTTATTCACAGTGTGGGCAACTGCACCGTGTGGCCTGTTGCATTCACTCTTCCGGCATCGTTCAGGGCATCAAGTGATGTTCGCTATCCCATGATTATTTCCATCTTTTCAATGTGGACTTTCAGAGTGGGCATGAGCTATATGCTTTGTAAAGGCTTTGGCGTCGGAATTATGGGCATTTGGTATGCAATGATGGCAGACTGGATTTTCAGAGCTGTTGTTTATGTTGTTCGTTTTAAAAGAGGTACATGGATGATGAAGTATAGTCATAACGACAAACACTAAAGTGATAGTCGTTATGACCGTAAAATTAAAACTGAAACCTAATTCAAGTATTCTTTTAGTGAGTTGAGAACCTTTTTCTCAATGCGGGAAATCTGAACTTGAGACACTCCGATTATGCGTGACACTTCGGTCTGGGTTTTCCCTCTGAAATATCTGAGCAGAATTATTTTTTTCTCTCTTGTGTCAAGATTTGAAATGGCATTTTTTAAAGCGATTTTTTCGAGCTCTGTATCTATGGAAAATTTGTCTTTAATTGTGTCGGCAATTGTAAGTTCACCATTCGTATCATTTCCTGCTTTTTGCCAAAATGATTCGCAGGGCATGCATGCCTCCATTGCAAGATTGAGCTTTGCAACATCAGTACCGAGTCTTTTGGCAATTTGTCCGACGGTTGGCTCTTCGCAGTTTTCTTTTGAGAGTTCTTCTCTGGCATGAACTGCTTTTATCCACAGTTCTTTTAACGGTCGACTCACTTTTATGGCAGAATCATCACGCATAAATCTTTTTATTTCGCCCATGATTACAGGAACTGCATAGGTGGAAAGCCGAAGACCGAGGGAGGTGTCGAATCTTCGTAATGCCTTCATAAGACCAATACTTCCCACCTGCAAAAGATCGTCATATTCATATCCGCTTCTTATGAGCTTTTTCACACAACTGTGCACAAGAGCAATGTTGTCGGCAATGAGTTGTTTTTCTGCATCTTTGTCGCCGGCATGCGCAAGAGCAATAAGATGATATGTATTATTCAATGTTATATCCTCACAAAAGCTTGCTTTTTATGACTTTTTTCATGGTAACTTTTGTTCCGACACCAACCACGGAATTTACTTTCACCGAATCCATAAATGTTTCCATAACGGTGAATCCCATGCCCGAGCGCTCAGCTTCGGGACAACTTGTATACATTGGTTCCATGGCTTTTTCAATGTCTTCAATACCTTTACCGTTGTCTTTAATTTCCACGGTAAAACATTCGTTTTCAATTGTGCAGTCCATAAAAATCATGCCGTTACCCTTGCTCGAATATCCGTGAACAATGGAGTTCGTCACAGCTTCTGAAACTGCTGTTTTAACATCGGTCAGTTCTTCAATTGTAGGATCAAGCTGAGAAATGAACGACGCGCAAATAACCCTTGCGAGGCTTTCGTTTTCGGGAATTGAAATAAAACTTGTTTTAATTGTGTTTGAATAGTTCATAGTTTATCCTTTCTTTGTTCATTTGTGTTTTATCAATTATTGACGGCGTCTTCCACTGTATCAAAAAGTGGTATGATTTTTTTGATTCCGGACATTTCAAGGATTTTGCCAACAGCACTGTTTACCCCTGAAATTGCAATCTCTCCGCCAAAGCTTTTTATGAGTTTGTAGCGCCCTATGATAACTCCTATTCCCGAGCTGTCCATAAAAGATACCTCTGATAAATCAATAACAAATTTTTTGTCGGGATAGGTGACGATTTTTTTGTCCGCCTCGTTGCGTATTTGAATTGCATATCTGTGGTCTATTTCACCGCAGATTTTCATGACTGTTGCGTTTTTTTCGCTGGAAAATGTAAGTTTCATTTTTGGTTCCTCCGTAATATTGTGCATGACATAATTGTTTTCTGTCTATAAATTCAAGAAAACCCCTCACTTTCCTTTGACGGAAAATGGGGGGTTTTGACTTCTTATCTTCAATTTTTGACAATTTTTTCAAATATTTTAGTGCTTAATTCTTAACTTCCCGAACCGCTTTTTGTAATATCCTTTGCACGAGATATATTCCGCAACAATGCATACCGGAATCGAAGCGAAGAAATCAACGGCAGAGTGTTGTTTTATGAACATGGTTGAAAGGCAAACCAAAACAACAAAAATAACAATAAAGCTTTTTAGCAACACCGAGGCGTTTCTCTCTTTCAGCCACATCGAAGCAATTCCTATTGAATAGGCACAGTGAAGTGACGGGCATACACCGGTGTTTGTGTCAGCAGAATACAAAAGTCCCACCAGACCCGCAAGCAGATTGTCCGACGGAAGTGTGTCGGGTCTTAAGTCCTGACGTGTGGGGTAGACTATGTATACAACAGTTGCAATAATTTGGGTGACAATGATAAAAATCTGAAGTCTTTTGAAATTTTCAACGTTGTAAAACGCAAACCACAACAGCGAAAATATAATTAGAAAATACCATCCGACATATGGAATTACAAACCATTCACAAAATGGAATCATGTCGTCTATACTGCAGTGCACCGGATGACAGTTTTCAACAGCAATAAGGTTTTCGGTGAGAAAATACATGAGAAAATACCCAAGCCAACCAAGCAGAAGCAAAAAGTGCGAAAAACGCGGATCACGAAGCTTTGAAAGTCTGAATCCGCTGTAATCATACTTTGTTTTTGCCATTTTGCACCACCTCTTTTTCATCGGTATTTTTTGGATAGTATTTTTTTGAAATGTTTCTGTAGGGAACCACGGTATGCTTGGGAAGCGAAGTTGCAATTTTGGTGATTTCATCCATCAGATAATCACATATGCGGTTACGTTCCTTGTTTTTTTCGTTTGTTTCGTCATAAACTATCGGATTTCCGAAATACATTTTTTTGAGATTTGGTGCAACATAGGTCGGAACAAACGAAAGTCTTTTACCGCTATTTTTAAAATGCATCCTTGCTATGTCGGTAAATTTTGTGCTGAACCGTGCAACGATATTGTTGTGTGCTTCATCGTGTTCCGGAAAAATCACAAGGCTTTTGCCGTCTTGAACGGCAGAAAGTGAAAGTTTAAATGTGGTGATAATTCGATTGTCACGAAAAACGGGGATTGTGCGTGCATTGTTGAAAACAAGCACCGAAAGCGGGGCAATAAGATATGAAGCGATTTTAAAAAGCCATCTGACCGAAGGTTTTTTCTGTGACCAGAAATCTTTAAAAGCATATGCGGGAACTTCTTTGAGCTTTGTCATTTCCCCGGCACACCAAGTGACAAAATTATCGGGCAAATACAGTTCGCACACTATGGGGCTATACATTTGGGTGTGGTTGGCAACAATAATACAAGGCTCGTCAGGTATGTTTTCGAGACCCATGAGCTCATATTTAGGGTAAAACGGTTTTATCACTGCTTTTAAAAATCTAAACAGAAAACCGAATCTGCGACCGGATTTTTTCAAGGGAGTGTCCTCCAAGGTTTTGGTTTTGTGCATTTTTATAAATACCTTTCTATTGTAACATTACAGTCGCATTTTGTCAAACATTATGCACATATTGATTAATTAATATTTTTAATTAAACAAATTGAGAGCATCATTATATTAAAAATTGGAATAACTAACCTAAAAAATGTAATAATACTTGATTTTTTGCAAAAAATGTTATATATTATATAATGTATGTATTTTGGAGTTATATAATCTTGTCTGAATGCTTTTATGCATACAAGCAACAGTTAAAAATCACATTTAATATATTGGAGGCAAAAATATGGAACTCAGAAAAATTGGTGTGCTTACCAGCGGAGGAGATGCTCCCGGCATGAATGCCGCAATCCGATCGATTGTCAGATACGGTCTTTCACAAGGCTTTGAAATGGTCGGTGTCGAAAGAGGTTATCACGGTCTTTTGAGAGGTGAGTTTGTTGAACTTACCGCCGCAAGTGTCAGCGATCTCATTCAGCGTGGCGGCACAATACTTCAGACGGCTCGAAGTAAAGCCTTTGCTACTCCCGAAGGCATAGAAAGTGCGGCAAAAATTGCCAAGGATTACGGTCTCGACGCACTTATAGTCATTGGCGGTGACGGTTCTTTCAGGGGTGCACAAAAGCTTTGTGAGCAGGGAATCCCCACCATCGGCATCCCCGGCACAATAGATAACGACATTTCGTGCACCGAATATACAATTGGATATGATACAGCACTTAATACTGCTATGGAAGCGGTGGACAAAATCAGGGATACTGCAACAAGCCATCAGAGATGCTCTCTCATTGAGGTTATGGGCAGAAATGCAGGCTACATTGCAATTGAGGTTGCTCTTGCAACCGGTGCCGAAATGGTGCTTGTTCCCGAAAAAGATAAAAACTGTCCGAGAGTGCAACTTGTTAATCGTATTGTTGAAGACATCAAGGCTGCTCAGTCAGTCGGCAAAAAGCATCATATTGTTATTATTGCCGAAGGTGTTGGAGGCTCTCAGGAGCTTGCCGAAATGATTGAAGAATGCACCGAGGTTGAAACAAGAGCAACGGTTCTCGGTCACATTCAGCGTGGCGGAAGCCCCACCATCAAAGACCGTGTTGTTGCGGCTCAAATGGGCATGAGAGCAATTGATCTTCTTGCTCAAGGCAAATCAAACAGAGTTGTAATTATCAAAAACGGCAAGATTTCCGATGTTGATATTGACGAAGGTCTTGCAATGAAGAAAACAATTTGCGAAAAAGATTATAACCTCATTGGCTATCTTTCAAGAAGTATAAATAACGTTGGTCAGAACTGAGGCGAGAAGCAGTGAACATTTTATCATACATTTTGCTTGCAATCGGTGCATTTTTTACTTTTGGCGCCAAGCCTGTTTCGGAGGCGTTTTCCAAAAATAAGGACGGGGCCTGCGAAAAACAGATTGTGCTGTTTAAACTCATTGGCTTTGCATTTGTTCTTGCGGCAGTGATAATTCTGGCTTTAACAGAGAAATAAACTTAAGGAGATAAATTTTTATGAGTACAAAAAAGGAACTGGCAAAAACTTACAACCCTTCAGAAGTAGAAGACAGAATCTATTCAAATTGGGTTGAAAAGAAATATTTTCATGCCGAAATCGATAAAACAAAAAAACCATTTACAATTGTAATTCCACCCCCAAACGTTACAGGTCAGCTTCACATGGGACATGCCCTCGATGAAACACTGCAGGATATTCTCATCCGTTACAAGAGAATGCAGGGCTATTCCACACTCTGGGTTCCCGGAACAGACCATGCCGGCATCGCAACTCAGATTAAGGTTGAAGAAGAGCTTCGTGTTAATGAAGGTCTTACCCGCTATGACCTCGGCAGAGAAAAATTCCTCGAAAGAGTTTGGCAGTGGAAAGAAAAATACGGTAGCCGTATTATCAATCAGCTCAAAAAAATCGGTTCTTCCTGTGACTGGGACAGAGAAAGATTCACCATGGACGAAGGTTGCTCCAAGGCTGTTAAAGAGGTTTTTGTCAACCTCTACGAAAAGGGTCTCATCTATCAGGGAAGCCGCATAATTAACTGGTGTCCTCACTGTATCACGGCTCTTTCCGATGCCGAAGTTGATCATGCAGAACAGCCCGGCCATTTTTGGCATATCAAATATAATGTGAAAGATTCCGACGATTTTGTTGTTATTGCAACAACCCGTCCCGAAACACTTTTTGGTGATACTGCTGTTGCAGTTAACCCCGAAGACGAAAGATATGCGTCTCTTGTGGGCAAAACTCTCATTCTTCCTCTCGTTGGCAGAGAAATCCCCGTCATTGCCGATGAATATGTTGACAAAGAGTTTGGTACAGGCTGTGTTAAAATCACTCCTGCTCACGACCCCAACGACTTTGAAGTTGGTCTTCGTCATAACCTCGAACAGATCAAGGTTATGAATGACGATGCAACAATGAACTCCTATGCCGGTAAATATGAAGGCATGGACAGATATGAATGCCGCAAAGAAATGATCAAAGATCTCGAAGAAATGGGACTTCTTTTAAAGATTGAAGATCACACCCACAATGTTGGTGAATGCTACCGTTGCGGTACCACAGTTGAACCCATCATTTCAAAACAGTGGTTCGTTAAAATGGAACCCCTTGCAAAACCTGCAATTGATGCGGTTAAAAATGACGAAACCGAGTTTATTCCCGAACATTTCGAAAAAATATATTTCCACTGGCTCGAAAATATCCGTGACTGGTGTATTTCCCGTCAGCTCTGGTGGGGACACAGAATTCCTGCGTTCTATTGTGACGACTGCAACGAAATGGTTGTTACAAAAGAAGACAGTGCCGTTTGCCCCAAGTGCGGCAAACCCATGCGTCAGGATCCCGACACATTGGATACCTGGTTCAGCTCGGCTCTTTGGCCTTTCTCAACACTCGGCTGGCCCGATAAAACTCCCGAAATGGAATATTTCTATCCCACAAGCGTGCTTGTAACAGGTTATGATATCATTCCTTTCTGGGTAATGAGAATGATGTTCTCCGGTCTTGAGCATACAGGTCAGGTTCCCTTTGACAAGGTGTTCATTCACGGTCTTGTTCGTGACAGTCAGGGCAGGAAAATGAGTAAATCTCTCGGAAACGGTATCGATCCTCTCGAAATTATTTCCGAATACGGTGCCGATGCTCTCCGTTTCACTCTTGCAACAGGAAACTCTCCCGGAAACGATATGCGTTTCTACACCGAAAGAGTTGAAGCCAGCCGTAACTTTGCAAACAAAATCTGGAATGCTTCAAGATTCCTTATGATGAATCTTTCCATTGACGAAATCAAGCTTCCCGATGTATCCGAGCTTAAACTTGAAGACAAATGGATACTTTCGGAATATAACAACCTTGTTAAAGAAGTTACCGAAAATCTCGACAAATACGAACTTGGTGTTGCAGTTTCCAAGCTCTATGACTTCATCTGGGATAAATACTGCGACTGGTATATCGAGCTTGTTAAACCCCGTCTCTACGAAGCTGACGGTGCCGATTCCGTTGCTCAGAATGTATTAAGCTTTGTTCTCATTGGTGCATTAAAGCTTCTTCATCCCTTCATGCCCTTCATCACCGAAGAAATTTTCTCCGGTCTTCCCACAGGCGAAGAAAGCATCATGATCAGTGCATGGCCCACATATGATGAATCACTTTCCTTTGAAGCTGATGAAAAGAGAATGGGTATTGTTATGGATGCTATCAGAAGCGTGAGAAACATCCGTTCACAGATGAATGTTGTTCCTTCCAAAAAGGCAAAACTCATAATTGTTACCGAAAACAAAGCAGTGTTTGAAGGCACAGGCACATATTTCGAAAAGCTTGCATCCGCTTCCGAAACTGTTGTAACCGACACCAAAGACGGCATTGACGAAAATGCGGTTAATGTTGTTGTTGAAGGTGCAACAATCTACATTCCTCTCGACGAGCTTGTTGACCGTGAAAAAGAGATTGAGCGTCTCGAAAAAGAACTTAAAACTTTAGAGGGCGAAATCAAACGTGTTGAAGGCAAACTCGGCAACGCAGGCTTTGTTGCAAAAGCACCTGCCCATGTTGTTGAAGAGGAAAAAGCCAAAGGTGAAAAGTATGCAAAAATGCTTGAAGAAGTTAAAGCAAGTCTTGCAAAATTAAAATAATAGGGTGAGTAAATTGGTTAAAAGTGCAAATGAAGCAATTGACCATATTCATTCGCTGTCACGGTTTGGAAAAAAAGCAGGCCTTTCAAACATAACTCTTATGCTCGAAAGGCTTGGTAATCCCCAAAAAGGGCAAAAATTTGTTCATGTTGCCGGCACAAACGGCAAGGGGTCTGTTTCCAACATGATTAAAAATATTTTGACAAATCACGGATATAAGGTGGGGTACTATACCTCACCTTATATTGAATTTTTCAGCGAAAGAATATGTATAAACAACGAGATGATTTCAGATTCTGACCTTGTTCATTACACAAACAGGGTGATGGATGTGTGCGATGGCATAAATCCCATAGAATTTGAATTTATCACTGCAATGGCATTTTTATATTTTAAAGAACAAAAATGCGACATAACTGTTTTGGAGGTTGGTCTCGGCGGCAGATTTGACGCTACAAATATAATCGACACTCCGCTGCTCAACGTGATAACTCCCATAGGATTCGATCACACAGCAATTCTTGGTGACACTTTGGAGAAAATCGCTTTCGAAAAGGCAGGCACAATAAAAGAAAATTCAACCGTTGTTATAAGCCCGGATATGGCGAAGGAATGCACAGCCGTAATAGAAGAGAGATGTCATGAGACATCATCAGAGCTCATTATACCGAAGTGCAACGCAAAAAATGTGGAATATTCTTTGCCCTGTACAACCTTTGAATATGATAACGAAAAATATGAGCTTTCGCTTCTCGGTACCTATCAGGTTGGTAATGCTATATGCGCCATTGAAGCCTCAAGAGCATTGTCCAAAAAAATTGATTTGTCGCAGACGGACATTAATGCAGGTTTAAAAAACAGTTTTTGGAAATGCCGTTTTGAGCGTTTTGACACCAAGCCCGAAATAGTGCTCGACGGTGCTCATAACAGTCACGGTGTAAAAGCTCTCATGGAAAGTATTGAGGCATATTATCCAAACAAAAAAAGAGTTTTTCTTTTTTCTATGCTTGGTGAAAAAGACTGGAGAAATAGTGCCTCGCTCATTTCCAAACACACCGATTCGGTGATTCTCACCATTGTTCCCGGCATCAGAGAAACCCCTGCTGATGAACTTAAGCGAGAGTTTGAAAGTCTCGGTGTAAAATGTGAATATTACCAAAATCCCGAAACCGCTTTCGAAAAAGCCAAAGAGGAAGCAGGGGAGAATGACGTCCTTTTTGCTTTTGGTTCACTTTATCTTTCCGGCTGTCTTCGAAAATATGTTAAAGAGTTTTTATAACATAGACTTTGTTTTGATTGCTGTAGATAAAATACAGTTTGACATTATTCTGATATGATGATAAAATGAAATAAATATATTACCGTGCAACACTAAAGGGAGAAGCAAAATGTCAAAACAAGTAGGTAACGTAGCTCTGATGCAAAAAATGAACCGTCTCAGAGTGCTGAATTTCATACGTAAAAATCCCGATGTCTCAAGACCTGTTATAGCCGAAAAAACAGGGCTGTCACTTGCATCGCTCACAAACATTACAACCTATCTTCTGGATGAAGGGCTCCTTGTAGAAAGTGGAATTGAGCTTGCAGACAGAGTGGGAAGAAAAAGTACACTTTTGAGATTTGCAAAAGATCGTTGGGGCATTGTTCTGGTTGCTCTGAGTGATTCGAGTGCCAGTGTGTTTTATACAAATCTTGAGGGTGAAATTTCACTTCAACTGCGTTATACAACGCAAAATTTCACCTATGAGCAGGTAATTTCGCTACTTCTTGAAAAGGTGAATTTTCTGCTTGCAAAATATGGTAGGGAGAATACCGTTGCTCTTGGCATAACTTTTTCGGGACTTGTTTTGGACGGTAACCGTTTTGTTTTGTCCTCAAGCATGAAGTGGACAGAACTCGACATAAAAAAGATATTCGAAAAAAATACTTCTCTACCTGTTTTTGTTGAAAACATTTCAATCATAAGGGCTGTTTCATATTCAAGCAAGGCGAGTGATAACCGTAGCTCAAATACGGTGTTTGTGGACCTTGAAAACGGAGTGGGCGCAGTGCTTCTTTATGACGGTTCGGTTGTTCACAGTGTACTTGGTGAAATAGGACACACAACGGTTGAAAAAGATGGTCTTACATGCTTTTGCGGAAACAGAGGATGTCTCGAAGCCATGTGTTCAGAAACGAGACTGATTCAGCTTTTTAACGAAAAAAGCGATATCCCTGCCGAAACTTTGGAGCAAATTTCCGCACTTTATGATGATAACAATCCACATGCGGTTTATGCCGTTGATGAGTGTGCCACATATCTTTCCATGGGTCTTGCAAACCTGGTTATGCTTTTTAGACCCAAATTAATTGTTTTGAACAAAGGGCAGTTTTCAATGTGTGAACAGGTTATAAATAAGGCTATATGTGGCATGAAACAGCGAATTTACCATGCTTTGGTAAATGAACTTGATGTATGTATGATAGATGTTAAGCAAGATGACATGGTACGTGGTGCCGCATTTGAAATATGTGACAGACTTTTTGATATATCTTTTGAAAACAATCCCATTCAGTAAAGGAGTTTAATTGTGATTCAATCCCGGGTATTCAATGTTTTAAGTGACGGATATATTACTGTTTTAAGGTTTAAAGAACTTGAAAAACTGGATTTTATAAATCAGGCAGTTTCCACAAGAGGTGGCGGTGTTTCTTCAAAAAAAGGACTTGAATCGCTTAACCTCGGTACCCAAACCGCAGACGAGTGGGAAAATGTTGTGGAAAATTACCGCCGTTTTTGCAATTTTGCAAATTTTGACATAAAAAGACTTGTTCTCGGCAAGCAAACCCACAGCACAAATGTGAGAAAGGTCTCTGAAAAAGACCTTGGTAAAGGCGTTTTGCGTGAGAGGGATTATACTGATGTAGACGCTCTGGTGACAAATATCAAATGTACTCCGCTTGTTATTCATACGGCCGATTGTGTACCGGTTGGTTTTATCGATCAAAAAGGCAGAGCCATTGGCAATGCTCACTGCGGATGGAGAGGAACCTTTGGAGAATTGGCAAAAAACACGGTTTTGATGATGGAGCGAGAATATGGCGTGAAAGCATCAGATTTAATATGCACTGTCGGACCGTGCATATGCCAAAAATGCTACGAGGTTTCAAAAGAACTGTATGACGACTTCGAAAACAAGTTCGGGAAAGGCAGAGCACTTTTGTTTGATGGTTCAAACTATTATATAGACCTTGCTGAAATTAACATACAAATTCTTTTGCAATGCGGTGTAAAAAAAGAAAACATAATAAATTCCGATTTATGCACTTGTTGCAACACCGATATTTTCTTTTCACACAGAGGTCTGGGCCCCGATAGGGGGATATTTTCCTCTGTAATTGAGCTTGTTTAGGTTTGGAGATATTTTAATTGCAAACATTTTTGGCATGAATATTAATGACATTGATAACGGTTTCGGCTATTTTAACAATAAAAAAATGTTAATTGCTCTTTGCATAGTCAAAATCAATTAATTTTAAAAAAGGTATTGACAAAACTTGTATTTGTATATATAATATTTTTGTTATGTCGAGGTGAATTATGGTTTTAGATATTTCTAAATTAATCAACAACGATGGTGCATCAATTAAAATTGCTTCTGCAATTGAGTTTGACACGTTGTTGTTTGAAGGTCAGGAAATTCGCTTAAATGCTCCGGTAACGCTTGACGGTGACATAAAAAACATAAAAGGTCTATTGTATTTGCAGCTCGGCTGCAAAGCTTCTTACAAATCTTTTTGTTCTCGTTGCCTCGAACCGGTGGATGAAGAGCTTGATTTCAATATAAAAGAGGTTTTTTCTAAAACCGAATTGGAAAACGAAAATGATGATGTCATCATTTTGAACTCCAATGAAATCGATTTAAAGGAAATCGCAGAGCAGGCTCTTTGCTGTGCTATGCCGATAACCTGCCTATGCAGTGAAGACTGCAGGGGTCTTTGTCCGCAGTGCGGTTGCAATCTCAACACAGAAGATTGTGACTGTGAAACCGACGATATTGATCCTCGCCTTGCTGCACTCAAAGATTTTTTAAAATGATGACTAAGTAATATTTTGGAGGTGGAACTAATGGCAGTACCCAAGAGAAAAGTTTCAAAAGCAAGAAGAGATAAGAGAAGAGCAAACTGGAAGCTCTCCGTGCCCGGCATGGTTAAATGCCCCAAATGCGGCGAATTCAAATTGTCTCACAGAGTATGTAAGAACTGCGGTACTTACAACGATAAAGAAGTTTTAAAGGCTGAATAAGAATTTTACTTAAATAACCTGCCCTTCAATACGGCAGGTTATTTTTGGATTTGTCCAAAAGTAAAATCGTTTTTTGGGGAAGGTGTTTTTGTGAGTAAATATAAATATCTTTTGTTCGATCTTGACGGTACAATTCTCGACTCTTTCGAAGGTGTTGCCAAAAGCTTTGCCTATGCTCTTGAGAGCTATGGAATTCATGTCAAAGATTTAAATGAGCTTCTTCCGATTCTCGGACCTCCGCTTCGTGATGCTTTTATGGAATTGTACGGGTTCAGTGAAGAAGAGGCTGTTCGTGCTGTTGCCAAATATCGCGAAAGATATGTCCATCACTATGTTGAGGAATGCACTCTCTACGACGGTATAATCGAAATGCTCTCAAAACTTCATGCTAACGGGTTCAAAATTGTTCTTGCAACTTCAAAACCCGAAATTTTTGCCCGCACGCTTCTCGATCATTTTGATATTTCAAAATACTTTCATTTTATCACCGGTGCTACCATGGACAAATCCCGTGATTCCAAAATTCAGGTTCTTGAATATATTTTGTCCGAGCTGGACTTAACCGACAAATCCGAAGCATGTATGATTGGTGACCGAAAGTTTGATCTTTGCGGTGCAAATGAATTGGGTCTTGATGCCGTTGGCGTGCTCTATGGTTTTGGAAGCTTTGAAGAACTTGACGCTTGTCCGCATGTTTTTCTTGCAAAATCTCCCGAAGAATTGTATAATTATTTTGCAGACTAAAATTATAAAAGGAGTCGGAATTTATGAAAAGCGAAGCTAAAGTTAAATATGTAATGCCCGATTCCATTGCCTTTGATGCCGGAATCGAACCCGGTGACATCATAAAATCGGTCAGCGGAAAAGAGTTTTGCGATATTCTTGATTTTAAATATCTCACAAGTGACGACTATTACACCGTTATGTTGCAAAAGGCAAACGGTGATGAAGAGGAAATCGAAATTTTTAATGACGATTTCGAAACTTTTGGCGTTGAATTTGAAAATCCCCTCATTGACAAACCAATGCTTTGCAAAAACAAATGCATCTTTTGTTTTATGGATCAGCTTCCGCCAAATGTACGCTCCACCATGCTTTTTAAGGATGATGATGTTCGACTTTCCTTTTTGCAAGGGAACTATGTCACCCTCACAAACCTTTGTGAAAGTGACATTGAGCGTTTTTGCCGACTCAAAATTTCACCCATCAACGTGTCGGTTCATGTTACCGATCCCGATTGCCGTGTGAAAATGCTTGCAAATCCCAATGCGGCAAATGTGATGACGGTCATGAAACGCTTTGCCGATGCAGGCATTTCAATGAATGCTCAAATTGTTCTTTGTCCCGGTATAAATGACGGTGATTACCTCAAAAAGAGCATTGAAGACCTTCGTAACATATATCCTGCCATAAAGAGTGTGTCCATTGTTCCGGTTGGCATTTCAAAGCACCGCAACGGGCTTTTTGAGCTTGAAAGTTTTACCCCTGAAACGGCAGGAGATGTCATAGCTATGGTGACACCCTATCAGCAAAAATTTAAAAAAGAAATTGACACATCTCTGGTTTATCTTGCCGATGAATTCTACATCCGGGCAGGAGTAAAAATCCCGCCCTATGAGCATTATGAAGAATTCCCGCAAATTGAAAACGGGGTTGGGCTTGTTGCCGCACTTCGTGATGAGATTGACACAGAGATAGAATTTATTGATGAATATCCCAAACACATTCCTGCACCAAAAACTTTGGTAACATCTTTCATTGCCTATGATTTTGTTTGCGAATGTGTTGAAAAAATAAAAAAAGTCAGACCTGATATCAATGTGAAGGTCGAAAAAATCAAAAATGACTTTTTCGGAGACAAAATAACCGTAACGGGACTTTTGTGCGGCTCCGATATTATAAATCAGTTAAAAGGAAAAATTAATACCGATTATATCATGCTTTCCGAAAGCATGTTTAAGTCCGATGCCGACATTTTCCTTGATGACACAACCCTTGAAGATGTGGAAAAGGCGCTGGGAGTCAAGGTTGTTAAAACTCCCAATACCGGCTGTGGATTTTTAAATGCAATACTCATGTGAAAGGACTGATAATATGAAAAAACCAACCTT
Organism: Clostridia bacterium; assembly: GCA_017397885.1. Lineage (GTDB taxonomy): Bacteria > Bacillota > Clostridia > UMGS1810 > UMGS1810 > RGIG1828. The sequence goes on along the minus strand of JAFQHQ010000063.1, from coordinate 9,762 downwards.
TGCCATTGTCGGACGCCCCAATGTTGGAAAATCAACCCTTTTCAACAAGCTCATCGGCGAAAGAATTTCCATTGTGGAAGATACTCCCGGCGTAACCCGTGACAGAATCTATGCCGAAGGCGAATGGCTCACAAAGAAATTTATCCTCATAGACACAGGAGGCATTGAGCCTCACAACAACGATATTATTCTGGAGCAGATGCGACGTCAGGCAGAAATTGCTATCGACATGGCAGATGCCATTGTTTTTATGGTCGACATAAAAAGCGGCATGACATCTTCCGACCAGGACATTGCCGCAATGCTCACACGTTCGGGAAAACCTGTGGTGCTTGTGTGTAACAAGGTTGATAACATTGGCAGTGTTCCAATGGAATTTTATGAGTTCTATAATCTCGGTCTCGACGAGCCCATGGCAATTTCTTCAATCCACGGTCTCGGAACGGGTGACCTTTTGGATAAACTTTTCAGTTATGTTGACTTTGATGCCGAGGATGAATATGACGAGGATGCCATTAAGGTTGCTGTTATAGGAAAACCAAATGTTGGGAAATCATCCCTTATTAACAAAATTCTTGGCGAAAACAGAGTCATTGTTTCAAACATTGCAGGTACAACTCGTGATGCCATAGACACTCCCTACGAGCGTGACGGTCAGAAATATGTTTTCATCGACACCGCCGGCATGAGAAAAAGAGGGAAGATAGACGAAGCCATCGAACGCTACAGTGTTGTCCGTTCTCTTGCGGCAATTGACAGATGTGATGTTGTTCTGATTCTCATCGATGCCCAAGAGGGCGTAACCGAACAGGACACCAAAATTGCAGGCTATGCTCACAATCAGGGCAAGGCAAGCATAATTGTTGTCAATAAGTGGGATTTGGTTGAAAAAGAAACCAACACAATGGAAAATTATCGCAAAGATGTTCAAAACGGTCTTGCCTACATGACTTATGCACCCGTTGCTTTTGTTTCGGCTCTCACCGGAAGCAGGCTTTCAAAAATATTTGAACTCATCGGATATGTGAGTCAACAGCATGCAATGCGAATTTCCACGGGTGTTTTAAATGATATTCTCAACGAAGCCGTAACCAAGGTTCAGCCTCCTTCCGACAAGGGTAAGAGACTAAAAGTCATGTACATCACCCAGGCATCCACCAAACCACCCACATTTGTTCTTTTTGTAAACGATAAAGAACTTGCGCATTTTTCATATATAAGATATATCGAAAATCAGATTCGCGAAACCTTTGGTCTCGAGGGTACACCCATCAGGTTTATTATCCGCGAAAGAGGAAAGGAATAATGCCATGAATATGATCGTGTTATCAGCTGTGATTTCGGCAGTAGTAGCTTATCTTCTCGGAAGCATATCCACATCAATTCTCGTTTCAAAAGCAATGAGCTCAACCGATATCCGCCAACACGGAAGCGGTAATGCCGGTGCCACAAACACTCTTCGTGTGCTTGGGAAAAAAGCGGCTGTGTTTGTTGTTTTGGGTGACGGCTTAAAGGGAGTTGCGGCAGTGCTTTTTGCATGGCTTTTTGACCATCTTTTCAAGGTTGAAAACGGTGTGGCTGAATATGTTGCCGCTGTTTTTGTTATGCTTGGTCATGTCTTCCCGCTCTATTTTGGTTTTAAGGGCGGTAAAGGCATAATGACCTCAATTGCTGTAATTCTCATGCTCAGTCCTGCCATTGGCGGCATACTTTTTGCAATATTCGTGGTGCTTGTTCTGGCTTTCAACTACATTTCCCTCGGTTCTGTGGTAAGTGCCGCATGTTTTCCAATCTTAGTTTTGTGGCTCTACCGGGGCAATGCAGCATTCTTTGTGAGTGCGCTCATTATTGCCGTAATCGCCATTGCAAAGCATCATACCAACATTTCAAGACTTTTAAAGGGAACAGAGTCCAAATTTATTAAGAAGAATAAACACTAAGGAGAATTACTGACTATGGAACTCAAAGGACTCACAATTGCCTGCCTTGGCGACAGTATGACCGAAGGGCTTGGCGCATCATCTCCCGAAAAGGTGTGGCATCAGCTTCTCTCTGAAAGGTGTGCCATGAACGCTTGCCTGAACTACGGCGTGTCAAGCACAAGCATCGGAGTAGGGAAAGAGCTTGCCGACAAAAATTTCATAAAAAGAGCAGATTTAATGCCGAACGACGTTGATGCTGTCATTGTGTTTGGAGGAATCAATGACTACGGCGAAGTACCCCTCGGAAACTTTTCGGACAGAATAGACACCACGTTTTACGGTGCATGTCACATCCTCATGAAAAAGCTTTTGGAAAAATATCCTCAAAAGCCGATTTTTTTCATGACTCCACTTCATATTTCTTCAAAATGGGTTAAAGAGCAATTTAAAAGCATTTCTCGTGATGCGGTGAAGGATTATGCAGAAGCCATAAAAGAAACCGCAAGTTACTATTCCATACCGGTTTTGGATTTGTATTCGGCATCCGGCATGAATCCTGCAATCAAAGAGCAGGAAAAACTTTATTTTTATGACGGACTTCATCCAAATGATGCAGGCTATGAAAAATTGTCATACATAGTAGAAGCGTTTTTAAAAAATATGTGATACAAAGCAAAACAGCATCGGACAAAAATCCAATGCTGTTTTGCTTTTTTGTTTGGCGACAATCAAAGTTTTAAGTCATGCAAGAAAAGAAATAAAAAAGGTGCACAGGCAAGCCCATGCACCGAAAAATGCATGACTCATTGCTGCGACACAACTTCACATTTACCATCATAGTATGCGAAATAGAGCATGCATTTTTGCCGAAAGACAAAAAAACACCCTATGATGATAAATAATTAAGTTATGTCGCAAGGATATTGTACCATTAATTGCCTTTAATGTCAATGGTTTTGTTTGATTCAGAAGTGATACAAAACAAAACAACATCGGACAAAAATCCAATGCTGTTTTGCTTTTTTGTTTGGCGACAATCAAAGTTTTAAGTCATGCAAGAAAAGAAATAAAAAAGGTGCACAGGCAAGCCCATGCACCGAAAAATGCATGACTCATTGTTGCGACACAATTTATTCACCCAAACAAAACTGTATGAGAAAAAGAGCATGCATTTTTGCCGAAAGACAAAAAAACACACAGTTTGTTTAAGCGTATTATTAAATTGTGCCGCAAAGATATTGTACCATTAATTGCCTTTAATGTCAATGGCTTTGTTTGCGGAGCAGTTTGCGAAAGTCGGATATTGACATTCGTAATAGCGTGTTATATAATAATTGAAAAGTAAACACTAAGGAGATATACAAATTATGGAACTTAAAGGACTCACAATTGCTTGCCTTGGTGACAGTATAACTCAAGGCGTTGGAGCAACATCAAACGAAAAGATCTGGCATCAGGTATTAAAAGAAAACTGCGGCATCAAAGAATGCATTAACTATGGTATCAGCGGCACACGATTTGCCCGTCAAAGCATACCAAGCGAATGTCCCTCTTTTGATCAGGATTTTATTTCAAGGGTAAACTCCATGCGTGATGATGTGGATGCAGTGCTTGTTTTTGGTGGCACAAATGACTACGGTCACGGTGATGCACCTTTTGGCGAATTTTCAGATAGGGGAGAAGACACATTTTCGGGTGCTTGTCATGTGCTTATGCAAAAGCTCATCAAAAAATATCCCGATAAACCCATTGTTTTTATGACTCCGCTTCACCGCACCGACGATGATAAGCCTTCCGAAAGAACACAAAAGTCTCAGATTCTCAAAGACTTTGTTGATGTAATAAAACAAACCGCACAGTACTATTCTATTCCCATAATCGACCTTTACGGTGCAAGCGGAATGTGCTCGGCAGTTGAAGTACAAAACAAACTCTATTTTGCCGACGGTCTTCATCCCAATGATGTTGGGCATGCCAAGCTTGCATCTGTGGTTGAAAGCTTTTTAAAAAATATGTGATATAAAAAATCAGCATTGGACAAACTGAACCGACCCCCAAAAGTTAGACCATAAATCTAATGATTGGGAGGTCGGTTTTTTCATGGCAAAATATAGTTATGAATTTAAGAAAAAGATTGTACAAGAATACTTAGATGGCAATGGAGGATATGAATATTTAGCAAAGAAATATAACATTGCAAAAGACACTCAGGTAATGGATTGGGTAAAAGCCTATCAAACTTTCGGCAATGATGGTTTAATGCGTTCTCGTCAAAATAATAATTACTCTTTCCAAATGAAACAAAAGGAACAATTCAGGATGCTTTCATTACAAAAGGATTTAGCCTTGCGGCAGGCGATAAGATTATGCTTTGGACGGATATGCCAACTCTTGTTCCACTTTGCGAAGCATATATTGTGAAATAACAAACAACTTTGATAAATATTGAGATTAACTAACAAGGGCGCTCCAATCGGAGCGCCTTTGAAGTATCCGTTGATATTCTCACCGAAGTTAAATTTGATTGCCGGACTCCGTTTTACCAATAAATAAAAATAACTGCTTCAATTTGTTTAATTTTGTATAAAATTAACATCAATGCGCTATTGAAATATTTTGTCGTTTTTGATATAATAATCTAATACAAGTGGTATTAGGGGAGATTTATATGACAGGTGAGGGAACAGTTCTTAGAGTTTCGGACAAAATTGCAACAGTTTCAATCAAAAAAACATCTGCCTGTTCTCACGATTGCAGTGAGTGCAGCACCTGCACAATGCCATCCTATGAAATGGAGGTTGCAAATCCTGTTGGGGCAATGCCCGGTGACAGAGTTGTGATTGAAGCCGACACAAAAAAGATTCTCTTCTCTTCGCTTCTGGTATATATGCTTCCCGTGTTTTTGCTCATTGCGGCATCGCTGATTTGTGATGCAAATGATTTTGGTGCGGTTTTGACAGTTGCAATTTTTGCAGCACTGATTGGTGCCTGGATTTTTGTCATTCGCATTGCAAATAAGAAATTTAAAGCGCAAAATACCATTGTTTCAGTAATAAAAGGATGATTCTCATGAAAAGAATTAATATAATCACCGGTCACTACGGCAGCGGCAAAACAGAATTTGCCATAAACTATGCCTTAAAGCTGAAAGAAAAATTCGGCAGTGCCGTAATTTGTGACATGGACATCGTGAACCCCTATTTTCGCACATTTGATGCAAGCGGTGAGCTTTCGGATTCGGGTGTAAGGGTCATTGCTCCCGAATATGCAGGAACAAACTTAGATCTTCCGTCACTTCCAAGTGACATACTTTCGGTTTTTTCAAACAAAGACACTCCGGCAGTGCTTGATGTTGGCGGTGACGAAGACGGAGCAATAGCTCTTGGTCAGTATTATCCCTATCTTAAGGACGAAGACTACGAAATGTTTTTCGTCATAAACGGCAAACGTCCCGATACATCAAACGCCGATGACATAATAAAGCTTGCAAATGAAATTCAATATGCGTCAAGATGTCGCATAACGGCTCTTGTCAACAACACAAACCTTTCCTACATTTCAACTCCGGCAGATCTTGCCGAATCTTTTGAACTTGTTGACGAAGTGAGCAAAAAAATGAATCTCCCGATTAAATATGTAAGCGCTACTCCGGAGATTTTGTCGCAGACAGATTCAAAGGGTGTAGAAAAATTTCCCCTAAAGCTTTTTATGCAACTGCCCTTCGACGCATTTGCTTAAAATAAAATGTTTAATAATCTCTCATAAAAGGAGGATGTAAATATGGCAAAAGTTACTTTTAACGAAGACAGATGTAAGGGTTGTGCGCTCTGTGTAGACGCATGTCCCAAAAAGATTGTCCACATGGCAACCGACAGAATCAACGCAAAGGGCTTCCACCCGGCAACTGTTACCGAGATGGACAAGTGCATAGGATGCGCATTTTGTGCAACCATGTGTCCCGATGTTGTAATTGAAGTAGAAAGATAATTATTCAAAAGGAGGCTTTTATCATGGGTGATAAAGTTTTGATGAAAGGTAACGAAGCTTTGGCAGAAGCCGCAATCCGTGCAGGCTGCCGTCACTTTTTCGGTTATCCTATCACACCTCAGACAGAGGTTAGTGCATATATGGCTAAGAAAATGCCTAAAATCGGCGGTACATTCCTTCAGGCAGAAAGTGAAGTTTCCGCAATTAATATGGTATACGGTGCAGGCGGTGCAGGTGTCAGAGTAATGACAAGCTCATCCTCTCCCGGAATCAGCTTAAAACAGGAAGGTATTTCCTACATTGCAGGTGCAGACGTTCCCTGCGTAATTGTTAACATTGTAAGAGGCGGCCCGGGTCTTGGCGGTATTCAGCCTGCTCAGTCCGACTATTTCCAGGCTACAAAGGGTGGCGGACACGGTGATTATCATCTTGTTGTTCTTGCTCCCAGTTCCATTCAGGAAATGGTAGATCTCACATCAGATGCATTTGACATTGGCGATAAATACAGATGTCCCGTTATGATTATGGGTGACGGTATGCTCGGTCAGATGATGGAACCCGTTGAGTTCAAGGATACCGATGCATCATCTCTCCCCGAAAAAGAATGGGCAACCTCGGGCACAGGCATGAAGAGAAAGAAAAACGTTATCAACTCCCTCTTCATCGAAGCTTCCGAGCTGGAAGACCTTGTTCTTGAAAGACAAAAGAGATATGACGAAATCTGCAAAAATGAAGTTCGCTATGAAGCAGTGGACGTTGAAGATGCAGATATCGTTTTAGTTGCCTACGGCACAACTTCGCGTATTGCAAAAACAGCTATGGCAAAAGCAAAAGAAAAAGGCTACAAAGTGGGCATCATTCGTCCCATCACTCTCTGGCCTTTCCCCTTTGAAGCTTTTGAAAAAGCTCTTTCCAAAAATACAGACAAAACCTTCCTTGCAGTTGAAATGAGCATGGGACAGATGGTTGAAGATGTTCGCCTTGCAGTTAACGGCAGAGCAAACGTTGAGTTCTTCGGAAGAACCGGCGGTATCGTTCCCACTCCAAAAGAAATTCTTGCAAAGATTGAAGAAATCGGAGGTGCAAAATAATGGAAAAAGTTTTTAAAAAACCTCATGCATTAAGTGATGTATCTTTTCACTATTGCCCCGGATGCCCTCACGGTATAGTTCACCGTCTTGTGGCAGAAGTTATTGACGAACTCGGCATCGAAGGCGACACAATTGGTGTTGCTCCCGTAGGATGCTCCGTATTTGCTTACAACTATTTTGAATGTGACATGCAGGAAGCTGCTCACGGCAGAGCTCCCGCTGTTGCAACCGGTATAAAAAGAGCCCTCCCCGACAAAGTGGTATTCACCTATCAGGGTGACGGCGACCTCGCTGCAATCGGTACTGCAGAAACTGTTCATGTTGCGGCAAGAGGCGAAAATGTAACAACAATCTTCATCAACAACGCTATCTACGGCATGACCGGCGGTCAGATGGCTCCCACAACTCTTGCCGGTCAGGTTACACAGACCTCCCCCTACGGCAGAGATCCCAAAACCCAGGGTAACCCCATCAGAGTGAGCGAAATGCTCGCAACTCTCGACGGTCCCGCCTACATCGAAAGAGTTACAGTTGACACAGTTCCCAACATCAAAAAAGCAAAAGCCGCAATCAAAAAAGCATTCCGGCTTCAGATGGAAGGCAAAGGTTTCACACTTGTTGAAGTTGTGTCAACCTGTCCCACAAACTGGGGTATGTCACCTCAGGAATCCTTCAAATGGATGAGAGAGAATATGCTTCCGCACTATCCTCTCGGTGTATATAAAGACATCACTGCAAAGGAGGAAGCGTAATTATGACATACGAAACAATATTCGCCGGCTTCGGCGGTCAGGGTATTCTTTTCTCCGGTAAGGTTGTTGCCTATGCAGGCATGCTTGAAGGCTTGAATGTTTCCCACCTTCCTTCCTACGGTCCCGAAATGCGCGGAGGCACAGCAAACTGCAGTGTCATCGTTTCCGACGAACCCGTTGCATCTCCTCTCATCACCGAGCCCACAGCTCTGGTTGTTATGAACGGACCCTCGCTTGACAAGTTTGAAAAAGCTGTTGTTCCCGGAGGCAAAATTTTCATCGACTCCACTCTCATTTCGAGAAAATGCGAAAGAGACGATGTTGATGTTTACACCATTCCTGCAACACAGATGGCTCTCGACATGGGCATTGCAAAGCTTGCCAACATGATTATTGTCGGCAAGCTCATCAAAGAAACAAACATGTTCACATGGGAACAGCTCGAAGGCGCAATCACCAAGCTTGTTCCTGCTTCAAAAGCAGCTATGCTTGAAAGCAATATAAAAGCTCTCAGAGCAGGCTACGAATATTAATTCTCATATTAAAAAGCTCTGCCGATTCGGCGGAGCTTTTTAGTGTGTATGGAAATAAATATTAAAATCAGTTTTTAGTAATGATCATTTTATAGTGTTTAAGTTAAAGAGAATCATTTTTTCGCTGTTTTCTTCGTTTTTTTCTTACTCTGTTTATGTGTCTTTCAAAATCTCCGTTATTTATGAATTCTGCAAGAACATATTGCTCAAACACCGGAACCGTACATGAATAAAATCCAAGCTTTTCGCTGAATTTCTGACACAAGTTTTCGGGCAGGACCATATAGCCGATTCTCATTGAGGGAGCAATTGTTTGCGTGAATGTGTTTACATAAATCACGTTGCACCTTGCATCGAGTGAAAAAACCGTGTCTTCATGCTTGGTGGAGACGGTAAATTCCGACGAGAAATCATCTTCAATAATGAATCTCTTTCCGTTCATTGCCCAATTTATGTATTCTCTGCGTTTCGAAGCACTGGCTGTAACACCGCTCGGAAAACTGCGATATGGGGTGATATGCAGAACCTGAGCCTTTGTTCTTGAAAGCTCCGATGATATTATGCCGTCGTTTCCGAGGTTCAAAAGATCACACTTTGCACCGTTTGCAAGGTATATGGAATGGATTTTCTCATATGAAGGATTTTCAATTGCATATAGCATTCCTCTGCCCAATAGTTGAATGATAAGGCTATACAGATATTCTGCTCCCGAACCAATGACAATTCTTTCGGGAAGTGTTTCTATACCTTTGGAACGTGAAAGATAAGAGCAAATTGCATGCTTTAACTCGTCAGTTCCCGAATTTGGTGATTTCACCAGAATTTGTTCTCCATATTTTGAAATTACATTACGCATGGTTTTGGCAAAGATTGAAAAAGGAAAGTCATCGGCATTGTGTTCATAGTTTGTTTTTAAATAGGGCTTAGCTTTTAACGGCATGTGTACAGTTGTAAAATCTTCGCTTTTGTAGGTGACAAAAAATCCGCTTCGCTCTCTTGCTTCTGCATATCCCTCGTCACACAAAATGTTGTAGGTGTGTTCAACGGTGATAACACTTGTTCCGGTTTCTTCGGCAAGAATGCGTTTCGAGGGCAGGCGGTCACCATGTTTGTAGGTTTGATTGATAATGTCATCTCTCAATTGATAATATAGTTGCATATATGCACTTTGGTTTGTTTGACGATTAACTGAATATTTCATCTGGTTATATAAAAATCTCCTCAATTGGTCATTGCGATATAATCAGTTATATTATATACTACTTTCATAAATTTGTAAAGTATTTTAGGAGATAATGATTATGAACAAATTAAAAACTCAAAAAATTGTAATTTCGGCTCTTTTTGCGGCACTGGTATGCATTGCAACAATGATAATCCGAATCCCGTCGCCCATTGGCGGATATCTTAACATGGGCGACTGCATAATTCTTTTGGCAGGGTGGCTTCTCTCTCCGCTTTGCGCTGCGGCATCTGC
>JAFQHQ010000062.1 GCA_017397885.1 Clostridia bacterium | reverse complement strand
TACACTACTTAATAGGAGCGAAAGAAATGAACTACAAAAAATATTTATCGGATAATATTCTAAAATTCTGGCTTGACAATGCTATTGACTACGAAAACGGAGGTATTTTCACCTCCCTTGATAAAAACGGAAAACAACAGGCTATTAAAGCTCTTATGGGGCAAGCCATGAGCAAGACAACAGGAAAAGCAAATCCCGTTGTTATGGAAGAAATCATAAAGAATATTTTAAAGTGAATTGATTAAAATACTGTTTTGCACACAAGCATATTTAAGTGAAGCCTTCAAGAAAATTTAAGGCTTCACTTTTTAATACGCTTAACCTACAATTAACATACTTTAGCTATCGGAATTAACATTGCCTATGCTAAACTGATACCGTAGTCAAAAAGAAAAAATAAATTTTAAGGAGCGTGATTTTGATGAAGAAAATCATAAGTATTTTGACAGTAGTAGGCTTGGTGGCATGTTTTTTTACGGGCTGCGGTGCAGACAAAGGCACAAGTAATGGCGGCACGGTTGCAACAGACGGCTCAACCTCAATGGAAAAAGTAATCGGATATTTGTCTGAAGCCTACATGGAAGAAAACTCTGGATTAAAGGTTACTTACAATCCCACAGGTTCGGGTAGTGGTATTCAGGCAGTTGCCGAGGGCAGATGCGACATTGGTCTTTCAAGCAGAGATTTGAAAGATGAAGAAAAGGCAGAGCTTGTGGGAACAGTAGTTGCTATTGATGGTATTGCCGTAATTGTAAATCCTGAAAATCCTGTTAAAGACTTATGCATAGAACAGATTGCAGCGCTTTACAAAGGCGAGGTTACAAATTGGAGTGAAGTTGGCGGAGCTGACGCACCTGTTGTACTTATCGGCAGAGAAGCGGCATCAGGCACAAGAGATGGCTTTGAATCCATCACAGATACGGAAGATGTATGCAAATATTCACAGGAGCTTACATCAACAGGCGATGTTGTGCAGACGGTAGCATCTAATCCTAATGCGATCGGATATGCATCTGTTGCATCTGTAAAAGATACAGTAAAAATGATTTCCGTAGAAGGTGTAACACCTACAACTGAAACAATCCAGAACGGCACATATAGGCTACAGCGTAACTTCGTATTCGTAACCAAGAAAAATGCAGAACTTTCCGAAACCGCAAAGGCATTCTTCGACTTTGCAACATCTGAAGCAGCTGACGATTTAATTGTAAAAGCAGGAGCAGTACCCGTAGCAAGATAAGGAGATTTGAGAATGAACAGAATTAAAAAAGCAGCAAATATAATTGAAAAATCAATGAATATTATCTTCACACTTTGCGGATTTTTAGCTGTTGCTTTCGTCATTCTCATTACCGGATTTTTATGTTTCTCAGGTATGCCTGCCATCGGCAAAATCGGTATCACAGACTTTTTATTTGGGAGGTCGTGGGCGTCAACCGCCACACCTCCCTCTTATGGTATCCTGCCGTTTATTCTTACATCAGTGTATGGAACACTTGGTGCAATAATAATTGGTGTGCCCCTTGGTCTTATGTGTGCAATATTTGTTGCAAAAATGGCGAATGACAAAATAGCAAAAACAGTTCGTACAAGTGTTGACTTGCTTTCGGGGATACCGTCAGTTGTTTACGGTCTTGTAGG
>JAFQHQ010000061.1 GCA_017397885.1 Clostridia bacterium | reverse complement strand
CGACCGCTGCCCCTTTTGTGCCTCCCTTCATCTTCCGCCGGAAGCGGTCGGCACAAAACAAGTTATTCGCCCGCCGTCGGGCTCAAATACCCGGAGCGTGGCGGTTACTCCAAAACTCCGACACTTGCATGCAACAAAAAATTCCTCGGTCAAAAGTCCAAGGAATTTTTTTGTCTATACACTCAGAAAATGATACAATTACGCAAAACAAACCTTTTCGCAAAAGAGATTACTTTTCCGCAAATCCCTTGTCCTATCTAAGTTTCAGCGTGAATCACTTATTTTTTTGACATAAATGCTCATTATTTTTAATTTTAATCAGATATATAAAACTATAATAAAAGAACGACCGTTTACTTGTTTATCCGTTATAAGATCCAGTATTTTCTTTTGAGTTGAATTTAATCTTTCCCGACATTTTTGTCCGGGTAACTTTTTCTGTAAAAGTTTACTCTAAAGTCTCCGTCCATATCAACAAGCTCAGGTTCGGACAATCCATATCTGAAAAACTCATCAAACATACGAGGAATTCCGCTTGAGCACTTCAAAGTTGATAGCATTTTTCGTCTTAACGTTCTCATCCATTATTTCTATATTTTCCAAGTTGAAAGATGGCTGCTTTTAGTACCTGAAAACAAATCACTGCAGTATGTTTGTCAGGTTCAAATCTCTCCGTCATTTGTTGATATGGATGAATATAATTTCTAAAATCTCGTACATCATGACTGAATTTTTTCACATCTGGCTTGAACATTCCAATTTCATATGCGACATCAGTAATATATAAATGCATAAATAAAATATGTCTAACAAAAATTTACCTTACCGCCTAAAATCCATATTAAATATGATGTTTACATCCAAAGTTATGATTTTTTTCTTAAATTAGCAAAATATCTACACTAAAAATGCATTTTTTTAATACAAAACCGAAAAAAATCCGCAAATATATTGACTTTTTTGATTTTAGCATATACTAAGGTCACAAAGAAAAACGTAAGTTTTGTAAGGGCCTTGGCGTAATGCTGGGGCTCTAGTTTTTTATCATTAATACTCAAACTTTTTCACACAAAAAAGACAACCGATAGTAGCTTATATACGCTACTATCGGTCTCTCTATGTTTTTGGGCTATTTTTTTCTTATCCCTATGCTCTATGCAATACTATTGAATCTAGTTTTTCTGCTGCTTCCTCATCCATCTCAGGTAATACATGAGTATAAGTATTAATGGTTATGTTTACGTCAGCATGACCTAATCTCTGCTGAACTACTCTTGGGTTGACACCCGCCTGAATAAGAGCCGTTGCATTAGTATGACGCAAATCATGCAAGCGTATTCTCGGAAAACCTATACTATCAAGAAATCTTATCCATTTCTGTGTCATTGAATCAGGCTTAAGTGGTGAACCATCTTTCTGCCTTATAACAAATTCTAAATTTTGGTATCCCGGACCATAGGTTAACATAATAGGTGAACTTGATGTTGAAATTGACGAGATTGAAGCAGAGAATAAACAGATTGTAGATAATTTAGGAACTACCATATTAACTATCCCCGGTATTGGTTATGCAACCGATGCTTCAAGCATTGCCAAAGTTGGTGATTTTTCAAAGTTTGAAACACCAGACAAAATGCTTGCTTTTGCAGGAATGTCACCATCCACATACCAATCAGGGCAACTTATAAATTGCTATGCACATATGGAAAAGCGTGGTTCTAAATAGTTGCGATTTGCTCTTTACAACACAACCAAGTATGTGTTTACAATGCGTAATTAATACTTTTTTCAAAGCTTCCTTTGGAAGTCTGTTTGCAATACCTATTTTTCTCAGATAAAACTTTTCAACTTTATTCATTTTACCTACTGACTTTTAATAGTTATCTTTCATAATCAAACAAAATCACAAAATTGATATTTATTAATATAAAAGTAAGCGGGCAGCTTTATCAAGCAAATTACGATGTATGTGGATAAATTCTCTATCGTTCAACTTTCTTTTCACATTCCAAGTTCGTTCGGAAAGTGCAATGAGGTTTTCCATAACAAAGTTGATTTCCTGCTCATATGTAAGTTCCCACGAACAAATAAGACCACCTATTACATCTTCAGTGGGAGTTACATTTATCGGATTGAGCGTTGCCTCAGAATTCTCCCACCAGTGCTGCCAATTATACACATTCCACTTCATTATATCGAGAGCATCCCAACGCTGTTCAATGCTTTTAACTATATAAAGAGGCTGCCATGTACAGTTGATAACTTTAAAACCTTCTTCAAGAAGATCTGTTGCTGTATGATAGTATGATTCCCATGCAATAACAATGGTCTCTTTAGGCACTCTTTCAGCACCCTTTTTAGAAAAACCTTCCCATACAATGGGAGTCTTTCCACGACTAAGAACCATATTGGAAACTCTGCCAATATAATCGCAATACAGTTCATGAACATCTGCAATATCATTTTCCCTCATATAACGCTGACATTCGATACATTTTTCCCAGTAATCCTCTTTTGCTTCGTCACCGCCAATATGAATGTATGGGGTGTCAGGAAACATTTCACATATTTCACCGATGAGGGCGTCAACAGCTTCCATACATTTTTGACTACCGGGACAAAAAAGGCTTTTGTCGTCAATAACAGCACCAAACTCTGTAAGTCCCTGCTCAGCAACTTCGCCAACAATCTTGTTTGCAAATATTTCAGGATACGCTTCGTTGAAAGGAGTGGCATGTCCCGGACCTTCAATCTCCGGAATCAAAGCAATGCCTCTTTTTTGGGCATATTCATTAAGATAGGCAATTTCGTCAAATGTATAACTCTTTCCTTTTGTGGGAAGTTTCGGGAATAGCTTCGACGGTAATGTATATAGCTTGTCATCCATGAAATGTAAATGAAGATATTTTATCTTATAGATAAAGCATAAATCTACAAATCTGAGTAATTTATCAAAGGGATGCCACAATCTGCCAAGGTCAATCATAAATCCACGAAAATCTTTTTCGGGATAATCTTCCACGTGAAGCTGCGGGCAAGTTAAAATTCCGTCTTTGACATTTATCAATTGAAAAAGTGATGCAAGAGCATAAAGGAATCCTTCTTTGTCAGAAGCATAAACTGAAATTGATTCGTTGCAGTCAATAACATACTTATCCTTAGGCAGACTTGAATCACGTTTAATTTCAATTCCACCGATTCCGTCTCCGATTTCAATCTCATTAATTTTGAAAAATGCCTCTTTAAAAACTTCTATTCCGTCTGACCAAAGAGCATCGTCTCCAGTAATTACAGGCTTGATACTAAAAACAATATCTGTATCTATTTCATATTTTTTCGGTGTCGGTAAAAGATTAATCATAATTAACCTCCATATTTCTTTAAGTTTATATGTTATATACTTTCTGCCAATTCATTGATGCATTCTCTGATTTTCTTAAGCATAACATCAATAACAACTTCATCTGCAATGAGCGGAGGTTTGATAAGTGCTCCGGGAGGACAATCCGCTTTGTAAAGCTGAGCACTTATGTCCACACATTCCGCATTAATAAGCTTTGTAAATTCTGCTGCAGTTTCCACGCTGTAGAAATGTATTGCTGCAAGATGACCGAGACCATCGGGTTTTTCAACAACTTTCGGAAAATCCTTTGCAATGTCTGCAATTCCATTTTCGATTCTCTCACCCATCTCGGTAATCTCTTTGCCATTTGCTCCGGCAAATTCCATTGTTATGAGATATGCAAGGCTTGCAAGTTCTTCCTGACCATTGGTAACAAGAGCACCAAACTGATTGAGACAGTCGGCATCATAAGTGGTGATGATTTTGCTTGCAGGGTATTCACCACCCGGAAAACCTTTGCCTATGATTGAGAAATCAGGATTCAGACCATACTGCTTGAAAAGGAACATTCCGTCATACCACATGCACGACTGAATTTCGTCACACATAGTGAGTGTGTCGGTTTCGTGACAGAACTTGTATGCTCCTTGCAAAAATTCTTTTGTCAGGCGGATTCCCGAATAGTTCATAAGAATTATTTCGTGGAGGAAACCCGCAGTTTTGTATTTACCTGAGTTGTATTCCTTTATTTTTGTTTCAAAGTCCGAAAGGTCATTTTTCTTAACACTCACAACCTTGTAAAGGTCGTTATCTTGGCATTTTCCGTAAAATTCGGGCCACATTCCGCGCAGAGTCTGAGCAATAACGGTTGTACCGTGATAGTTGGCGGTGAGACCATCCTTATTGTCCTCCATAACGAGGAATACGGGGATCTTGCCGTCATATTTTGGGGCTCCGAATGATTCGTCAAGACGGTAAAAACGAGCAAGCATCATTTTAATGCCGGCTTCGCAGGCAAGAGAACCAGTTTCAAGATTGATAACTCTGTTTAAAACGTGAGGTTCTTTGGAAGCAAGGATTTCCTTGTGAGCATCACTGTTTTCTTCAACACCGTTCGCTACTGCAATGAGACGGCTTTCCACAAGGCGGGTTATGTATCCTCTGGTATTATTGTGAGTTGCATTTAAGATTCCGAGCTTCCTTGCGTTTGTAATTAGCTTGTAGCCCGGAAAGTTATGTCCGAGGGAAGAATGATAGTGTTCACTTTTGGCAATGAGATATGCCTTACCATCCTCGCCGATTCGAGTGCAACCAATACCCCCTATAGGTGCAGCATTTGGATGTGCTGCTTTACGATAACTTTCTGTCGGAGCACCAACGAGAGAATTGTCAAAGCCTTCAACAACCTTCTCGCCGGTCTTTTCTGCCATATCACGCATACGTACAATGTATTCCTCGGGAAAAAAGTCCACCTTTTCATCTATAAGGCTATCTGCCTCGGCACTGTCCATGCCATAGATATTCACGGCAACAGACTTTACTGCGTCCATATATTCCGATCCAAGAAGGTCTCTAAGTGAACGTGTAATATTTTTCAGCATAATATTTCTTATCTCCTTTTAAAGCTTTATAATTGTTTTTTCCTTTTCTGAACGTAATGCTGCCGTGTGAAGTTTGTGAGAAAGTATTGTTTCCTCGGGTGTACAACATCCAAAGGAAATATCTCTGCCCTCAATTTCATAGATGAAAGCTGCCCACATCTGAAGAATTGCATCGGTGAAACAAAATTCAAAAATTGAGCCGGTTGCTGTTTTAAACTGCGGTTTATTGCCTACAACAAGTCTTGACCACGCCTGTTCCGAACCAACAGCCTGAGTATAATAGAATGCATTTGGATCGGAAGTTGAAAACTTCAGCGACATATCCATACCGTAGATTTCAAGATACCAGTCATTTGTAGCTCCGGGCTGCATACGCTTCATTTCAAATGTGATAGGAAACTTATTTCCATCTGCATCTTTGATGTCACACATTAAAATTGCATTGTCCCAAGTTTCGCACTTTGCCATGCCGCCTTTTCCATCCGGACGTTCTGTAACATACTTGGAAAGCTTTGCACATACATTTTCAGGAATCCAACCCATACGAAACGGAATGTGCTCAGCATGAAGACCAAGGTCGCCCATGCAACCGTATTCACCGTTTAACTCAATCATTCTTTTCCAGTTGATTGGCTTTTGAGTATTCATGTCACTCGAATGACAGAATCCGGCCTTAACCTCAAGAATTCTCCCGGTTTTTCCTGATTTAACATAATCAATTATCATTTGACATGCGGGATAGAACGGAAATTCCCCTGCACATCTTACAACTGATTCGGGATGACGTTTTACAGCCTCTAAAATTTTGTCATTTTGCTCCTTGTCCATACCGAATGGTTTTTCACCCATAAAGTGCTTTCCGGAGTCAATTATATCCACATAAATCTGACCGTGAAGAACATGGGGAACTGCACAATATACGGCATCTATTTCATCATTTTTTAAAAGTTCGTGATAATCGGTATAGGTATATTTAACCGTAGAAATTTTGTCTTTGAACCAGCGGAGTGATGCTTCGTTGGTATCACAAAGAGCGATAATTTCAGGTCTTGCGCACTCATCTTCAAGATGATACCATCTGCCCACTGCACCGGCAAATTCCTTGCCCATAAGTCCACAACCTATAATTCCGAATTTTATTGTTTTCATCATTATCTCCTCGTAATATCAAAATCATAAATTAACAGGGTTGATACCCAAGAGTTTTGCAAAGAATTCCATTTCTGGTTTTTTAGCACCATATACCAATATGCTGTGATGTGTGGCACCGTGCATACTGATTTTTTCGAGAACATCAGAAATAGGCATATCAAAGTCAAGCCAACCTCTGATTTTTTTGCAGAAGGAATCTGTCTTTTCCTGTACAACATTTACAGGAGCAATAAGTGCATTGAAACCATCGGGATCTTCATATATGTTTATAAACATAGCTTCTCCGGGTTTGTATGCAGCAGTACCTACAATAGGATTGATACCTTTCCCATATTTGAAAGTATATTCGAAGGCTTCAGGTTTTTTATCTGCCACAAGGTAGTTGATTTCCCCCATATGGCTGATAAACAAAGTATCATTTTTCCAGTCGGGGCAGAAAATTTCGACAAACGATGTTTCTTTGTAAGCTTGCATTAAAGCTCCGGTGAATACTGCTGTAAGTGTATCACCTTCACCTGCATAGCCGATTTGGTTTGACATTGCTCTGCATATTGCATTAAATGGCATTGTATCGAGTTCGCCAAGTTCTCTGAAGTTTATTGAAAATGCCTGAAGATTTCTTTTTTCTATCCATTTTTTTACTGCAAGATCTGTGATTATGGAAAGTCTGTACATTTCTTCGTTGACATCTTCAATAAAATTAAAATCATTTTTATTTTTTTCTTTTTCCGCATTGATTTCATCGTCGGTCACACTGCTTGCAAGTTCTGCAATCTCACCGGGCTCAGGGGATATGGTATCTACCCCGAATAAGCTCTTCATTCTCACATTATCAAGTCTGAAATCACCCATGCCATCAAAGTATCCGCCGATGCTTCCAACCTTTGAACCATTAACCGACTGAGCACTTACGGCAGCTTTAACAAAGCCTACAACTCGGTCTATAACATCGCTTTCGGTATAGTGACCGGCGGCAATAGCATATGGTTTACCATTTTTCTTTAAAAGATTACACATATCCATTACGCCATGGATACCATGACAATAGGATATTTCTCCCTGTTCCTGATTATCTGAAAAATCAAATGTTTCGGTTGTATCACAAATGATTATGGGAAGATGAGTATTTTTAAGGGCATCTGCCGATTCAAGAGAAGGTGAGTATGCAGTGTGCAGGGTTACAATAGCATCACATCCCTCTTCCTCAAACTTTGCAATTGCTTTTTCAAAATCGGGTGCTTCCATACAAAATTCATTGCTTACAACCTTAATACCCCGTTCTTCAATCATCTCAGCAATTTTGTCGCAAAATGGCTGAAGACGCACTCTAAGAGCATCACTATATAAAGTTATATAAAATGGTAACAATCCTACTTTCATCATAAATCGCTCCAATCAAATTAAAATTCCATTCCAAACAGTCTGCTTGCATTACCATAGAATACATCATTTATATCCTCTTTGGTAAGTTTAAGAAGTTGAGCGGCTCTCTTAAATGCTCTGATTTCTTCATATACAAAGCAAGTGAGGTCTTCGCCTTCTGTTTCAATCATATGTATGTCGTCAGATACATCTCCGTAGAGACCTTTTGGTATAACATTTTTATATATACCATTCTCCGAAATTCGTCTCATACGCATTTTTGTTATTGGCATGTCTGTACCATACATAAGACGCTTCGGTCCTACTGCCTTGAGACATTCCACCATTGCATCGGTAAATGTGGTAGCACAAAAATCAAACATCATATTCTTGGTATGCTTCAATGTTTCAAAAGCATTACCTAAATCCTCCGGAGAATATGCTCTGCCAATGTGGGCTACTATCAGTTTGAGATTTGGATATTTTTCTTCAATTTCCATAAGCTGAGCAATATTGAGCGGATCTTTAAGACGCTGGTCTCTGCCTATGTGCAAAAGTACTATTCCTCCAAGACTATCCATCACTTTCAAATGCTCGTGAGGAAGAAAATCAAAAATTCTTATCTCATTAATCGGAATATATGCCGGACCATTGCATATGTAAGGCTTAATTCCGACAAATCCTTTGTTCAAAATTGCATCCTCTATTTCGGCAGGAGTTGTGTTATAACGAGTACAATAAAGCCCGGTGGCACCCTTACCGATACATTCTTCTATATATTCATTCCCTTTGTCCAAATCATAGTTTGGCATTGTCATCATAACTGCTTTTAGTTTTTTCCCGGGGAACATATCTGCAAAGGTTTGGTTAAGGTCTTCATAAGGACATTCCGTAGCTACTTTGGCTGTCCATTTTGTTGAAACCCTTAAGCGAAAATCCTGTTTGTACACATGCACATGTGCATCAATTATTTTATCCGGTACAAAATCCTTAATTTCTTCGTTATAGACCTTTACATCATATTCATTTGCTTCATAACCAAACATCTTTACTCAACCTCTCTGTAAATCATTTCAAAAGCATCCGCTTCGTTTTTATATTCTCCAACTCCAACACCTGCCATAATAGCCGCACCTACTGCGCCTGCATGCTCACCATTGACAACGGATACATCCTTGCCGGTGATCTCGGAAATCACTCTGCACCACACTTTAGAATTGGTAATACCACCTACAAGTCGAATGATTTCAGCATCTTCGGCATATGTTTTCAAGAAATCATCAACGCCTTTTGCAATGCTTTCCATGATAGCTCTTGCTATATCATTTCGTGAATAACCGCTTACATCGGTGTTATCGTCTATTGTTAAACCATTTGCACCAATAGGAGCTTCATCAGCTAAAGCATCAAGCTCAGCAAAAGATATATCACCAAGATATTTTTTTATATATCCGTCAATTGTGTCGGACACTGATTCCATAGATTTCATTCCGCACCAGTTGCCATTTGGATGCATAAACGGATCTGTCATCATTCTCTTTGACTGAGGAATGCATCTTTTGCAATATGGTACCAAAACTACCCATGAGGTACCGCAGGAAATAAGAACTTCATTTTCATTTAGAACTCCTGCGCCTCTTGCAGCACTCGGATGATCGAAGGTTCCAAGGATAACCGGAATCCCCTGTTCAAGACCGGTTTTTTGAGATGCATATTCATCCAAATTACCCAAAACACTGCAATTAGGCATAATTTCGGGAAGCTGTGATTTGTTTATGCCAAGAATTTCCAAATACTTGGGCTCATAGTCTTCAGTCTCTTGATTAATAAGATAGAATGGTGTACCCATAGATGGGGTTATACCCCAATTACCGGTCAAGCGATAATTCAGATATTCAATATGCATGCAAATCATATCCGCACCGATTAGCAATTCGGGATTGGTTTGCTTAAAGTATGCAAGTGCCGCAAGTGGAAAGGATTTAATTTTTCCCCAGCCTACGGTATGGTATACGTGATCCGCTTCAATGTTTGATAAAACCTTATCAATGATGCTTTCGTCATAATTGTTCTGCCATCCGTATACAGGAGAAACAGCCATCCCATCTTTAACAAACACCAAATTACCGCTTGCTCCCGACGAACAAATTGCAATTATCTTGTCATCATCGGAAATTTCATTTGCAAGTTCTCCGATGACATCAAAGCAGGTTTGGCAAAAATCATCAGCATCAAGAGTTTTGAAACCATTTGTCACTATGTAATTGTGCTTTTGTGTTTTGCAACTTTTGAGATTTCCGTTTATCGACATCAGCACACCCTTAACTGAAGATGTACCAATGTCGAGTCCTATTAAATATTTCATAATGTTACCTCATAAAATTAATCAACGGTTGAACTGGCTGTCTTCACTGCCCTGACTAAATGCAGCGGCAATATAACCGGAATCCGACTGAAGCTCAGCCTGCCACTTGTCATACATTTTTTTGTATACTTCGTCAGAAATATCCGGCACTCCTGTTGAGCATGGAGGAAGAAGCATATCGCCTGCTGCTTCCGGATCGGTGCATGCGGTGAAGTTTCTCCATTTGTCACGCTCACTTTTGTCGCGAAGATTAGGGATTTCTTTAGGCACACCTCCATCAAGAATAGAAAGATAAGCAAACATTCCCGGCAATGCCATATCAAGCGATTCATAAACATCAATAATATCTGCATCGGGGTTACCTTTTATCTTTTCAACAAAGTGCCACATAGAATAGAAATCGGAACCACCGTGACCGAATCCACGGGCACATTCGGCATCAGGAAGCTCAGGTTTGTAATATTTTATTTCAGGAGTTTTGTATTGACCATCATAATCATCGGTATTTACATAAAGATGATAGTAGCCTTCATTCATAGCATCCTCACGGGCAGATTCTATTCTACCTTTATCACCATAAAGTGAATACCAGATAGAGTCCTTATATAAATTGCCGTGTGTGCTTTTGACAATTGCGTCATTTTCAAATGTAACCATTTCAATGGCAAATTGTGCACCCTTTGCACCAACACGTAGATTTCTCTTGTTTTTCAAGCCCTCTAAACCAACAACCTTAACAGGACGAAGACCCGTTATATGAATTATGGGTCCGAGCGAATGGGTACAATAGAAAGCTGCATACTTGTTGTTTCTCCAGTGGTCTCTTTCACCATAGGTGATGCTTGCCCATATCGATTCACAGTTATGAAGATAGTCACATTCTGCATATTCAAGCTCACCGATTTCACCATTTTCATAGAGCTTCTTCATTTCATAGGTGCTGGGCATATAGCAGTAGTTTTCACCATAGGCATAAATCATACCGGTTTCTTCAACTGCCTCAACAAGCTCAACAGCCTCCTTCATATGCTGCACCGGAAGCACTTCGGAAAATACATGCTTGCCTTCCTTCATTGCTCTTATGGCAAAAGGAGCATGCTGATGGGCGTAATTTGCAAGCACTACAGCATCCATATCGTGCTTTATAAAATCTTCAAAATTGTCATAATATGTAATATCTAATCCTTCGGCGAATTTCTTTTGAGTTTCAATTGCTTCCGGCGCCTTATCACAAATTGCCACAACTTCCGCATTGTTCGCTCTTTTGCAATAGTTAATCATACTTGTGCCGCGATATGCTCCAAGTACTCCTATTTTAATTTTCTTCATATTGTGTAAATCCTCTCATGTGTATTTATGTTATATAATTATTTTGTTTGAATTTTTGATGATTTTACAAGCGGAGCTATACTCTCTGCATCAACAATCATAAATTTATACGTTCTGTCTTTCTGAATTTTGCCGTTATCAACGGATATATCTGCCGCTGATAATGTTGAAAGCTCAATATTATCAAGATACATATCGTGGGATTTAAATGACATTTGCATCTCATGAAATGCATCGGGACTTGTTGAAGAGATTACATCACGATGAACAAGATTCCCATCAAAATAGCATTCATAAATGTGAGTTGTTGTATCATACACGTATGCTATGTTATGCCATTGTCCGGCATTTAGTGAATATCCTGTTTCAACCTCATTTACAAGAATATTGCCTGTGCCATCCTTGGCAATCTGAATGCCGGCAAGATAATTGGATATTGAACCTGATTTAGTGAATACAAGCGTGTTTCTGAATATATCCGCTGTAGGAAGATCGGTAAGATTGAAATCATAAGACAATTTGTATACCGAACCTGATATACCGCTTGCTGAAAATGCATTAGTCAGATAAAATCGTAAGTCGGCTGTTGAGCTTCCGGAACTTACCAATATTGATTTTCCGCTATGTCCCTTTTTCACATTCGAATCAAGCGACCATGTTCCGCCATTTCTGTGTGTAAGATTGCCAATCCATGTTCCGGGCAAAGTTGAAAGAGAATCAAAATTACTTTCATCAACCAAATCAGCTTCAGTCCAGTTAGCCTCCAAATCATTTTTCACATCAGAAGAAATTGTCATTTTTCCGACATTTGCACCATGATTGATCGAAGTGAGATTGACATCTGTCATTTCATTATTTTCATCATACTCTGCTATTACTGCATAAGCAGTGCCGGATACGACAGAATTATCTACCCATACATAAGCTCCATTTGACACGTCCATATCCGTTGACCAATTTTCAATTGAACAGTCATAATTATCAATCGAAGTTGCCATAAGATTCATCGGTGTTAGTTTTACCGTGATATTAACATCTCCGGTGGCTTTTGTTTTAAGTGCAAGACGATAAAATCCCTCGTTTGTTTTCTGACCTTCAACAACGGGAGTTCCCTCCAAGGGCTTAGCATCTTCATAAATAATGTCAAAATCAGCATTACAAAGATACTCAACCATTATTTTCTTACTTGAATCATTTTTATCAGTCAGAATAACTCTTTTGTTTGCTGTGTCAATAACAGCACCCGCCTTGGTATACAGCATCCAATATATGTCTGATGTTTTACCTTGAAGTGTTGTAAGTTCATCTCTGATTACAAGACTTTTTCTGTTGTCTGTATAGCAAAAAGCACGCTTTGCATCGGATAACCTGCCACCATAAAGAGCACTCGTATCAATTTTTACAATTCCGTTTTCTTCGGTGGTTTTAAATTCTGTAATCGGTGCATTTGAACCAACAACATAATCGGTATTCATATCGGGATCAACTATAACCGTGTTATGCGATTCGGCACGTGTCAAAAACACCTTCCATCTGTCACCGCTCGGGTTATGATAATCAGGAAGATTATAATCATCTTTGCCCATATCATGCGCCCAGCGAACTCCCATAGCATCAAAAACAAAACTGCCACTGTCAAGGTGTGACCAAACATACTGTGTTGTTCCTGCTTTTATGCCGACAAATGTCTGACCGTCATCGTAGCTATCGTGCATAGCAATGAGTTGAGTGTTTTCAAAAATCATATCCAAAGGACGCCTGGTTGCTTCATCAGAAATCTCTGCTCCGGCAAGATATGCCTTCGCCTCATTGATTCCACGATTGATACTGCCTGAAGCAATTTCTTTGAGATCATCAATACAATCTCTGCCAAAATGATTTTGATACCATAATTCCACAGTGTAGTTACCGCTATCCGAATCTGCAAAGTTATATATGCTTACATCGGACTGAGCCACCTCTATAAAATCGCCGGCACCGTCAAAACCGCTGACCTTATCGAGTCCAAGACACGAACCAAACACATCCTCAAGAGCTTCGAGAGCAGGACAAAGATATTGCATATTCAAGCATGAATAATACACACCTTCAGCCCATCCGCCCTCCGGAGCAAAGCCCAACAGAACATTTTCGAGGGCACGCATCGCATTTGCAACAATATATGAACACTCTTCGGGATAAACATCCATAAAGGCAAGTCCCAGAAGAATAGCATCGCCATTTATTATAGAATTGTGATTGTCATTACAATATGCGGCATCACGCATAGGTCCATAGGTCACCTGATAAACCTTCATATAGTGTTCAATGCCGTTTTTCATGGCACCTTCTTCAATGATTTTTCTTTGTTCGTCTGTCCATGCATCATACATTATGTCATAACCAACCGCATAGCCCGATGCAAAAATACCATGATCAATTCTGTGCATTGGGTTCCAGTCGGGGAATGTGGCAACAGCATTCATTTGCCGCCATGCATAGTCTGCATAAAGCTTTGCTCTTGCAGCATCAGTATCTTTGACTGCCTGCCATGCAACTGCTACAGTGTACATATACAAGTCAAAATCGGACGCTTCAAAGTTCATTCGCAAATCATCACCCGGATTTTTTCTGTATGCAACAATATCATTGTTTTTTACACATGTGTCTGCCGATTTGAGCAGTGCATTTTTGAGAGACTCCATGTCGGAGCCTGTGGTATTGCTCATAGCCCTCAGAATATCAAAATCCTTGTTCGATGCAAAAAGTCTTGGGTGTGCACCGCTTACATTGCTGTTGTTATAAAGTGTTTTTATATCATTTGCTTCAGGACGCCAATAGAAAATATAATCACTTAATCTCTGCAAATCATTGCCGCTTGGCATACTAAAAGCAGAATTTCCGATTATATAGAATTTGCCGTTTGCAGTTGAGTCATTACTTACTATGGTTTTACCAAATTTTGATGCACATTCTGTCAGTGAATAAAACCCGGTTCCGTCTTTTGTTTCGGAATATATATCACCGCTTATCGAATCAACACCAAACAAGGCTTCAATAACGGACGCATCTACCATTATATGCCCGTTTGAAAGATTGTATGGTATTTTATCCGACAAAAACTTTGTGCCATCTTCTTTTATAATGCATCCGCTCTCCGAATGAAATGCACTGAAGCCAAGCAGCTTAGACTTTATATCGTCTGTGCTTTCAAAAACGGATGGAGTATTCTCGGTATGACTGTAACAGGTTATATCCACATTATCCAAATACATAACCGAACCTTTAGTAGTTGTTATGTTTGCAAGAGATAGTCTGTATACTTCTTTAATTCTTGAAAAGGATGCTGAAGTTATGAGTGTATCATCCAAGAAATAATACATCTTCTTATTATCAAGATCGACTGCAAGTCGGATTGTGTACCACTGATTTATCTTGATTTTATTGCTTTTGACGCCTTCAACACAACCGGCAGTCTCAAACCAGCTTTCGTTTGTGCCAGTCGGTGACACCCTGAGTCCTCCGAGATTCCAACCATAAGCCCCATTATCAAGAAGTGAATTAATGTAAAAACGCTTAGTGGTGTTGAAATCCTTAAAAAGCACATCCATAGAGTATACTACGAGACCTTTGGCAACCTGAGCTCTGATGTCGTTTATCTGAGTCTGGGTATCATTGGTTCCGGTTGCATCAAGCTTTGCACTCTGACCGTTTGAACCGATACCCGATTTTTCTATGGTAATTTTGCCGCTTCCAAAATCATATGCAAAATAGTGATAACGGGAGGTATCTACCCATGATGTTCTTTTTTCAAAATCAATATGTGTATAATTATATGAATATTCATAGTTTTCGATAAGAGTGGATGGCGTTGTTGCAGATGCTGTCATTGCCACCTGTGATGTAATCAAACAAATCACCTCAATCAATGCAACCAATTTTAATTTCATAGTTTTGTCCTTTCACGAGCATAGCCGAAGCAGTCGACCAAAAAACGATTACTTCGGCTATGTTTGTCGACTGAAATAGTCTTAAAATATTCTCAATATATTTAACATAGATTATTCAGCTTTATATATTACGATATCTTCTATTGAACCATATCTTACCCTCAAAAGAACTCTGTTGCCCTGACCTGCATAATCGGAAGCGAGATTAAACGAAGACGCACTAACAATACCTGCAGGAATGTCAACGAGAGTCATATGGCTCTGATTCATTTTGAGTACAGTTCTTTCGGGAATCAGACTGCTTGATGCACTTGTCACATCAAGAGATATGCTTGTGCCATATATTGAATCGAGAGTACCGCTTACGAAGATATAGAGGGAGTCAAATGTTCCGCCGGGGGCAACATGCTCAACCTTGTCTTCGCTATAATCATATTCTCGCTTGTAGGACAAAATGCTGTTCATATCGTTCTTTGTGTATACAATATAGTCGCCTATTCCAAGAGCAGTCTTTGCACTCTCGTTTATGGCAGCGGCATAATAATCATTGTTTTCAGGGAGATACACTGTGCTGTAGCTACCTTTACTGCAAAGAAGTATTTTCAGTGCTTTTTCTCCGTATGCATCAAAAGCATATGTAACACTTTCAATTGTGCCGCCGGCAATCTGATCTGCATTAAGGTCATCAGAAACACCTCTGCTTACAACAAGAATTCCAGCATAGCCCGCATTGTTTACATTGTACGGCTTAATTTCAGAAATATCGAATTGATTGTCATTACGCCATGAAGACATTGTCCCGATGGTATATCTGCGCTCATCATCAAGCTGTTCATCAGGAGATATACAGAATATAACAGTATTACTGTCTATAGAAAAATGCGGAAGGAATAAACCGGATTCTTTATACCTGATAGATGTACCTGCTTCAACACCTTCCAGCACATAGGGTTTTATTACATCCTTACCATCAGATTTATCATCATACACACTATCTTTTCTGTTCGACGCTTCAGCTTCAGGAAGCCATATGGCACTAATCTCACCATCCGCATTAAGCTTGTATCTGATGAGCTGACCTTGCGAAGCAGAAGAAAAACTGCTATACAATTCCTGTGCCTTCACAGAAGTTTCTCCATCAACAATTATCTTGTCTGCAAGTGTTGTTTCGAGTTGTCCTCCATCCTGAGAAACACCCCTGACTCTAACTTTGGGATCAAGTCCGGATGAGAGCCTGATTCTGTATATATAAGCAAGCTTATATGCAGAGGATACACCCGTCAAATCTAACGCTGCAATTGCACCACTCTCTGTAAGGAAAAAAGTATAGGAAGCACCAATCGTGATATTTGGCATAAAATATTGTTCAAAATATGACACATACTTGTATGGAACATCATCCACATAAACAAGCCCGCTACCTGTGCCTGTAACTTTGCCGGTTATTACATTGGTGAGTATGTTCACAACAACATATTCACCTGATTTGTCAGGATAATACTCCAGTACTGCGCCGGAAGACACATATCCCTTTGAGCCACCAACACCGTCTTCAAAAACAGCGATTTTTTCTTCATCTGACAAATCAAGAGTTATACCCTTGCGATTGTCTACTGCCTTTTGACTGCTTGAGTTAACGATGTCAGGCATCAAAATTTCACCATTGTATATGTGAGCAACATCAAATTTTGAGTTGTCATTTGAATCAACGAGAATGATTTTACCAACTTCAATGTCAAAATCAGCGGCGGTATAATCATAACACGACTTACCATTATAGGTTACCGCAAAAACAGATTCGAGATTTACTCTCTGTTCTTTGTTTGAGTCATCATAGAATACAATTTTTGATTCACTGAATATCGGATAATTATCAGGATAAATTTCACATACCAAATCAAAGTCAGCAGTAAAATACTGAATTACATTTCTGCTGCCATCTTTGGTGAAGTAACCTTTAAGATTGGAACCGAGCAAAATATCTTCCGTGGTGTAGTAAACTCCGGAACCAATTCTCCAAAAATTCGGTGAAAGCGATTCGGTATTATCGTAAAGCGAAGTTATGCTATTAGCAGTTGCAACACCTTCAAACGGAATCCAATCATAAAGAAGCGTCAAAATATTTGAGCCCTCATCGTATCTGACAGAATATTCTCCGTTACTTGAAATAATTCCCGCTGCAATGCGTATATCGGATTCAAGCATATTAGCAAGCATGATATAACTTTGAGATGAGTTTAGCACATCTCCTGCATTGAGCGAAAGTCCGGAATTAAGATCAAGACTATTGGCAACAGCAATATAACCATAGGGCCAACCGCCTTTTGATATTGCATCGATATCATAGCCAAGTGCAACAGTAATCATCTTAGCTGCTTCGCCATATGTAATATAGTCATGGGGTCTGAAATATGTGCCTTCCGAAATTATGCCAAGATCAAGCGCATAATTTACCGCCGAGCAAAAGCTATCGGTAGCTCTTACATCATGAAAACAAATTTCAGTGCCATTGTCATACAAACTGCATTTTAACACGGCAACTACCGCGCTCAAAAAGTCAGCACGTTTTACTCCTTCGGTGAGTTCCGCCGGGAAGTGGGGAACCACATCGATTGCCGCCATAAGATTTTTTGAATCTTCGGTTTTTTGAATATCTACATACACCTCAGTTGTATCACCTGATTGTGCAAAAACAGGCATAGCAGACAAAATCATAAAAATTGCAAGTATTAAAGATAATATTTTTTTCATCGTTTATGCCTCCATTCTTATATTGAATGCTCTGAAAAGCATCACGGCCGACTCGCCTCTGGTAATGTTGTTGGAAGGATAGAAGCAGTTATCACTGCCCACAATCACCCCGGCTTTTGCCATTGCGCCAACAGCTTCAAGAGCATATTCACTAACATCTTTAGCATCATCGAAGTTTGCATTTCCACTATAGGATTTGCCCACAGATTTCAAAGCTCTTTCGGTGATAACTGCCGCATCCTGACGTGTAATATTGTCATTTGGGCGGAAATTACCATTGTCTCCAAGAATGATTCCTTTGGATGAAAGTGATATAACATCGTTGTAGAACCAGTCTGTAGATTTAACATCTGCAAATCCGTTGCCTTCGGCACCGGTGATATCAAAAGCTCTCACAATCATTGCAGCAAATTCAGCCCTTGTAACTGAGCTATTGGGGCGGAATGTCTTATCGGGATATCCGTTGATAATATTCTTTGTTGAAAGGAACTCAACAGAATCCTTTGCAAAGTGGTTGTCTATGTCAGTGTACGATAAAGCGGTTGATGGTTCTACTCCTATTTTATCGGTTCCTACAACTACAGACGAGCCTGAAAATCCTGATGAACCATTTGAACCGGAGGAACCTGAATTTTCGTTTTTATATTTTTTGTATACATTGTCAACAGCTTCATCAAAAGCATCGACAATTTCTTTTTTGATTGTTGCAAAAGCCGTTTTCGATTTGATATTGGCAAACACTTCGTAACGATTTCCGCTTGCAATTTTCATATATTTGCTCGTATCGCTTATGTCTATACCAATATCTTCGGCATTTGCTGTCATACATTCTTTAAGATTACCCCATGTGTCCGATGCAGCTCTCACTTTTGCAATCAAAGCAAGATTATCGAAGGTGAGACGGTCAATTCCGGGGGCAAGGGCTTTGATGAGGTTATCGAACGCCTGTCTGTCTTTGGCGGAAAGTGCTGCATAATCACCATATTCACAACCAAATACCGACGCATACTCATTCATAACATCATCAACCGAAATTCCTGATGCTATTTTAGCTGTAGCTATGGCATAATCAATAGTGTCTGAAAGCTTGTCAAGGTCATATCCGCCTGCCGGTCTGTCGGCAATAACTCGTCTCGCTATTTCGGAAGAATATTCACGAGCATATTGAGCATCTTTACCGAGAGTAGCAAGATTTGTTTTGAGATAGTCCGAAAGTGCAGATTGTGAGTTTTCTTCATTACATTTCTTTATTACTGCCTTTGTTTCTTCGCTGTCGGCTTCAACAACTGCAACTCTCACATATGCACTGCCCGCCTCAGAGCTTGCATACACATAGTAGATGCCTGATGAGAGTGTATCAAAAGAAAGACTTTCGCTGATTTTGCCGTTTTCACCTGTTGTGCAGCGAAGAGCGTATAACGGTTTGTTGTCATCTGTGAAAGGCTTTTCGAGAACCGACCCTGCCGAAGTCACTTCAGCTTCCTGAGCAATGCTCACAACAACATCCATATCCTTTGACTTTCCAAACTGACCATTAATTTTGATTGCGTCAAGATTAGAATCATAGGAAGCGGAAAAAACGGGCTTGGAACCAGGAACAATTTCATATTCAAGAATTGAACGTTTGATTGCAACTCGGTTTTCCCAATTATTGATAAAGAATATATCAAAATCTGTTGCTTTGGAGTCAACAGGCTTAGCACTAAGGGTTGCACCGCTTGCACCGACTGTAGCCACGGGTGATGTTGTCATAGATGTTACAGTTCCTGTTGCATCCTTACCAACAATAATCATAACTGCTGTTTTGTCACTGCCCGAGGTGTTAACTAATTTTGCAGTTACGGTTCCGTTGGCAGATACAGCAATATTTGCTACACCAAAATCAGCTGATACTGCACTAAACTCAAATTCATAATCTGATTCTACATTTACACCTTGTTTGTTGGCAATTGAAGAATCGAGCTTTGCCACATATGTTGCAGAGCTTACTACGGGTGAAGGTGTGGTCAATATAAAGCAGTTGTAATCTGCATCATATTTAACCGACGAAACATCAAGCTGTGTATTATCCTTCCAAAGAGTTACAAGTGAACTGAAATCTACAGGTTTTCCATCAGCCGCATCTGCTATTTTCGAGCTCATAAAAAGCTTTGTTGTGTAGCCTTTGGCTTCTGCCGATTTAATCTCAACTGTATTACTGTCGAGAAGTACAACTCTTATGTTATCGAGATACACATCGTGACCCTTAAAGGACATATCCATTTCGTGAAAACTGTCAGGATGTGTTGACGAGATAACATCTTTATGTACAAGTGCATTATCAAAGTAACACTCATATACACATGTTTTGCTGTCAAATACATAAGAAATGTTATACCATTTATTTACTGTTACTTTTTTGCCGGTGGGTGTACCGTTAACAAGCACATTGCCGGTTCCGTCATTCGCTATCTGAATAGCTCCGAGAGTGTTGGATATTTTATTATTTTTTACAAATACAAGAGAGTTTCTTATCAAATCGGCTTTAGGAAGCTCCGGAAGATTAAAATCATAAGAAAGCTTGTATGCATCTCCCGATTTTCCTGTACCGCTGAATGCAGTTGACAGATAAAAACGAATATCCGCAGCCGATGAGGTTGTGCCGCTTGCCTTTACCGATTTGCCGCTATCGCCTTTTTTAACCGATTCATCAAGTGCCCATGAGCCGATATGTCTGTAGGCAAAACCTGTTTCACCGTGATACTGACTTGCAACACTTGTTGTGTTATCGAAGTTTGCTTCGTCAACAACATCCGCTTCCATCCAGTTTGAATCTGATGTGCTGCCGCCATTTTCGCCGGAATCATCACCGGAGTCATCGCCGGAGTCATCATCACCCGCGGAATACGGCTTCAGAGTTGCCACTTCTATGTTGTCAATATACATATCGTGACCTTTAAACGAAAATTGCATTTCGTGGAATGTGTCGGGGTTGGTGGATGAAATCACATCCTTGTGTACAAGAGCACCATCAAAGTAACATTCATATATATGAGTTGTTGTATCATATACATATGCAATATTGTGCCAATCACCTGCACTGATTGAATAATCTGTTGCCACACTGTTTACAAGCACATAACCTGAGCCGTCGTTGGCTATCTGAATGCCGGCAAGATTATTAGAAACAGAATTGTTTTTGGTGAACACAAGTGTGTTTCTTACTATATCTGCAGTAGGGAGAGCAGCAAGGTTAAAATCATACGAAAATTTGTATGCCGTTGCTGATTTGCCGCTGTTTTTAAAAGCATTGGTAAGGTAGAAGCGAATGTCTGCCGCCTGGGATGCAGTTCCGCTTGCTTTTACCGATTTGCCTGAATTTCCTTTTTTAATTAAGTCATCAAGTTCCCATGAACCAACATGTCTGTATACAAAACCATTGTTGCCGTAATACTGACCGACAACACTCGAAGTGGTATCAAAATTAACACTGTCCACCAAATCTTTTTGAGTCCATGTTGTATCAAAATCATTGATGGCATCATCTGTGTTGCCGCCACCGTTGTTATCATCGCCTGTGTTGTCGTCTCCCGTATTATCATCACCGCCAAGATCTTCTCCTATCCATTCGACCATAGCGATTTGTGCGTTATCAATATATACAGATAATCCGTCTTCTTTCGGGAAATACAAGCCTATGTCATAAATATGAGCTGCATAGCCAAGATTGCCCTCATAAACGAGATTGTTGTCATAAAAATAGTGGTATACACCTGTTTTTTTGCTTATTACTACTGTGAAATTATGCCATTCCTCAGCGTTGAGTGAATAACTTGTGGGGTCACCTGCCACACAGATTGTTCCACTACCATTTTCTACCTGCATTCCGCCTTTGGTTTGGCTGGATGTCATATTTTCATCATAGAAAATAATTGTATTACTTATTTTATCGCTCTCAGGAAGTTTGGACAGATAAAAATCATACGAAATCCTATAATTGTCAGCATTGTTGGGGCCGGCATTAAACGCAGCCTTTCCTTTAAACTGAATGTTTGCACCACCTTGTGATGTTGCTTTGAGACTGTAGCCACTCGCTCCCTGTTTTATGGTGCTGTCGTATGATGTGGATACATTCTGCGGGTTAACAAGATTGTGATTTGACTGATCATCAAAGTTAACCGTCTCAAAATAACTGTTTATGGTAGCATCGGTTCCCGGTTTCCATCTTTTGTCATAATCATTTGATGCCGCATTAGCTGTTTGTGTAAATGAAATCGGTGTCACTAAAAGTGAAAGTGCAAGCGTCACTGTCAATATTGCCGAAATGACAGTTCTAATTTGTTTTTTCATAGCCATCCTCCTTGCTGATTGATTATATGAATGTTTATAATACATCGCTATTTAACAGATAAAACAAATCCGGACAACAAACCATAAACATGCCGGTTGTCCGGATTATAAATCAGTTTATTTCGTTATTTATTGTTAATATAAGTTTATTTGGTAATTCCACTGCAAACAGGTAACAAATCATCCATTGAATACCAAAGGAATACTTTTACATCATCATCCGCTGTGATATCGGTAAATGTGAATTCTTTTTCTGTACCAAGGTCGCCATAAGTAAATGAAACAGGTTCTGTGTGCACGGTTACAAGAGCATCATTTCTGTAGTTGGCAAAAATAACAACTGCTTCATTATCATCACCATCATTTGTCACATTTACAGTTGCTTTGCCTGTTGTTTTGTTGCAAGTAAATGATGAAATTCCAAGTTCATATACAGGGGCTTTTTCCAAGGCCTTGATTTGAGCATTGTCAATATAAAGGTAGAAGTTATCATCGTTGGGTGAATAGTCAAAGCTGATGCTTCTGAGATGAGCATAATCGCCATTTGTCTGCTGACCTGAGAAGTAGTCATAATGAATCTGATTGCCGTCATAATATTCATACCATGCAGCATTTTTCTTATCCACTACAACAGTGTAGGTGTGCCATTCTCCTGCTTTGAGAGTATAGCCTGTTTCTGTGCTGTTTTTAAGAACCTTACCACTGCCATCATTTGCAATCTGAAGTCCGGCTGTAGCATATTCACCCTGAAGCGTACCATAGCTGCCGGGTCCTTCAGAAGAACCCTGATGTTTATAAAAATTGAGCGTGCTTCTTACTTTACCGGCTTTGGGAAGCTCAGAAAGATAGAAATCGAAAGAAAGCATATACACATCTGCTCTTGTGGGACCACCGGTAAAGGTGTTGGTACCGCCAAAGGTAACATTTGCGGTTTTGTCTGAAGCAGCATAGTGAGTTTTGAGGCTGTAGCCTGCATTACCCTGTTTAACTTCTGCATCATAGGAAGTTGTAACATTAGCAGTTTTAACAACATTGTGGTTTGACTGATCATCAAAGTTTACAGTCTCAAAATAGCTCTGAAGAGCTGCATCGGAAGAATCCATCCATTTTTTATCATAATCGCTTATAGCATCGTTGGGCTCCAATGCTGCAATTTTTGCATTATCAATATATACGGAAAGACCTTCTTCCATGGGGAAGTATAATCCGATATCATAGATATGACCTGCATAGCCGAGAGATCTTTTTGCCACAAGGTGACCATCGAAGAAATACTGATACATACCGGTCTTTTTAGAAATTACAAAGCTGAAATTATGCCATTCCTGAGCATTGATGCTGTAGCCTGTTTCAACACCCTCAACCATAATTGCACCTGTGTCTTTGGCAACCTGAAGACCGCCGAATGATTTGCCGTTTTCCTTATTAATGTCAACATATGTTACGGTGTTTGAGAGTTTGTCTGCAGTTGGGATTTTAGACATATAGAAATCGTATGAAATCATATAGTGATCTGCATTATTGGGGCCTGCATTAAATGCTGCTGTACCTTTAAACTGAACATTTGCACCACCGGTAGATGTTGTCTTCAAGCTGTAGCCGCTGTCGCCCTGCTTAACTGTGCTGTCATATGCAGTGCTCACATTTTGGGGATTAACAAGATTTTTGTTTGCCTGATCATCAAAATTTACTGTTTCCATATAGCCGTTTACTGTGGCATTGGATGATGCCTTCCATCTTGTTTCAAAATCACTTGATGCAGCGTATACCGGAGATGCAAGCATCATAACAGATACACTAAGTACAATTGCCAGTGACAACACCAGCGAAAGTGCTGATTTTAAAACCTTGTTTTTGTTTGGATTTT
Organism: Clostridia bacterium; assembly: GCA_017397885.1. Classification (GTDB taxonomy): domain Bacteria; phylum Bacillota; class Clostridia; order UMGS1810; family UMGS1810; genus RGIG1828. The sequence goes on along the minus strand of JAFQHQ010000061.1, from coordinate 10,473 downwards.
TCATTTCTGTTCCTCCATTTTGTTATAAAATTTTTATACTACATCCACCGTAGCTGCCCAACTCCGGTGGAAGCTGCATACTTAGTTTTTCTTGGCAATAGCAATCTCCGTGGGTGAATTCCAGGTACCGATGCTGTTACCAAAGAAGTTTACTCGTACATATCGTGCTTTTTGCTCTCCAAGATCATATGATTCATACCCTTGGGTAGCTCCGCTTGTTGTAAATTTTCCTATTGGTGCAAACTTTTCGCCATCGTTTGATATCTCAACCGTAAATTCGTTAAAACGCTTGTCACCATCAAACATAGCCATAAATAATATGTCAAAACTCTGCTCATTTTCGAGGTCAAACAAAAGCCACTGTATGTTTTCAGCTGACCAACGGGTATCAAGTTTACCATCGAGCACGTGTTCCTTGGGATTTTCGACCTGAGGTTCTTCCGATGCCAGAACATTATTCATAGTGAGTGCAGTATAGCCTTCAAACACCCTTTTCTTAATCTTCGGAGAAAATGCCACGTAATATGTGATCGAATCACTGTTGTCATTTGGATTGGTCATTACAATAGTCGCAACATCTTCAAGACTTGAGGCTTGTGTTATGTTAAGCTCATACTTTTCGCTTTGTGCAACCACATCGGGAACCGGTGAACTTTCGTTTGGTACAGATACTGTGAGATATCTGTTTTTCACACTGTAGTTTACACCGTCAATCGTCAATGAATCAAGTTCTGCCACATTGCTCAATTCACCATCGGGAATAACCCATTTTTCCATATCAACATCATAATCCTTGATGTCTGTTCCACCAAAACCAACGGGAGTTATTTTGGCAGTAATTGATTGCTTGCCGCTTCCGCTAATCTTGTAGCATATGCGTGAAAATCCGTCATTTGTTTTCTGCCCGAGAACGGGTTTAGTTGTCGGGAACGGTTGTGCCGGACCGACTTCCACCTGTCCGGGTACAGATGAAATCCACTCAATCTTAATCTTCTTTTCCTTATTGGATGGGTCTGTCAACAGAACTGTTTTGGAATCTATAATTTCAACATTTGCCGCTGTCACCATAATCCAGTATGCGTCAGACTTAGACGGGAATGTAACTTCATCTCTCACAACGAGACTTCGTCTGTTGTCGGTAAAGAAAAACCCTCTTTTGGCTTTAGACACATCCGACTTGTCATAATTCGGTGTCATATCCATTTTAACGATAACACCGCGTTCCTTGCTCTGATAATCAAGAATTTCAGCATTTTCAGTCAAACTGAATCCGGGATCTGCATCGGGGTTGACAACAAGTGTATTGTGAGATTCAGGTCTGAGACGGAATACATCCCATTGATAATATTTATTATACAGATTATAGTCATCGCTTCCGAGGTCATATGCCCATCTTGTACCCAATGCATCAAACATGAAACTTCCTGAATCAAGATGGTCATGACCGGAAGCATGAATACCCTGAGTTATTCCAACAAAAACCTGACCATCATTAAAGGTGTTGCGCATCGTCATAATTCCAACAGTATCGTAAAACATATCTAAACTGCTGCTCTGCTGTGAACCGGTTTCTTCACCAACATCATAATACAGCAAGCCCTGAACGGCATCTATATTATTGAATCCGGCATAAAATTCCGCGTGGGAATCTTTGTATCCCGGCTGCTTATAATAATCAAACATCCAGAATGCCGAGCTTGTATATCCTTTAACATCAGGTGTGTCTGAGAATGTGTATGCACCAACATCAGAACGCAAATTCGACAGATATATACATGAATACTCAAAACCTTCAGGTCTATCAAGACTATAGCAGGTGCCTAAAATCGGCTTCATAGAAGCCAACATCGCCGCCTGATAGTCGGTGGCAATCGTTGAATAGCTCGGGCCTTCGGCATAAGAGCCTAACGGATAGAATTTATCGAGAGAAGGCTCTAAAAACTGACAAATGTCTGCCCCAAGCTTTGACGCTACTTCGGGATACACATCCATAAAAGCAAGACAGCACATCATAGCACCACAGTTCATAAACTGATTACGATTATTAAACCACAATACATTGCCAAGCAATGAATCTGAGCTTTGAGAAGCCAAATTCCATATGTAGAAGCAATTGTTGTATACGCCTTGTTCTACAAACCTTCGTTGTTCGGGTGTCATCGCTTCATACAACCAGTCATAAGCTATGGCATATCCTCTTGCCATTACACCCGGATCAAGATTGTGAGGAGGATTCCAGTCGGGGAATGTCGCTACCGCCTCAATCTGCTTCCATGCTGCATCAAAATAACTGCGAGCTCTGTCTGGTTCGTCATATTTAGCAAGCTGGTATGCCATACCAAACATATACATGTACTCTCTGAACTCATCAGCCACATACATTAAACGTCTGCCATCTCTTAATTCATACTTAAGAATTGGTTTGTTAACATTTATGTCACATGCTGCATACAAATTTTCTTTCCATCTCTTTTTATATGAATTTAACTCCGTCTCTTTGCGTATGCGATCAAAATCCGCTTCGGTTGCTATGAGTCTCGGATGAACTCCTTTTAAAGCTGAAGCATTGTAATCTTCCAGAAATTTTTCTTTTGTTGGTCTGAAATAAAAACAAAAATCATTCAACGACTGAAGTGCAGTGCCGACAGGAAAAGCAAAACCGCTGTCGGAAATTATTATCATACCACTGTGAATAGCTGTATCATCGTAGCTTATTTTTTTGCCGAGTGCATTTGCCAGTGCTTTAAGAGGAAGGTACAATATTCCGTCTTTCACCTCAGGAGCAACTGCAATTTCGATTGACTTATCACCAACAACCATCTGAGTACTTCCAACGGTAAGACTTAGTTTATCTCCAACCTTTATTCCTTCACCATCAGTATCAACAACGAGCTTCAGTGCGTGAGCTACAGCTTCTTGGGGTATCATAAACTCATCGCCACTATAATAAGGAAGGTAATCGGTAATTATTTTTTCTTTACCATCAAACACAACTCCGCTTCTCATATGTATACTCGCCGCATCTTTAAGCATATCTCGCTGAGGCTTGTCAGACGGATTGATAGTTTTGTCTGTAAGAACAATCTTTTTGGACATATCCGGTTTTGCCGAAGGATTATATATCTTGCCTTTTGATGTTTTCACATATGTTGGGTAAGCATGAATATTATCAAGATATACATCTGCACTTTCGTCTACGGCGGCAAATGTAAGACTAAAATGAGCCACCTTATCGGCACCACCGCCGGAATGTATCATTCTGCTTCCTCTGAGTTTGCCATCGGCATACACATCGAAACACTCTTTCAATGTATCAAAAACGACACATATCGTTTTCATTTTTTCGCTATATGTCGCTATTTCCCTTCCGTTAGCTGTCACAATTTTTCCATCTTCCGTAAACTGCAGTATATATGCAGGAGCAGCACCTGACATTACACACATTTCTCCCTTTATGGATTTGGGTTTGGCGGCAATATCAAAACTCATTGCACACTCACCAACCACAAGCGAGTCGAACTTAACTGTTGTGTTGTTTCTGCCAACATTCAGTTTCAGGGCATTACTTTTGCCATACCTTTCGACAACACCTGCCATTGTTTGTTCGCCAACTTTCATATCATCAAAGTTGACATCAAGCACCAGTCCGGAATCACCTTCTTTTGCATAGGTTGTGATACTGAAGTCCCCTATAATTGTTGTCATCAAAAGTAAAAACAAAACTATCAAACTGCTCAATCTGTTTTTCATATAATTGAAACCCTCCTCTATGGTTCGTTATATCCGTTTTAAGACAGAAATCCCAATAAATTATAGTTACTGTAACTATAGCATATTTTCCGACATGTTTCTCGGTCTATATAAAGTTTCGTATTAATCGTTTTTCTTGACATTCGCTTTTCTATATTCTGAAGGACTCAACCGATAATGTTTTTTGAATAACTTACCAAAATAATCCACACAACCAAACCCACATGCCATACATATATCTATCACCTTCATATTCGAACTGAGTAACATATTCGCTGCACTCTCAATTCTTATTTTATTTACATATTCAGTTGGGGTGATATTCATATACTTTTTAAAACATTGACCTATATAGCCATAGCTCATAGCTGATATATCCTTCATGCGCTCAATACCTATAGAAAAATTCTCTATTTTATGCATTTCACTGCACAGTTGCAAAAACCATTGTGGCATATCAAAATCCAAATCTTTCTCAACAACATTATTTAAAAAATATCGTGAAATCAAAGTTACTAAAACAACCCTAACATATACCTTTGGTTCTACAATTGACTCGCTGCTCAAAAGCTTTTGAAATTTGTTTTTTACACTTTCCGCATCTTTGTCATTCAAAACAGCAACAGCGGGCTGCTCTGTCTCAAGAAGAATCTTGGACAGATTAGGAGATTGCAAAAAAGATGCCACTTCACCAAAAAGTACAGAATCAAAGGCAAGATTAACATAACAAAACTCACCTTGTTTCTCATCCGCAAAGCGATGTACATCGCAAGGTCGTATGAGCATCAAAGAATTCTTTTTAAGCCTTGTTTTCACATTGTTACATTCATGAATCGAGTTGTTATCCAAAGTAATAACAAACTCAAAAAACTCATGGTCGTGGCTTTCACATTCCTGACGAGGACCACAGAAATATGTGCAATCATATCCATATTCTTCATTAATATAATCACGACAAAGTAAATGATACGCCATAACAGCGACCTCCGTCAAACAGTTTTAATTTCATCAGGAGCATTAATCACACTATTCGTTTTGTCTCCCTGTCTCTCAAGCGTAATTTCAATATTGCCATAGGGAGTCGGAACAGTACCATGCACATATTTTAAATCTCCAAGTTGAGGTTTGACCAAAGCAGTTTTGAACCCGGCTTCAAGAGGATTAACACCAAGAATATGCTTTGCAACAAATGGAGCAGGACCACTTGCCCATCCGTGACACAAGCTGCAACGGAAGTTTTGGTAACAATATGAGCCAAAGTCACCATGAACATCCTTCATGCCTTCAGGCACTATGCGATCAATGCCGCATGCTCCTCGCGATGCTTCAAGATCAAAAGATTCCCAAAAGGTAGTGGCCCCAAAATCAAGCATCGCACCCCAATACTCACGAATAACTCTGAGAGCCCCGCTTATATCTCCTGCTCTTGCTTTTGCAAGAAGTGTATAATATCCCATAAACGCAGATATGCCGGATGTCTCATTTTTGGAAAGAATATTGCGATTGACACTATCCAAATCTGCAAGTCCCGACAACGCCATGAGTGCTCCAATTTGCTTGTTTGTGACGGGTGCAAACTTATATGTTTTAATGAGTTTTGACTTGATTTGACAAATATCCGAAAGTTCTCTATTTCCAAGAAGCATACAAAGACTTGATGCTGCATCAAGCGCCATGGTGAGAACTGCATAAAACCCGTTTGGAGCTTCGGGAAGGTGTTTGGTTTCCCAATCAATAAAATGCACTCCCAAATCAATTACCGTATCATCCAAGAAAACATCATAGCCATCACCCAAAACACATCCAACAATCTTTTGCGTCAAGGCGAATATATAATCTGCCTGAGATGATATATATTCAAAATCACCGGTGTACATATACCAGTCATACTGAATTATGAGCCACCAAAAACTGTAGCTCGGAATCTTATTCATCCACTTTGTTGCCGGTGTCAAATCCCGTATGAGATCAAGGCTTTTGTTTACAACGCTGTTATAACCAAAAACACTTGCTATGGTTGAAACCTCAACATGCATATCGCCAATCCACACAAGGCGATCTCGTTTTATGCCATCCCACAAATAATCCTGCATATTAAGATGAACTGTTCGTGCAGCGGTGGAATATATCTTATTGAGCTTTTCATCATCAGATTCAAAACTGCCTTTATATTCAACATCTCTGAAATACGACACTGCCTGCACTGCGGAAATCTCTACATCGTGAGATATCGCTTCAATTTTAACAAAACGAAAACCGGTGTTACCGACTTTGGTTGTTGTTAACGGGACTATTGTTATTATATCATCCCTTACAGCATGATTGTTAGTGGAATTATTTTCCCCAATGTTGGAAAGTGCTTCCATAACACTTTCACCAAACACTACACGGACTTTTATTTCTTGAGTTTCAAACAGAGGCGTGTAATTCGGATACCTCCACACAGTTCTACGCCGAAATCAAGAAGTATATATCCACCATTTTTTATTATACATGCACTGTCTGTTCCCAAAACTGCCTGAGGCGGGGTATCATTAAGCAACATTTCTTCGCCTGAGGTGTATTGGCAGCAAACAACTTTTTCTGCAATCAAGTATTCAGTTGTAAGTTCATTTTCATACTTGCTTTTTCTCATAAAAAACCTCTCAACATTTGTTTATCTATTTAAAATTCTATCTTGTACATAATATTTACTTATTGCACCAAAATTCAATTTATATATTATTGCAACTTGCGTCTTCAGATTCTCCATCACCGCAATCATCTTCCCATAATAACTTCATATACTCATAAATTTCGGGTTCAATGTCCGGCGTTCCCGTAGAAATCGTAGGCAAAATCATATTTCCTGCAATCGCATCATCAGTGCACGCCGTGTCATTTCTCCATTTATCCCTCTCTTTTATATCTCTGAGATTTGGAATTGACATTGCCTTACCATCTTCAAGTATGGAACGGTAAGCAAACATTCCCGGCAAGAATATGTCAAGAGCTTCATAAACATCGATGATATCAGCATCTTCGTTACCGCGAATTTTTTCTATAAAATTATTTATTGAATAAAAATCAGAACCATTGTGTCCGAAACTCGCTACCGTATCGTCTATACCTTCTGTTGGATTAATAAATTCCCATTTCCCGGTCTCATATCCACCTGAAAATTCATCATAAGTTATATAAAGTTTAGACAGGTGTGAATTGTCGGAAGTTGAAATTCCATCTGCATCTTCTCTGCCACACTCCATCCTTCCAAGTGAACCATATATGCTATACCAAGTTGAATTCTTATACAGACCTCCATGAATACTTTTGATAATACCGCCATTTTCAAGCGTTATCATTTCTATACCAAAAGCTCCGCCCTTAGCACCTGTGCGAAGACGTCGTTCCGTTTTTGTTCCTTCAAGACCATTAACCTTTATCGGTCTCAATCCCGTTATATGAATAATCGGACCTATGGAGTGGGTACAGTAAAATGTTGAGTACATATTGTTACGCCAGTGACTTTCTTCGCCATATGTCAACGAAGGCCAAATTGCCTCACAATTGTGGATATATTCACATTCGCCATACTCAAATTCACCGATCTTATTTTCACGATAGAGTTTTTTCATTTCGCTCACTGCCGGAATATAACAATAATTCTCCCCATAAGCATATATTTTGCCACTTGTTTCAACCGCTTCAACAAGTTCAACAGCTTCCTTCATAGTTTGAACCGGTACTACTTCAGAAAGAACATGCTTCCCGGATTTCAACGCTTTTATAGCAAATGGAGCATGTTCATTTGCATGATTTGCGAGAACAATCGCATCCATATCGTGTTTTACAAATTCATCATAATCATTATAAAAAGCAATATTTGCGCCACATGAGTTTTTACGATAAGAATTCAGTGCATATTCCGACTTATCACATATGGCAACAATCTCCACATCTTCCAAGTAATTGCAACATTCAATTGATGATACCCCACGGTATGCTCCAAAGATACCAAGCTTTATTTTTGACGCCATATTTACACACCCAATACTACATTTTTTTCATTTTAACATAATATTTTTACATATAAAACAGATTTTTTCTATAACTTAGTCGAATTTAGTTAGATATCCCTTGAATACAACATCAAAATATGCTATACTCACCCCGAGGTGATGAGTTTTGAAGAAAAATGTATGCCATTATATTCCATATCATAAAGATTATCATTCAATACACACTGTTCATTTAGTCCTTGAAGCAAATGCCGATATATATACAAGATTTTCATCACAGTCAATATATAAAATGCATTATGTTTATTCAGGAAGTGGCATTTTAAATACTACTGACAAACAAATTGAACTAAAAAAAGGTGACATATTTTTCACTTTTCCATCAATGCCTTTTTGCGTTGATTCACCAAATGATTTTTCTTGTATATATATAAGTTTCCTCGGAACACGTGCAAATATGATTATGAAAAAAATTGGTATATCACAGCAAAATCATTACTTCCCCGAATGTAATGAAGTCGAATTGTTTTTGGAAAAAGGTCTTAGATCAAAACCTGAGCTATGCGACATTTTAAGCGAAAGCATACTTCTGTATGTTTTTTCATATATCGGAGAGCGGCTTATTATGGAAAATGAAAACGACAAACCTAAAGTAGACCTTGTTTCTATGATAAAAAAATATATTGATGACCATTTTTCTATGCCGGAGCTTTCTCTTGAGTATCTCAGTAATGCTCTTAGATATAACCAAAAATATATTTCGCACTCATTCAAAAAAGAGTTTGGTATCGGTATATCCAAATACATAAATACAATCCGTATGCAACACGCAGTAACTCTTATGAAACAGGGTTTTTCATGCATTAGCGATATAGCTTTAAACTGCGGCTATTCGGATCCCAAATATTTTTCAAAGCTGTTTAAAGAATCATTTTTACAAACACCAACAAAGTATTATCAAGAAATGCACAGTTTAGCATCCGAATCCGAAGAATCACCTGAACTTACATGATTTTTAAGGAAACAATTATTAATCCGGAGATGAATTATCAATGAAAGACAAATACATGGCAAATGAGCGACTTAGTGTATTGCTTTTTTTAAGTGTAGCTCTCATATACGCTTTTACTTATATGACCAAAAACTGCTATGCAGCTGCAATGGTGCTTCTTGTCAACGAAGGCGTTCTGACTAAAACCCAGACCGGAACAATCGGTGCCGCTTTTTACCTTGTATATGCAACTTTTCAAATTTTTGGTGGCATGGCAGCAGATAAATACTCTCCCTACAGGCTTATTGCTACAGGCTTGGCAGGTGCTGCAATTGCAAACATAATTATTTCACTTACATACAATTATCATATAATGATTATTGTATGGTCACTTAATGCAGCTGTCCAGTTCGGCATATGGCCATCTATTTTTAAAATTGTGTCAACAAAACTATCACCTGTCCACAGACACAATGGCATTTTTTACATAATGCTTTCTTCATCAGTCGGTTTGGTTTTGAGTTATATTTTTGCAGGATTTGCTTCAAGTTGGCGTTCCAACTTTGAGATTTCGGCAATATCACTCATTGCGTGCTTTATATTTTGGATTATTGCAGGTAATTTCTTTGATAAAAGAATGGTCAGCGATAATATCACTTCTCACGGTGTGGCACATCTTCCCGAATATAAACTACCTGAAAAAAATAAAAAAGCAGGTTTTTCTAAACTACTCATAAAAAGCGGACTTATAATACTTCTTCCAGCTGTTGTTATTCGAACCGTATTTGAGCAAGGAATACAAACAATTATTCCCACTATGATAAATGAAAGTTATGATAATATAACGCCATCAGTTTCAAGTATCCTTAATCTAATCCCTATCTTTTTTGGTATTTCCGGAAAAATAACAATGGATTTTATATGCAAAAAAAGAACATACAACCAAGCTCTGGCAATGGGTATCGTTTTTTCAGTTCTCGTTCCGTTGTTGGCATCAATGCTGCTTATAGGCAAGATTAACATGTGGATTATACTGATAATTGTATCCATGGTTGTTCTTATTGCAGCTGCAGGATCATATATTGCAACTTTTATGGCTCTTCCTTTTACACCATACGGCTTTAACGGAACTACAGCCGGAATTATTAATGCCATGGCATCACTTGGTATTGTAGTAGGCAACTATGCACTCACAAGAATTGCAGATGATTATAGTTGGACTGCAGTATGGCTTGTACTTGCATGTATGTCTGTTGTGGGATTTGTTTTATGTTTGATTGCGTTTACTCCGTGGAAGAATTTTTCGGAGAGCAATGAATAAAGTGTATATCATTTATCAAAAACAAAAAAATTAACTATGCCAATTATATCAAAAAAATAACTGTAAACCTCTATGGATTTACAGTTAAAAATTACACAAGCAAAATCTATCGACCGACGTCGAATCGCCACCCTGCCACCCCAAAAAAATTATTGCGCCGACCAAATGCCGACCAAAAAAATTGGAATAGATCGGTCTGGTTCGGCATCAAATGACCGTTTTTTGGACATGACAAAAGCCTTGCCGTTATTGAAACGACAAGGCTTTCCTTGTGGGTGCAGGATTGCCTTCTTCCGACTTTAAATACCCAATTTCAAACTTTTGCTCTCTCGCCAAATCAACGACCTTTCGGGTTGCGGTTCCCGAATCAAGGCACTCACCCTCACAGGGTGTATGCCTTATCTTCGACCGCT
>JAFQHQ010000060.1 GCA_017397885.1 Clostridia bacterium | reverse complement strand
TGCCGACATTAAAACAGGGAATTTTGCCGAAAAAACATCAGCGGCGGGCGGTGGTGCAGGAGGCTGCCTGCAGAAGCCTCCTGCGAAAAGAGCTTTGAGATATTTCTCAAAAGAAGTGCTTGAGAACCCTTTCTCAAAAACAACCGGCGTTTTCATGCCGGAGCGCTAAACTCCAATTTATCCTTTAAGTTCACAGCATTACAAAAGGGAATGTAAATTAATTTGCTGAATTTGCTGAATTAATTTACATTCCCTTTACATCAGGTTTTAATTTGTTTTTGATTTTTATTTTTTATCTTCAATTGCACTGAGAAGTCCGAGAAAACCCTCGTAGGCAACGCCTTCGTTTATGTCCATGTCAATCTCATAGGAATAGGTTGTGATTTTGTGCACAAAGTCTGTGGCAAACTCTGTTGCTTCAAAAACCGAAAACCCTTTTGTCGCAAGACCGGCAATGAGTGATGCAAAAACATCGCCTGTACCCGTGTAATACTTCGGAACAAGCTCCGAGGAATACATGGAAGTGTTTTTCCCGTCATAAACAAAATTGCTTATGCTCTTTTTACCTTTACATCCGGTGAGGACAACGCTTTTTGCCCCAAGGTCACAAATGCGTTTACAAATATCGGTGAGCTTATCTTCATCGGCTGTTTCACCAAAATAGTCACAGCCGCTTAAACTGCACGCTTCGGTGATGTTTGGGGTGACAATATCTGCCATGGCAACAAGGCGTTTCATTTCGTCACAAAGAGCCTCGGTGTAGGTGGTATAGATTTCACCGTTATCACCCATAACCGGGTCAACAACAATTAATGTATTCTCGTCTTTAAAATCGGAAACAAATTTTTCAACGGTTTCAATTTGTGACTCCGAGCCGAGGAACCCCGAATAGATGCAGTCGAATTTTAAATCGAGTTCTTTCCATTTTTTTGAAAATTCACTCATCTGCGAAGTGCAGTCCTCAAAAAAGTAGGTGCTGTAGCCTGTGTGATTTGAAAGGATTGCCGTAGGCATAACACAGCAGTTTATGCCCATGGACGAAATTATGGGAAGAGCCGTTGTAAGAGAGCATCTGCTTGCTCCCGACAAATCGTTTATGGCGGCTATTCTTTTTGGTGGTTTCATATTTTTCTCCTTTCTCACACATCCGCATTTAAGGACTAAAATTCAAAACATACCGAAAATTCACTATTTAAGACATATCCGGCGTTGATTGTTAATAATATCTTTAACCATTTTAACAGCATCCGGCTATAGTGTCAACAAAAAAATGCTATTTCTGTGAAAAGCGTACAGTTTTTTTGTCTCATTTTATTTCATATAAATATCTACAATTGTTACGCCTGCAGGCTGAAGTTTTACTTCAAAGCCTTTTTTCACTTTGACTTCTTCGGTATAAAGATAAACCTGCTGATTGGTGGACACATCCATCCATCTCGGCGGAAGTATGGGGAATTTGCTGATGATATTTGCATCTTTAAATTCAAGGTCATCTTTTGCTTTTACAAATGCACGGTGATACTTGTGGTCAACATCGTTGAAAATGTATGTTCTGTAGGCTCCGTCGGGCATTTTTATGATTGAATGAGGTTTATCAACCTCAAAGGGACAATCAACAATTTTGCCGAGAACCAATGCCATTGCATCAAGAAAACCTTTGTTCACTTTTGAGAATGTGAGAGTGTCAAGAAGAATGGACCATGTCGGCTCTTCAACCTGTGTAAGGTCGCCTTCAAGGTTTGGTGTGCCGTCGTCTGCGCTGACAAGCTCTGCAACCGCAGTTCTAATTTCGTCGCTCACATCACAGCCGAAAACAAAAGCTGTCATTGGGTAAGCCGAGAATTTATCATCAAATCTAAACGACGGATTTATGCCAAATTCTTCGGGTTTAAATCCGGGGCATGCGGTTGCGAAAACAGCACATCTGTCATAGGAGGCAATTGCCTTTTGTTCATCGGCAGAAAGCATGTCAAAGTTTGGAACAAACAGTGTGCCGCTGTAGTTTTCAAGACCCTCGGGACGAACGGTAGCACAAAGATGTGTACCTGCTTTGCTGATTTCATAAAAATGCTTAAACGGTGTCCATCTGCGAGTGTGAATATATTCATGAAGCATGTTATCAAAGGCATAATCTGACCAATACATGGCAGGCGAAATCACGCTTTCGGCTTTTGAAGAAAGAGCAATTTCAAGACGTTCTCTCTCCCAGTCCCAATCTCTTTTGGGGATACCGTCTGCAAGGCAAAGGAAGAATCCGCCAAGGGCACGATTGATGCCGTCTGCATCTATCATCTGGTAGGACATCATGGTATACATATCCCTTTCATGATGGCAGGGAGCGTGGTTTATCATGCTCCACTCCTCGGAAGCATCCTGAAGTCCGAGCATGGAAACAAGATGACCCTTGGGCAAAAATGCTGCAGTGGTGGGCGCAAGAGCCATATATTTGTGGAAATAATACGGATAATTGTCGGGGTTTACAATTCCGCAGCTTGCAGAGAGAATGTTTGCCGTGATGCGGTCTACCCCTGCGTTTACAAGACGTTTGAGGTCTATACCCATGCAGTAAAGTGTCTCAAAGGGGTCACTGCAATACATTGCAAGTGTGGAAACTTCTTTGCCGATGGCATGAACACGATCACAAAGCTTTTTGAAAAACTGCTCCCAACGCCAAGCCATGAAATTGATATATTCCTCACGAAGGTTTGCATAAATGTATTTTGAGCGAAGTATTTCAGCATCTTTACTGTCGTCGCCCATTGTAGCCATAATATCCGGCGGAAGAGTTACCTTTGAATGAGTGATAAACTGATCGATAAAATCCGTGGAATATTCCATTTTCCAGGTCATGCCGGCACCGGGAGGGCAAAAGCCGTCTGCAAGGTGTATGCCGTCCAGGTGATAGTCTGTGAGAGCCTCACACACTTTATCTATGAAAAAGTCTTCATAGTATGTGCCATCCTTAAAGCGTTTGAGAGCAAACAAAGTAATCATGCCCTCTCCGCCCGTGTTGGAGTGGCGTCTCACTTCCGGATGGTCATTTATCCATTCATCATGAAATTTATTGTTGAGACTGTTTCCGAAAATGCCGGCATACAGCTTTGAGCCGTGTTTGTGAAGATTGTCGGCAAGGTCTCTGAAATCATAGTTTGTCCAGGGCTGACGCTCTCTTTCAACATTACGCGGAATACCGTAGTAGGAACAGTTGTCCGGATGAAGAACATATTCCTCTTCCATGCCTCTGTGCTGGTGGAAAAAGTCGGGATGGAAAAGAAGCGCACAAACTCCGTCCGGTACAAAACCTGTTTGTTCTATGTATCTTTTTACACCCTTGTCCTCGTCATTGCGGTCAAAGCCCAGAAGCTGCATCCACATATATACACTGCCGTCTTTCATAATTTATCATCTCCTGATTATAAAAATTCGTCATAACAGCCAATACCGAAGGCGGTTACATATATCCCGTTCGACATTAAACATAGCTCTATTTTATATAAAAAAACAAAATCATTCTATGGTATATTCGCACTTTTTGAAAATAATATATATTCGAATTTACCATAAAAAGAATGGTGAACAAATCAAGCGATTGTTTCACCATTCAATTTTTAACGATTTATATATTTCAAAATTTCCCGGGGAGTGTCAACAATGACATCTGCACCGTTTTCTTCAAGCTCTTTTTTGTCACGAAAGCCCCATGTAACACCAATTGTAAAACAACCGCCGTTTTTACCGGTGAGCATGTCAACTGCGGTATCACCTATGTAGAGACATTCATCAGCCGAAAAACCGATTTCATCAAAAAGCTTTTCAAGACCTTCGGGATCGGGCTTTAAGGCAACATCGTCTCTTGCACCGTAGGTCACATCAATGAGATCGCCGAAAAACAGCTTAACGGTTTCACGAGCGGCTTTGTCGGGTTTGTTGGAGAGGACGCATGCCTCAATTCCCATTGTGCCAAGCTCTGCAAGGAGCTCGGGAATTCCGTCATAGGGTCTTGTGCCGTCGGTCACACCTTTGTCATATTCTTTCATGAATGACTTGTAGACATCGTCAAAACTTTCGTCCAAATCCACATTGCGTCTTTCAAGCATTCGCCCGATGAGCTTTTTTGTTCCGTCCCCTATCATATATTTAACTTCTTCGGGGTCAATGGCTTCAATGCCATGTTTTTCAAGGGCATTGTTTGCAAGTGAGCTGATTGTGAAAAGTGTGTTTAACAAAGTTCCGTCAAGATCAAATATACATGCTTTAATCATTTTCCGACTCCTTTGCATTTCGTTTTTCTTCTCTTATGCCTTCAAGAATTGCTTCAAGTTCTTCTTTGTTAAATTCGTATTTTTCGGGGCAGAACTGGCAACAAAGCTCGGCTTTGCCGTCTTCTTCGATAATTGCTTCAAGCTCGGTTTCGCCAACGGATGCAAGCACGCGGCTCACCCTTTCACGGGAGCAGTTGCACTTGTATTGAACATCTTTTTTCTCGGTAATGTGATAATCAATGCCACGAAGCGCAACATACAAAATATCTTCAACACTCATACCCTCGTCAAGCATCTGAGTTACGGAAGTGATGTTTTTGATGTTTTCTTCAAGGATGTCGAGAGTTGCATCCAAAGCACCGGGCATAACCTGAATGATGATGCCTCCCGATGTTTTAACCGACAAATCCTTGTCCACCAAAACCCCAAGTGCCACAACAGAGGGTACCTGCTCGGACACGGCAAAATACTGCGCAAGGTCATCACCGATTTCACCGGAAACGAGGGGGATTTTGCCTATGAACGGCTCTTTGAGACCAAGGTCGGTTATGACGGTGAGAAAACCGTCTTTTCCAATGGCTCCGCCAACGTCAAGCTTGCCTTGTGCATTTAGAGGAAGGTCAACAAGGGGCTGACCCACATAGCCCTTTACACTTCCGTCGGGGCTTCCCACCGCCATGACTCTGCCCATGGGACCGGAACCTGTCATTTGCAGAGTTATGATTTCTTCTTCGCCTTTTAACATTGCACCCATCATGGATGCGGCGGTGAGTAGTCTGCCTATTGCCGCCGTTGCCACGGGAGATGTACCGTGATAGCGTCTTGCGGTGTCGGCAATTGTTTTTGAATAGCAACCGAAAGCTCTTATGCTTCCGTCTTCACTTACGGCTCTTATTAAATAATCATTCATTTTGATTTCTCATTCCTTAATTAATTCAAATTGGAGTTTGTCGGGCTGTTTGAAAAATAATAATGAAAATCAACCACGGGGCATTTCCCGAAAACACATACGAACTTTCGTAAGCGAATTTCGAAAACTTGATGTCCCACACGAACCGCTCCGCACCGCATCAATCAGATGCGTGCTCGCTAATTTTGGCTATTTAATGAAACTGATTTACGCCAAAATTTTCGGCGTGACATCAAATTTTCGAAACCGTTCGTATGACTGTTTTCTGAAAATGCCCCGTGGTCGATTTTGCCGAGTTTGTGCAATTTTCAAACATTCGAGCGAGGCACAAATGTGAAGTTTTGAAATTATTTATAATCTTAATCACATTAACACCAAGGCGTCTTCCGCCTATGTTTTTTTAGGCAAAATCTGTTTTTAATGGTGAGCAAATAACGTAGGGTTCGTTATTTGCCGACATTAAAACAGGGAATTTTGCCGAAAAAACATCAGCGGCGGGCGGTGGTGCAGGAGGCTGCCTGCAGAAGCCTCCTGCGAAAAGAGCTTTGAGATATTTCTCAAAAGAAGTGCTTGAGAACCCTTTCTCAAAAAC
>JAFQHQ010000059.1 GCA_017397885.1 Clostridia bacterium | reverse complement strand
TTATAAATAATTTCAAAACTTCACATTTGTGCCTCACTCGAATGTTTGAAAGTCGCACAAACTCGGCAAAATCGACAACGGGGCATTTTCAGAAAACAGTCATACGAAAGTTTTCGAAAATTTGATGTCACGCCGAAAATTTTGGCGTAAATCAGTTTCCTTAAATAGCCAAAATTAGCGAGCACGCATCTGGTTGATGCGGTGCGGAGCGGTTTGTGTGGGACATCAAATTTTCGAAATTCTCATGCGAAAGTTCGTATGTGTTTTCGGGAAATGCCCCGTGGTCGATTTTCATTATTATTTTTCAAACAGCTCGATAAATTCCAATTTGAATATAGCATCATAAAAACTAAAGGGCGACCGCTACGATCGCCCTTTTGATGCAATATCAGTTGTGGCAATGCTCACAGTTTCCGCAATCGGGGAAAAGGCTGTGATCATATTCGATGCCGTTTTTGTCATAATAGTCTTTGATTGCTTTTTTCACTGCTTCTTCCGCAAGAACGGAGCAGTGCACCTTTGCAGGGGGAAGACCGTCGAGCGCTTCGACAACGGCTTTGTTTGTAAGTTCAAGGGCTTCGTCTACTCTTCTGCCTTTTATCATTTCGGTTGCCATGGAGCTTGATGCAATGGCGCTTCCGCAACCGAATGTGTTAAATTTAACATCAACAATGATGTCATTTTCTATTTTGAGATATATTTTCATGATATCTCCGCATTTTGCATTGCCAACCTCACCAACGCCGTCGGCATCGTCAATAACGCCCACATTACGGGGATTGGTGAAATGATCCATAACTTTTTCACTGTATAACATAATTTTTCCTTCCTTCCGTCAAATCTCTCCAAACGGGAGACATATTTCTGAGATATTCCACAACCTGAGCAACTTTCTCTATGATATGGTCGATTTCTTCATCGGTATTTGCTTCGCAAATCGAAAGTCTCAGCGAACCGTGAGCAATTTCGTGTGGTCTGCCGATGGCAAGGAGCACATGGCTCGGATCGAGAGATCCCGAGGTGCAAGCCGAACCCGAGGATGCACACACTCCGTGCATATCAAGCATGAGAAGAAGTGATTCGCCTTCAATGCCCTCAAAGCACATGTTAACATTGCCGGGAAGTCTGCTTTTTGCATCACCGTTCAAAATGGAGTGGGGGATTTTTGAAAGTCCTTCAATAAGCTTGTCTCTCATTGCCGAAACTTTTTTTGAGTTTTCTTCAATGTTTGCACAGCTTTCTTCAAGAGCCGCCGCCATACCCATGATTGCGGGAATGTTTTCGGTGCCGCCTCTTTTGCCTCTTTCCTGTGCGCCGCCTTCAATGATGTTGTGAATGATTATGCCTTTTTTAACATACATTGCGCCAACACCTTTGGGACCGTGGAATTTGTGGGCTGAGAGAGAAAGCATGTCTATGTTTTGTTCTTCAACATTAATCTTTATGTGACCTGCCGCCTGAACAGCATCGGTGTGGAAAGGTACACCCATTTCGCGGCACACTGCACCGATTTGGCTGATTGGCTGAATTGTGCCGATTTCGTTGTTGGCATACATAACCGTCACAAGGCATGTGTCGGGGCGAATTGCCGCTTTAACTTCTTCGGCTGTGATAAGACCGTTTTCGTGAACATCGAGCAGAGTGATTTCAAACCCCTGTTTTTCAAGCTTTTTAAGAGTGTGAAGCACTGCGTGGTGTTCGAAAGCGGTTGAAATAATGTGTTTTTTGTTTTTTCTTTCTCCGTTTTTGGCGGCAGACACAATTGCCTGATTGTCTGCTTCGCTTCCGCCGGAGGTGAAAATAATTTCTTTGGGCTCACATCCAAGGCAGTTTGCAACTCTTTCTCTTGCATTTGCCAGAGCTTCGGCTGCTTCCTGACCAATTGAATGAAGGCTCGATGGATTACCGTAGATGCCTTCCATATAGGGCATCATGGCTTCTATTGCGGTTTTTGACATTTTTGTTGTAGCCGCGTTATCTGCATATACCTGCATATATAACACCTCTTTTTGTAGGATAAAATGTATTTTTGATATGTGAATTCATTTACCGATTTGTTTTTGTAAGGTCAAGGATTACCTCGCCTGCCATGATATATCCCATGACCGGCGGTACAAAAGATACCGAACCGGGAACGGGTTTTTCATCCGCCTTGGCTTGCATATGTTTTGGAATGAACGGCAGTTCCTCCGAATAGACACATTTAAGCTTTTTTACCCCTCTTTTTTTGAGGTTTGTCCGCATGGCTCTTGCAAGGGGACACACCTTTGTGTCATAAACATCTGCCACCTTAAAGCCGGAAGGGTCAAGCTTGTTTCCTGCGCCCATGGCAGAAATGACTCTCACACCTGCCTCGGAGGCACGAACTGCAATTTCAAGCTTTGCACTGACGGTGTCTACTGCATCAACCACATAGTCAAAGAGTGAAAAATCAAAGTCGTCTGCATTTTCGGGAAGAAAGAAGCACTCGTGAGTTGTAATCTTTGTGTGAGGGCAAATGTCTTCAATGCGTTTTTTTGCCGCTTCAACCTTTGCCATGCCCACGGTGGAGGTGAGTGCAATGATTTGTCTGTTGATGTTTGAAACGGAAACCGTGTCCGAATCGATGAGAACAAGATGTCCCACACCGCCTCTTGCGAGGGCTTCAACACAGGCACCGCCAACTCCCCCAACACCAAAAACTGCCACCGTGGCATTTTTAAGAGTATCGAGGGCATCTTTTCCAAGCATCATTTCGGTTCTTGAAAATCTTTCTTCCATTAAATTCACCATATCCGGAATTTTTATTCTGTATGAAAAAACAAATTTCCATACATTACATTATTATATCACAAAGTTTTTATAAAATCAATAAATGCTGTATGTGTGATATAGACAAAATTTTAACAAAACTTGGCTTTGTAAGTGTATAATCATAAAAATAGGCTTGTAAATCATTTCAAAAGATGGTATAATATTATCATCTATAAATTTGCACTCATTTGTGCAATAGAGAGGATGAAAGAAATGGAAAAAGAAAAGTTCTATATAACCACGGCAATTGCATATACTTCAAGGAAGCCTCATATAGGCAACACCTATGAAATTGTACTTACCGATGCCATTGCCAGATATAACCGTCTCATCGGAAAAGATGTTTTCTTCCTTACCGGAACCGACGAACACGGTCAGAAAATCGAACAGATTGCAAACGAATGCGGCATCACACCCAAGGAATATGTTGACGGTGTTGCAGGAGAGATAAAAAACATTTGGGATCTCATGAATTCGAGCTATGACAAATTCATCAGAACCACCGACGATTATCACGAAAAAACCGTTCAGAAGATTTTCAAAAAGCTCTATGACAAGGGTGATATCTACAAAGGTGAATATTCGGGTCTCTATTGTGTTCCCTGCGAAAGCTTCTTCACCGAAACCCAGGCAGAGGGCGGCATTTGCCCCGATTGCGGCAGACCCGTAACCGAAACCAAGGAAGAAGCATACTTCTTTAAAATGAGCAAATATCAGGATGCTCTCATGAAACACATTGAAGAAAATCCCGAATTCATTCAGCCCGAATCAAGAAGAAAAGAAATGGTAAACAACTTCTTAAAACCGGGACTTCAGGATCTTTGTGTGTCGAGAACATCATTCAAATGGGGCGTTCCCGTAACCTTTGACGACAAGCATGTTATCTATGTGTGGATTGATGCACTTTCAAACTACATCACAGCTCTCGGCTATGACACAGAAGAAAACTCCGACCTTTACCGCAAATACTGGCCGGCAAATGTTCACATCATAGGAAAAGACATTCTCCGTTTCCACACAATCTACTGGCCAATCATGCTCATGGCACTTGGTGAGCCGCTTCCCAAGCAGATTTTCGGTCATCCCTGGCTTCTTTCGGGAAATGACAAAATGAGCAAATCAAAGGGCAATGTAATGTATGCCGATGATTTGGTTAAGCATTTTGGTGTGGATGCCATCAGATATTATGTGCTCAGAGAAATGCCTTTTGCGGCAGACGGCACAATTACTCTTGAAACAATCATTTCACGCTACAATGCAGACCTTGCAAACACCCTTGGAAATCTTGTCAACAGAACTGTTGCAATGGTTAACAAATATTTCGGCAAGGATCTCAAAAACCCCAATGTGTCGGAAGACGTTGATGCAGAGCTTATTTCTTTGGCAGAAGAAACCGTTAAGCAGGTTTCAGACCGCATGAAGGAGCTCAGAGTGGCAGATTCTTTAGAACTCATCATGAGTCTTGCACGTCGCTGCAACAAATATATCGACGAAACAATGCCCTGGGCACTTGCAAAGGACGAAACAAAGGCAGACCGTCTCAAGACCGTGCTTTGCAATCTTGTGGAAGGCATTCGTTTCATTGGCGTTCTTCTTTCTGCATTTATGCCCGAAACCTCCGAAAAAATCTTTGCTCAGATTAATACTTCCGAAACCGACTATGCTTCCCTTTCTGCCTTTAATGCAGATAAGACCGTAAGCGTGGGCGAGGCTACACCGCTCTTTGGCAGACTTGACGAAGCCAAGAAGCTCGAAGAGGTTTCAAAAGACATGTTTGGTGATGCCGAAGAGAAAAAAGAAGAGCCCAAAAAAGAAGATAAGAAAAAAGACAAAAAAGCTGATAAAAAAGAGAAATGCGAAACACCTGCCGAAATTTCAATTGACGATTTTGCCAAGGTTGAAATGAAGGTTGGGGTAGTTTTAGAGAGCAAACCCGTTGAAGGTGCAGAAAGACTTCTTGTGTCACAGATTAAAATCGGTGACGAAGTTCGTCAGATTGTGTCCGGAATTGCAAAATATTACAAGCCCGAAGAGCTTGTCGGCAAAAAGGTTGTTGTTGTAACAAACCTCAAACCCGTTAAACTCCGCGGCGTTCTTTCGCAGGGTATGATTCTTGCGGCAATGGACGGCGACAAACTCTCTGTACTTTCTCCCGAAAGAACAGACGACATTTCGGATGGTTCTTCCATAAGCTGACACAGCCTTTTGAAAGGAGAACAGTGGATATGAAAAGTAAAAAGATTTTCTCGCTGATAATTTGCATGATAATGTGTTTGATACCTGTTTTTGGCAATGTTTATGCATCAACCTCATATAATTTGGGTATAGACGGCTATTCTGTTTCCATTCCCGATGATATGTATGTGTTCACCAAAGACACTCCTGCCGATTATGAAGGCTTTGATCATTACGGTGTAGAGTATGATTCCATGATGTATCAGCTTCAGATAGACAATCAATGTCTTTATGCCATGGAAAAAGACGGATACAGTGATTTTTCGCTTAGCATTGCAAGCCCCACAATTTCAACTGCGGGCGGATCTGCGGCAGAGTGTATCGATGAAATAATAAGTGCAGAAAAAACAAGCTTTAAATCGGGCGATGTTGATGTTAGTTCCGAAATTTTTAAAAGCAGTTCGGGCGTTGAATTTGTAAAAGTAACTTGCTCCTCCGGTAACAGCGGAAGAATTTCTTATGTTGCTCTGTATAACGGTAAACAAATTACAGCCAGATATACAACGCACGATTCTCTTACTTCTCAAAATCAGACATATGCCGCAACACTTGTAAACAGCATGACCTTCCCCGAAGCCGATTCGGACAAAGAGCCTGCCGAAAACACAGAAGATAAAAAACCTCAGGAACCCGACGAGGACAAGCCTGTGGCAAATCCGTCTTTGAATGATGATGATTCTTCAAATGACGAGACAAACGCAGACTCTGCCGATGGCAGTGGTGCTTCGGAAAATGATCAGAAAAACGGAAACAGCCAATCCAGTTTTGACGGAACCATGAAAACCGCAGTCATCATTTTGGGAGCATTGGTTATCATATTGCTTTTTGTGATGATTTTCGGAAAGAAAAACAGAAGATAGTATTAACAACCAACACTAAAGGGGACTGTAAATTAATTCAGCAAATTCAGCAAATTAATTTACATTCCCTCTATTTTTAATATTGCTGTTTTGTATTATGTTTTGAATACTATTTGCATTTTAAGGTATAATATATTTGTATGCATTGCATTGACAAAATGATTTTTTGAATTGTTTTTTGGTGATTTTCCAAAAAAATGAAAAAATAAAAAAAATTTTTCAAAAAAAGCTTGACATTGTGAGCAAAGTATATTATAATAATCAAGTCGTCAAGTGAGACGGCATTAAGCTTTGGGAGCTTAGCTCAGCTGGGAGAGCATCTGCCTTACAAGCAGAGGGTCACAGGTTCGAGCCCTGTAGCTCCCATCATATATGGCCGAGTAGTTCAGCTGGTTAGAATGCCAGCCTGTCACGCTGGAGGTCGAGGGTTCGAGCCCCTTCTCGGTCGTATATTTGCCTCTGTAGCTCAGTAGGTAG
>JAFQHQ010000058.1 GCA_017397885.1 Clostridia bacterium | reverse complement strand
TGCTAAGACTTTTTCACGACCTATTTCATCAAGATTCATACAATTTACAGGTACACTGACACTATATTCCTTCATTCTTCTCATCTCTTTATCAAGAATTTTTTCTAATTCTATATTCAGCATAATGATTTCTCCCTTTCGTCAAATTTCGACAATCTTTATACAATCATATAAAGTCAGAACCAAAAATCCACCTCTTTGATTTCGGAAAAATCACCGTCTTTAAACCCGACATCTGCAAGTATTTTTTCCATTTCTTCATGACAAGATGCATATTGCGAATGAGAATCTGAGCCATAGGTTACGGGAATTCCCATTTCGAAAAGTTCTCTTATGAATTCTGCATATTGCCTGCGGAATTTTTCGGTTGTTGTCGGCGCACAAAGCACACCTTCGTTGCATTCAACATATTTTTTGTTTTCTTTGATAGCATAGGCAATATCCATATTCATTGAACGGGGAATAACTGAAAAATCATCATACCAGGCAGATTGACCGTTATACCACGGATGACCGAATATTGTAACCCTATCATCACAAGCAATCCACATTTGCTGACGATACCACTCTTTAATAACAGAATTAATATCATCCAAAGAACCTTTCGCCACCGATGCATCAAGGCTCCAGTGGGCAGCACCGACTGCATAGCGAACCCCGAGTGCTGAAAGCTGTTCTTTCGTAAGTGCAAATTCCGGATCGTAAGGTTTAGCCGTGACAGGAGGAACATAACCAAGCCTTGTTTTATGCTTTTGAATATAATCAAATTCCGGTTTTGCTATTGGAGTAAGTTCAACTCCAAGTATAAATTCGGGATGATTCTTTTGATACTCTGTCACACTTTCTGCAGACGATTTCAAATCACTCAAAAATTTTTCATCATTAAAATTCAAATGATCGGTAATTCCGAGTTTTTTAATTCCTGTTTCCTTTGCTTTATTTGCAATTTCTTCAAGTTTAAGCGATGCGTCGTATGAGCATTCGCTGTGTATGTGCCAATCTGATTGTATAATCATAAAAATCTTCCTTTCGCAACATTAAAATACGCAGACATACGACAATACAGCTTCATCCATATATGAAATATTGCCTATTGTTAACGACCGACACTAAAGTGTCGGTCGTTAAGCAGACGCGTCAATATCCGAACCCGTTTTTGGTGTGGATTTTTACGCCACTGCTTCGTTAAAATATTCTCAAATACGTCAGTATTATCGGATATTTTGCCTCCCATTGACGCAAAAATCCCACACCGAAAAGTCTCTGAACCTGAATTGAGATAAAATTGTTGGTTACCGAGGCGGAGGGTTGAAGGAATCCTGACGGATTTCAAGACCGACAACGACGGTAAACGGCTATTTTACTCAATTCAGGCGAGTTCGGATACTGACGCATCTGCTTAAAGCCGCCGGAGATTCGAACTGAGCACGCTCTGCAAGTGTGAAAAATCATGCCTTTTTGGATTGTCAAGCTTGTAGGGCGTCAGCCCAACTTCGCTTTCCGCACCAAAAATCCATATTTTTTCGCACTTGGATAGTTCAAAGAAGTTTTT
>JAFQHQ010000005.1 GCA_017397885.1 Clostridia bacterium | reverse complement strand
CCTTAAATAGCCAAAATTAGCGAGCACGCATCTGGTTGATGCGGTGCGGAGCGGTTCGTGTGGGACATCAAATTTTCGAAATTCGCTTACGAAAGTTCGTATGTGTTTTCGGGAAATGCCCCGTGGTTGATTTTCATTATTGTTTTTCAACCATCCCGACAAACTCCAATTTGTACTCTAATTCATTGTAACATAAATTATTATCATATGTCAATTTTTTACTTGCTCTCAGATGTAATATGTGGTAAAATATAATACAATAGAAAAATTTTGGATCTGGTGAACAAATATGAAAAACAACAAAAAATACGGAAGTCTTTTTTCATTTACAAAATATTACAAGCCCTATGTGGGTATAATTATTTTAGACCTTTTGTGTGCCTGCCTTACAACCGTGTGCGAGCTTGTGCTTCCCATGATTGTGCGCTACATCACAAATGCCGCACAGCTTGGTGAATCGTCACTGCTTGTTTCAACGGTGCTCAAAATGGGCGCACTCTATTTGTTCCTTCGTCTTGTGGACACCTTTGCCAATTATTATATGGCAAACACGGGACATGTTATGGGTGCAAGAATTGAAACCGACATGAGACGTGATATGTTCTCACATCTCATGAAGCTTTCATACAACTATTATGACAACGCAAAAGTAGGGCAGATAATGTCGAGGATATCCAATGACCTTTTCGACATCACCGAGTTTGCTCACCACTGCCCCGAAGAGCTTTTCATTTGCGGCATAAAGATTATCGGTTCGTTTGTAATCCTTTGTTCAATAAATGTTCCTCTTACACTTATCATGTTTGCTCTTTTACCGCTGATGCTCATTGCCATTATCTTTTTCAGAAAAGGTATGAAAAACGCATTCAAAAAACAGCGTGAGCAAATTGGTGAGCTGAACGCACAGGTTGAAGACTGTCTTCTCGGCATCAGAGTTGTAAAAAGTTTTGCCAACGAAGAAAAAGAAGAAGCACGTTTTGAAGACGGAAACAAGCAGTTTTTCGAACGCAAAAAACTTTCCTACAAGTTCATGGCACGGTTTCAGGCTTGCACGAGATTTTTTGACGGCGTTATGTATGTTGCAATAATCACGGTCGGTTCAATTTTCATGATCAAAGGTCACATCACAGCCGCTGACCTTGTGGCATATCTTCTCTACATTCAGACTCTTATAACATCCATCAGAAAGCTTGTTGAATTTACCGAGCAGTTCCAGAGAGGTATCACCGGCATCGAGCGTTTTAACGAAATCATGAACGAAGAACCTGATATCAAAGATTCCGAAAACGCCAAAGAAATGACAAATGTATCCGGAAATATCCGATTCGAAAATATCACTTTTGCCTATGAAGGAACAAATGATGATGTTCTATCTCATATAGATATAGAAGTTAAAAAAGGTGAAAACATCGCAATTGTAGGACCTTCGGGCAGCGGAAAAACAACTCTATGCAATCTCTTGCCAAGGTTCTATGACCTCACGGAGGGGGATATAAAAATAGATGGTATATCTGTTAAAGATGTAACCCTCAAATCCCTTCGTAACAACATTGGTGTTGTTCAGCAGGATGTGTATCTTTTCAGCGGCACAGTTAAAGAAAACATAACCTACGGATGCCCAAATGCCAAAGAAGAGGACATAATTGAAGCCGCAAAAAATGCAGGTGCTCACGACTTTATCATGTCACTGCCCGACGGCTACGACACCTATGTGGGCGAGCGCGGACTAAAACTTTCCGGCGGTCAGAAGCAAAGAGTTTCCATTGCAAGGCTGTTTCTTAAAAATCCGCCAATTCTCATTTTGGATGAGGCGACCAGTGCCCTTGACAACGAGAGCGAGCTCATTGTTCAAAAATCTCTTGAACGCCTTGCCAAAAATCGCACCACATTTACCATTGCTCACCGTCTCACAACCATAAAAAATGCCACAAAAATCATTGTTCTCACCGAAAACGGCATTTCAGAGAGCGGAACACATGCAGAGCTTATGGAAAAAGACGGTGAATATGCCAAATTATATGGTCTTTATACATCAATTTAACGTATTGAGTTTTTATTTATAATAAATGTATTTATATTTGAAAATATATTGTGAGTTTTGTTCGCGAGCATGAGTGTATATCAAGTTGTGCACGCGACTTGGTTGCAGGCACTGCCTGCAGAAGAGGAGAAATTAATATGTCAAGACAAAAAATAGCGGTTGTAGGCTCCGGAGGATGGGGCACAGCCGCCGCAATGCATCTTTTAAAAAAGGGTCACAGTGTGACACTATGGTCATGGAAACAGGAAGAAAGCGATTGTCTTAAAACAGAGCTTGAAAACAAGGCTTTTTTGCCGGGGATTGCTCTTTCAAAAGATATTTGCTATACAGCCGACATTTCATGTGTTGGCGGCAAAGATCTCATTGTGCTTGTAACTCCATCAAAGGTTATTCGTTCCACTTGTGAGCAGATGGCACCTTTTGTTGATGACGGCACGGTGATTGTCATTCTTTCCAAAGGGCTTGAAGAAAGCACACTAAAAACCCTTTCCGATGTGGCAGAGGAGGTAATTCCTCAGGCGAGAATTGCCGTTATGAGCGGTCCGTCACATGCCGAGGAGGTTGCAAGAGGAATCCCCACCACAAACATTGTCGCCTGCAAGGATGTGAGATATGCCGAATTTGTTCAGAAAATTTTCATGTCAGATCACTTCAGAGTATACTCGGGTACCGATGTTTTGGGCGTTGAGCTTGGTGGTGCACTCAAAAACATAATTGCTCTTTGCGCAGGCATCATAGATGGCATAGGCTTTGGAGATAACACTAAAGCCGCACTTATGACAAGAGGTATTCGAGAAATTGCCCGTCTCGGAACCAAAATGGGTGCCGAAGCCGAAACCTTCTGGGGCTTAAGCGGCATAGGCGACCTCATTGTAACCTGCACATCCATGCACTCCCGAAATCGCAGAGCAGGAATTTTAATTGGTGAGGGCAAAACCCTTGACGAAGCAATTGAAACCGTTCATATGGTTGTTGAGGGTGTGCAAAACTGCAAGGCGGCTCATGCCCTTGCAAAAAAACATGAAGTTGAAATGCCAATCGTTCAAAAGGCATATGAAGTTCTGTATGAGGGTAAAAATCCCAAAGAAGCCGTGCTTGAACTCATGCAGAGAGACCCCAAAAGTGAAAACTGACACCTGTCAAAATTATCTTGCTAAATATAGGATAATATGATAAAATATATATAATAAATCAGGAGGTTAATATTATGATTACACTCGACACTTCAAAGCTTTCGGGCTTTGTATCAAACGAAGAAACAGCAAATATGGCATCGTCTGTCAATGCGGCGGCGGCTCTTTTGGACAGCCGCAAGGGTCCGGGAAATGATTTCTTGGGCTGGATTGACTTGCCTGTGGACTATGACAAAGATGAATTTGAACGTATAAAAAAAGCAGCAAAAAAAATTCAGAGTGATTCCGAGGTTTTGGTGGTTGTTGGCATCGGCGGATCATACCTTGGTGCAAGAGCCGCAATTGAAATGCTCACCGATTCATTCTATAACTTAAATGCCGGAAAGGGTACACCCAAAATCATTTATGCCGGAAATTCCATCAGCTCAAGCTATCTTGCCGATGTTATCGAGCTTGTTAAAGACAAGGATTTCAGCGTGAATATAATTTCAAAATCCGGCACAACCACAGAGCCTGCACTTGCTTTCCGCATTCTTCGTGCAATGCTTATCGAAAAATACGGTGCAGACGAAGCAAAATCAAGAATCTATGCCACAACCGACAAAGCAAGAGGTGCCCTCAAAACCTTTGCCGATAAAGAAGGCTATGAAACCTTTGTAATTCCCGATGATGTTGGCGGAAGATTTTCTGTTCTCACAGCGGTCGGTCTTCTTCCCATTGCCGCCGCAGGCATCAATATTGATGAAATGATGAAAGGCGCGCAGGATGCAAGAGAAGAATACAAAAAGCCCTATGAAGAAAATATTTGCTATCAGTATGCCGCACTCAGAAACATTTTAAATCGCAAAGGCAAATCCGTTGAACTCATGGTTAACTACGAACCTTGCCTTGTATATTTTTCCGAATGGTGGAAACAGCTCTACGGCGAAAGCGAAGGCAAGGACAACCGTGGTATTTTCCCTGCATCGGTAAGCTTTTCAACCGATCTTCACTCCATGGGTCAGTACATTCAGGATGGCTCAAGAATTCTTTTTGAAACCGTTCTCAATGTGGAAAAACCCAAAAAAGACCTTGAATTCCCATTTGATGAAGACAATGTTGACGGTCTCAACTTCCTTGCGGGCATGAGTGTAGACACCGTAAACACCAAGGCTTTCCAGGGAACACTTCTTGCTCACACCGACGGAAATGCACCAAACATTGTAATTAACATCCCCGAAATTTCACCTTACTATTTCGGCAATCTTGTGTATTTCTTTGAAAAAGCTTGTGCAATCAGCGGATACATTCTCGGTGTAAATCCCTTTGACCAGCCGGGCGTTGAAGCTTACAAGAAAAACATGTTTGCTCTCCTTGGCAAACCCGGCTATGAAGAGCTTTCAAAAGAGCTTGAAAAGAGAATATGAATAAATTTTTAAATTTTTTATATTTACTATTGAAAAATTTGGAATTAAGTGTTATAATACCATGTGTGTAATGTTCGGAGGTGAGAAAATGGAAAGATTTGCATGGCATGCAGTGCTCTGTCCGGGCAAAAAAGCCGAATACATTAAGCGCCATGACGAAATATGGCCCGAAATGACGGCAGTGCTCAACGAAGCAGGTGTTCACAACTATACAATTTGGAATACCGGAGATCACCTTTTCGGATATTATGAATGCGAAGACCTTGAATATGCTCTCAAGGTTCAGGCAGAAAGTCCCGTTGTTGCAAAATGGGATGAAAGCATGGTCGGAATTATGGAAATGGAAAAGGATGATAACGATTCATCACTTCTTCAACAGGTTTTCCTGCACAAATAATTTCGTAATTTTAAAATGTGTATGAACAGATTATTATATCTGTTTATCGGGCATAGCCCTCATACAAAATATTTTTTTATTAAATGGAGGTTTTTATCATGAAAAGTAACAAAAGCAGACTTGTTTCTGTAATTCTCGCATTGGTAATGGTTGTTTCCGTTTGTGCATTCGTTGGATGTTCCAAGGAAGCAGAAAAAGACACAGGCTACAGGGCAGCAGTCGAAGATTATCTCAAATCAGTTCAGGAATCAGTTCAGGGTGTTAAGCATGCAGACGATGTTGCAGCTAAAGTTGAAGAATTAAACGGCATTAACTCTGCAAGTGAAGCTGAAATTACTTCATGGGCATCAGCTTATGATGCAGCAGATGCTTTGTCAGTTAAATACACTGAAGAAACAAAGTTAAATGAAAAAGCTGTTAATTACCTTAATTCTAAATATGATAAAGAGTATGGTGTTAAGGTTACAGCTGCATATCAGCTCAAATGCGATGTTACATACGGTGAAGTTGTCAGACCCTTTGAAATTGAAGTATGTAAAGTTGATGGCAAATGGTGTGTAACAACAGTAAAAGACATAGCATTTGATGATACAAAAGTTCTTGTTGAAGAAGCAAAGAAAGCAGCTGAAGAAGCAAAAAAAGCTGAAGAAGAAGCAAAAAAAGCAGCTGAAGCTGCTGAAGCATCAGCAGAATCATCATCCGCTGAAGTTGCATAAGTTGACGTATAACTTAAAAGATTTAAAACCGCAGAGATTTGTTCTTTGCGGTTTTATTATTTGCAAAAATATAATTTTTTGTAAATTTTTAAAAAATGTGTTGAAAAATCACTTCAATGTTGTTATAATAAATACGTATATCTATTTGTCAGTAAAAGCAAACATATAAGGTTTCAAGTTTCATTAAAAAAGAAACAAATCCGTTAAGGAGGTAATACATATGAATTTTTGTAAGAATTGCAGTTCACGAATTGATGATGGTGCATCTGTTTGTCCCATCTGCGGAATGAGTACCGGCGGTGTTTCACCATCCGGCTCAAGTTCGCTTAAAATTACAACTCCATCCGCAGAGTCGGCACCCGCTCCGGCACCCGCATCCGCTCCGACACCCGCGCCCGCGCCCGCTCCGGCACCCGCTCCTGCGCCCGCGCCCGCACCTGCACCGGCGCCCGCACCTGCACCCGCGCCCGCACCCGCACCTGCACCCGCACCTGCACCTGCTCCCGCACCTGAATATGATTCCGAGGCAACAATCCGTATGGATTCTCCTGCTCCGGTTGTACCTTCCGAAGATATAAAGGTTGAAGTTGATTCACCTGTTCCGGGTACAGTTTCTGCTTCACGTGCAATTCCTGTCCCTGACGTGGATGCTGTCAGAGATGTGGTTGTTGATGAATCTTCTGCCTATGGAGCCATACCCGGATATTATCCTCACGAATATGAACCGCCAAAGAAAAAGAAAAAGACTTGGCTTATTATTCTTATAATTTCAGTTGTGTTGGTTGCCGGTTTGGCTGTTGCTGCATATTTTATCGATCCTTTTGGATGGTTTGGCTCTGAACCTGCAAGCAGTTCATCTGTTGAAGATATTTCCGATTCAAATGTAAATGAAGATAAAGAAGCAACCAGCGATATCGATGAAGATACAACTGACGAAGAAGACAAAAAAGCTGACAAGAAAAAAGATATTGATGATAAAACCACTGATAAAGATACAGCTGATAGCGAAAAGAAAGAAAAGGATTCCGTTGATGAAACAGATTCAAATCAAGCTGATGTGAATTCCGACGATGGTCAGATTTCTGACGTGATTTCTAAAATTAACGAAGCCATTGAAGATGATGATTTTGACGCATTTCTGAGTTTGACAATTTTGGAAGTAACTAATGTTGACGAAGATGAACATAATAAATCCATTAATACTATTGAGGATCTCTTCAATAAATATGTAGATAGTGGATACGAATTTGTTTTTATGGAATCAAAGACCATTGACATGTCAGAAGGAGACATTAGCAGAATTAATGAAAAACTCAAATCCGGACATGAACTGACAGATACCAGAATGTTTCAGTATATAAGTATACCGGTGGATGATGAAGTATCAGATGCTGATACTTACAAGAATTATGCTTTTACGTTTCAATTTATTCAAGTTGATGATGAGTGGTGTATTATGGATTTAATGCCACCTTTGATTCCTAAAGAATAATGTTTTATTAGTGTGTATAGCTAATATTTGAATAGTTGGAGGGGAAAATGATATTTTGCAAAAATTGCAGTTCGCGTATTGATGATGGTATAACAATATGTCCCATATGCGGAGCGAATGCCATTACCGGTGAGATTGCAACAAAAAAAGAAATGCCAAAATTTAAGCCTGCACCGCCAACACGTTCTGCTGCGCCATTATATTCTCCGCCGGCTTCACGTCCGGTATCGCCCGGCTACCCACCGTCGACTTCACGTCCGGTATCGCCCGGCTACCCACCGTCGACTTCACGTCCGGTATCGCCCGGCTACCCACCGCCGGCTTCACGTCCGGTATCGCCCGGCTACCCACCGTCGGCTTCACGTCCGGTATCGCCCGGCTACCCACCGCCGACTTCACGTCCGGTATCGCCCGGCTACCCACCGCCGACTTCACGTCCGGTATCGCCCGGCTACCCACCGCCGACTTCACGTCCGGTATCGCCCGGCTACCCATCGTCGACTTCGCGCCCGGTATCGCCCGGCTATCCACCGTCGACTTCGCGCCCGGCAACAAGAACCGACGATTTTGTAAACTCAAAATACAATGCGGATCAGCCGCCGGAAACTTCGCCCGAAAGCGAACAGTTTATAAAAAGCACATGCAGAGTTACAAACATCATTCTATCAATTTTGATTGTCATAACTCTCGGAATTGGCGGATGCTTTGTGTATTTGCGTTTTTGGAGTGCTCCCGAAGAATCTGCATCTGCTCCGAAAGCAAAAGAACTTGTTGAAGAGTATGTACATTCCCTCAACATCGGTGATATAAACACTCTTGGAAATATAACTGTAATTTCAGCTCTTTCCGATGAACAACTTGAAGAATTCTACGGAGCAACCTATGATGAAATAGGTGATGAGTTGTATGTTATGTTTTCAAAGTTTGAAGACTATGAGGTTTCAATTGACGATGTTTTTGTAACTGATATGGGAGATTCGCAGATAAAAGAAATAAATTCCAATGCACCATCGGGAATAAAGGCTGACAAGGGCCTTAACATCAGTTGTACGATGAAGCTTGACCGCAATGGAACAACAGATTCCCGCAAGCGGACACTTTCGGCTGTACAAATAGATGGTAAGTGGTATTTGTACAATTTGTAAAATGGTCAAAAAAGTCCGGCGGTGATATGTCAAGAGGAATTTAATAAAATAATGAATTGATTTATCGTTAAATTCCCGGAAAGTGGCGCACTTTAACAAGCCCTGCCTGTTTATTGATTTAAAACAGGGCGATATTTTCAGAGAAAGT
>JAFQHQ010000057.1 GCA_017397885.1 Clostridia bacterium | reverse complement strand
AGACTGAAATACAAATCCACATCACTTATTTATATAATACCAATGTTTAAAACCGTAATCAACCACGGATTAAAAGGTTGATAGAAAGGAGAAAGGTATATTTGTAATGACTGTTAGATGAGTCATTTACATTATACCAGACTGCAAAAATGAGCTATTGCGAAAACAGATGGCAAGGAAATGTTTTCCGCCGGGAATATCTGAACGGAATTAACAATCTTGTGGATACTCTGCGAAAAAAAGCAGATGAAACAAGAAAAGAGCGACGCAAGGATATTATTGAAAACGGCGAAAAATACAGAACCGAATTAAAAGAAATGCTTGGTTATCCGCTGAATGAATTCTTTGATACAAATGATATACCAAACATCAAAAAGACATTTGTAGCCGAAGACGGCGATATTTCAATTTATCGTATGCAAATTGAAGTTCTGCCCGATTTGTGGTTTTACGGGATATATTTTGAACATTCTGACGGTAAGAAAAGACCGTTTGTGATTTGTCAGCACGGCGGAATGGGAACACCTGAGATATGTTCCGGATTCTTTGACAGTTCAAACTACAACAACATGACCAAACGTGTTTTGGCATACGGAGTAAATGCGTTTGCACCACAGCTTCTTTTGTGGCATTCGGCAACATACGGCATTGACTATGACAGAAAAGCAATTGATGTGAGTCTGAAACAGATTGGAAGTTCCATTACCTCTGTGGAAGTTTATGCAATTATGAAAAGTATAAACTATTTTTCTTCACTGCATCAAACCGACACCGAAAAAATCGGAATGGTTGGCCTTTCGTACGGAGGATTTTATACTCTTTTCACTACAGCCTGTGATACAAGAATAAAAATGGCGTTGAGTTCAAGCTTTTATAACAATCGCTACACTCACAACTGGTCCGATTGGATGTGGGATAAAAGTGCACAAAAATTCTTAGACAACGAAATTGCGCTTTTGATTTATCCGAGACACTTGTCGATTGTTGTAGGAAACAATGATGAGCTTTTCAAAGCAGAGGCCGCAAAAAATGAATTTGAGGATCTTGAATCTGTATGTGATAATTTGTCATGGATAGACTTTAACGTATTTGAAGGTATTCACGAATTCCCGATTCAGGAAAATTATCTGAAAAACTGGATGGGCAAATTTCTGGCATAGGAGATAATTATGGACACACCAAGCCCTCTTACCCATGGAAACATTGCAAAAAATTATACACTGTTTATTATTCCTATTATTCTGACGGGTTTTTTGCAACAATTTTACAATTCCGCCGATTCTATGATTGTCGGAAATTTTGCCAAAAACGGAGCTACTGCCCTTGCGGCAGTCGGTTCAACAGCATCACTGTGCGGACTGATTGCGACTTTTTTCACTAACCTTTCTGTAGGAACCAATGTTGTTTGTGCCAGGATGTGTGGTGCAAACGACCATGAAGGTTTGGACCGAGCGTTTCACACTTCGGTTTTGATGGGCATCCTATTTGGCATACCGCTGATGCTGATCGGGATTTTGGGTTCAAGATATTTATTGGAGCTGATGGGCACTCCGAACAATGTTATTGACAAAGCCACCCTATATATGAGACTGTTTTTCGTGGGTGCTCCTGCAAACCTGGTGTACTTTTTTGCATCGGCAACACTTCGCGCCGTTGGTGACACAAAAAGACCTCTTTACATTTTGGCACTGTCGGGAATTGTAAATGTTATTCTTAACATAATATGTGTTGTCGGCTTCGGTCTTGGCGTTTCGGGAGTTGCCATAGGAACAGTGGCATCTCAAATAGTTTCCGCTGTTTTGGTTTTAATGGTTTTTTCAAAAGGCTCACACGGATTGCATTTCTCCTTTTCCAAGCTTAAAATCCATAAAAAAGAGTTTTGGGAAATCCTGACAATCGGCGTCCCCGCCGGATTTAACGGAATACTGTTTAACCTTTCAAATGTATTTATCCAGAGTGCCATAAACTCCTTTGGCAAAACAACCATGGCAGCTCACAGTGTTGCATGGAACTATATGTGCTTTGCTTTTTATTTTGCAAACTCCGGTGAGCAAGGTGTTGTCTGTTTTGTAGGACAGAACATGGGTGCAAAAAAATATGAACGAATAGGGAAAATCGTAAAAACCGCAATAGCCGTTACATCATTTTTAACCGTAATCTTCAGTGCAATTGTAGTTGTTTTCGGTAAGCCCTTGTTATCTGTTTTTACAACGGACAAAGAAGTTGTATCAATCGGCATGGTGCAAATTTACAGTGCAATATCAATTTATGTTCTCTATGTGCCCGGAATAATATTCGGCGGTGCATTGAGAGGTATGGGAAAATCAATGTTGCCCACACTAATAAACATTTTGGGGATTTGCGCCGTAAGAATCGGATGGATATCCTTTGTATGGCCGCTTAATCCCACCCTCGAAATGGTGTATTATTCATTTCCGGTAACCTGGATTGCCTCGGGACTTCCCATGCTTGTGATGTATATTATTGTAAAAAGAAAATTGATGAAAAAAGCTCATGCTCAACAAATTTAGTTTTTCAACCAATCACAATACACAAAAAAATCCGTGATTCTTTCGAATCACGGATTTTAATTATTGAAATGTTGTTATTTCAAAAATTATTTAATGATTGAAGATACAACGCCGGAACCTACAGTTCTGCCACCTTCACGGATAGCGAATCTGAGACCTTCTTCAATAGCGATAGGAGTGATAAGTTCAACTTCCATTGTT
>JAFQHQ010000056.1 GCA_017397885.1 Clostridia bacterium | reverse complement strand
TTTGTTACAATATATTTGCCGGGTAAAGCACACCAGCCAGGTGTGCTTTATTCGTTCTCATTCCTAAGCTACAATAAGGGGAGTAATTGGTCTGACATTTGCTCCTTTGGATTAATCACATCCGAAAATAAAACAGTCGGCCATCCTCTTGTTGCAGCGTTCGGTTTAGGCAGATTGAACTACTCATAATCCTTTGTGAAACGTTCGGGTCACTCAACAAACAGAATCGGCAATGAGTAAAAGATGTATACCAATTACAAATACTATTTGGAGGTTACATATGAACGCTGTTGGAATTGATGTTTCCAAAGGAAAGAGCATGATTGCAATCATGCGGCCGCTCGGTGAAGTGGTCGCAACGCCCTTTGAAGTGGGTCACACCGCCGCAGAACTGAATGAGTTGGCAAAATTCATTCTAAAGATTAGCGGTGAAACCCGTGTGGTTATGGAGTATACCGGCGTTTACTTCGAACCCATTGCCAGGGCACTTTACGATGCCGGCCTTTGTGTTTGTGTTGTACATGCACAACTCATTCACAATTACGGTAACAACACCATAAGAAAGGTTAAAACCGACAAAGCTGACGCAATCAAAATTGCAAATTACGCCTTGGACAATTGGAACAAATTAAAACCATATACCCCTATTGATGAAGTACGGCGTCAACTAAAAGCTTACTCCCGTCAATACCGTAAATTCAACAAGCTGAAAACTATGCTGAAAAACAACTTTATTTCCTTGACAGACTCTACCTTTCCGGGTGTTAATGAACTTTTTTCCTCCCCACCGAGAAAGTCTGACGGTCACGAAAAATGGTTGGATTTCGCAATGAAATTTTGGCACGCTGAATGTGTTTGCTCTTTATCTCAAAAAGCTTTTACCGAGCGTTACAGGAAATGGTGTCATAAAGCAGGATACTATTTCCTTGAAAGCAATGCAGAAGATA
Source organism: Clostridia bacterium (assembly GCA_017397885.1). Taxonomy (GTDB): domain Bacteria; phylum Bacillota; class Clostridia; order UMGS1810; family UMGS1810; genus RGIG1828. The sequence goes on along the minus strand of JAFQHQ010000056.1, from coordinate 719 downwards.
TTTATGCTGCCGCTTGCGGACACATCGGCTTGCTTCCGAAAGACGAGAATACAAAACAACTTGTGCAACAAACCATAATTCAACTAACAAGTATTTGTTCATCGCTTTCAGTAATTGAAAACAAGATGACCGAGCTTGCAGGCTCACTTCCGGAATATCCTATTGTTATGGAATTTCGCGGTGTGGGCAGAATACTTGGTCCGCAAATTATGGCTGAGGTTGGAGATGTTTTACGCTTTGAAAAGAAAGAATCTCTTGTTTGCTTTGCCGGTCTTGAGGCGCCGCCGTATGAATCCGGTAAATTTGAATCTCATAACAGAACTATTTCCAAAAAAGGTTCTCCGCATTTAAGAGCTGCTTTATTTCAAGTAATGGATTGCTTGGTAAAAACTCAACCAGTTAATGACCCTGTTTTTCAATTCATCGACCGTAAACGTTCAGAAGGCAAGCATTATTACTCTTACATGTGTGCCGGTTCTGCTAAATTTCTTCGCATTTACTATGCTCGTGTTAAAGAATATCTTACAACTCTTGAACAAAACACATAATCTTATTGTCTTACTCTCCGCCTGACTTGGCGAGGAGCATAGCGACGAGACTTTCAGGCGGAGAGTTTCAAAAAACTCTCGCTCTCCGCTTTTTTCGTCATGCCTAAATTTCTATGCCAACAAAAATTGTTTTGCTCAAAATTTACTCTTGACTTTTATTGGCAGGTTTTA
>JAFQHQ010000055.1 GCA_017397885.1 Clostridia bacterium | reverse complement strand
TGCACCTGCACCGATGCCTGTGAAGGAGTATGCATCCATTGCGGTTGCACCTGCGGTGAGGCTCATAACGCCGTCGGAGTAGGCATAGGTTGCCTTTGTTGTGCCTTTGTGTGTTACGGCATTGTCACTGTGGTCGTTATCAATAACATCTCCCTTGCATGTCACGGGGATGAACACATCGCCGTATTCTGCATGAGTTGCCTTGATGTAACCGTTTTTCACGTGGTTTGTGGTTGTGTCTTCTTTGCGTACATTTGCAAAGCCGAGTGTCCAGCCATCTTCAATGGTGATGGCAGACAAAAGCTCTGCCGAGCTTATCTGATAGGATGCATTTATTGGATGTGAGAATACCGAAACCGCATCTTTTCCGATAACAATATTGGAATTATCCGAGGTCATTGTTGAAAGCATATATGAAGCCGTGGGGTTAAAGGGCGGATAGTAGTAGCCATAGTTTGTGTCAAAATCCTTAAATTGAACGGTACCGTCTGAACTGCCCGATGCAATCGCAAACACTATTTTTGTAAAATAGTTGGTGGGTACTGTTCCGATGTTTGAAATTTTGCATTCCTCATTAACCCAAAGCTGGAATCTGTTGGCAGGTGCGTCATACACAATGGTAATGTCGTGCCACTCAGCTTTTGCAAGAGTTCCGCCTGAAACTTGAGTATTTGCATTGTTCATATGAGTATATGAACCGTCACCGTTTATTCTGATGATGTTGTAGTTGTCACCATCCCAACGGTAGTTAACCACGCCTACCGCATTGCCCGTAACTTTCATTTTGAACTTCACTGTGTAAGGAAGAGCGGCAATTGCATCTGCATTTCCTGCACCGTTTCCGATGCCTGCATAGGTGTAGCCGTCAATTGCACTATTTCCTGCAGTAAAGGTTGCAATTCCGTCGGAGTAGGCATAGGTTGCCTTGGTTGTTCCTTTGTAGGATGCAGCATTGTTACTAAAATCATTATCAATTACTACACCCTTATATGTAACAGGAATAAATACATCTGCATATTCATCGTGTGTTGCTTTTACAAAGCCGGATTTCACATGAGACACCGATGCGGCGTTTTTGGAGCTGTTTACATAGGAAAGATTCCAGCCCGTTTCTGCTTTAAGTGCCGATATGAGAGTATCGGAGCTTATCTGATATGATGTATTTGAGGGGTGCGAATACACAGCTATTGCATCTGTCAAAATTGCCACATTGCTGTTTGATGATGTCATTGTTGTGAGAAGATGCTCCGGAGTGGGCTTAAAAGGCGGATAGTAGTAGCCGTAGTATGCATCAAGGTTTGAGAATGCAATTTTACCGCTTGCACTTTCCGACTGCATACCTAAAAGCAATGCGCAGTAATAGTTCCCGGCAACGGAAACGGATGCCCCCTCTTGTAGTTCGTTATTTACATAAAGCTCATATCTGTTTTTCTGTGAGCAATAAACAATTGCAATGTCGTGCCATTTGCCTCTTTCAAGGGTTCCGCCCTCAACAAGAGTACCATTCACGTTATATTTGTAGGTTCCGTCGGGATACCATCTGAACAATCTGTAGGAATCGTTTTCGTCTTTCCAGCGGTAGTTCACTGCGGCGGTTGTGTCGCCGTCTGCATAAATTTGGAACTTAACCGTGTAAGGCACTTTTTTGAGTGCCGAAGAGTCAGAAGCCGTGGTTGAACCGACAATAATTCTGGGCATATTCTTTGACGAAGTTGTGCCGACGGTGAATACCGATGACATTTCATTCTCTGCCTTGCCGCCGATTCCGCCAACATATGAATATGAAGCGTTTGTTGTGCCGTTGTCAATGGTGTTGTCCTGAAGATTGTTGTCAATTGTTGCACCCTTTTTTACAATTGGAATGTAGCAATCGTCCTGACCTGCTTTTGAAACTTTAATATAGCCCGACACCACATGGGTTGTGGCATTTGCTTCTTTGTTTTCATCAACATAGGAAAGAGTATAGCCGCTTTCAATTGAAAGTGCGGAAATGAGGGCATCGGAGCTTATTCTGTAGGAAGTCTCCGTGGGATGTGAGAACACAGCTATGGTCTTATCCATGGGAACAATTCTTGTGTTGGAGGATATGATTTTGCCAAGGGCAATAACCATGTCAAGATTGCCGATAACATCGCCAAGCTCTTTGGCGGCGGCTGCAACCTCTGCTTCTGTTACATCGCCTTCAAGAACTGCAACTGCTTTGTTTTTCTCGTTTGTGATTGACTGTGCAAAGCTTTCGTCATACTGCGACAAATCTATTGCATCTGCACTCACAATAACATCATAAAGAGCTTTCTTTGAAACAGTTGCATCCTTTGCTTCAACTGCCACTTCTGCACCCACAAGCTCGTCTATAACAGCTTTCACTGTGTATGTTTTCGAACTGTCTGCATTGTCAAGAACAATAACAGTGTAGGGTGATTCTGTTACAAATTCGCCGTCTGCATAAATTCTGTAGCCCGAGGCGGTTGAGCTTTTGTCAATTTCAATCTGCAGAGTTTTTGAGTCTAAATATGTTCCCGATGCAAACTTCGGTGTGATTGCCGCAACGGTTGTGCAAACTGTTCTCGGGCTTTCTGTGCCGTCACTGCTCAGTGCTGTTATTGCGTAGGTATACTGTTTATCACCCGAAACATCGTCCATTGTGTAGGATGTTAATGTTACATCTTTTGCAACAAGGTCATATGTGGGAGAAGAATTTGTTGCACGATAAAGGTTATATTTTGCCGCACCGTCAACCGCTGACCATGTGATTTTTGCATTTGAACCTTCGGTGTATTCAACTTCAAGGCTTTCGGGAGCATTCACCTTTTCGTGGTTGGGAATGGCGGTTATTGTGTATGCTTTGCCTTTGGTTGTGTTAAAGGTGATAACATCGCCGTCGACTGTAAACTGCACCGCATTTCCGTCCGAATCCTTGAGAGTTGCATTTGCAATGTTCGGATATTTAACCTTGCATTCGCCGCCGTTTCGGGATGTGATTCTGAATTCTGTTGCCTGCGCATTTTTCCATGTTGCACCAACAACAAAATTGCCTCTTGCAACCAGACCGTCATAGGAACCCTCGGTCCAACTCGGTGCCATTGCCGCAAGGGGTGCAATGTAGCCCTCGTGGCTCTGAAGAAGCATTTCGTCAACGCCCGAAACAACTCCCAGGTTACCGTCTATCTGGAATGAACCGTTAGCCCAGAGATTTGGCTTTGTGAGTTCTTTTATGTATCTCTGATACATGTTGTATGCCTTGTCACCTTTGTTGGTGCGTGCAAAAACATTCATTCGGTGAGCAAATTCCCAAGACCAGTTGCTCGGACTGTCGTCACCTCTCATTTTAAGAGAAACGTTAACCGCATCCTGCCATGCAGGAGTGGAGGAATTGATGAAGTCTGCAGGGAAAGCACCGATGAGGTGTGAAATGTGACGGTGGTTCCATTCTCCATATTGACCATAGGTTGTTTCTTCGCGGAATTCCTTTATCTGACCGGAATAACCAACCTGAATGGGGTCAATTCTGTCTATCTGTGAGTTGATTCTGCCAACCACTGTGTCACTATCGGACACTCCGATAAGCTTTGCACCCTTTAAGGTGTCGAGATAGTTGCTGTATGCCCATCCCTGAGCAAAGGCTGTGCCATCGGCAGGGATTTCGTTAACATGGTTTTCGGGTGAGCCTGCGCTCGGGATAAGGAGAAGACCGGGGTAGCTATCGAGCTCTTCCATTTGTCTTGACATATAGTTTGCAGAGCCTGAAATTGCAGGATATGCAATATTTTTAAGAATTGCTTCATCCCCTGTGAATTCATAATAATCCCACAGGAGATCTGCAGCCATGGCACCTGTGCCTGCACCGTCTATACCGCTCGGGCGTGTTGCATAGGCACTGTAGGGAGTTACCCTTGTTGAGGCACCCCAACCGTTGTTGCCGCTCTCGTCATAGTTTTGGGGATGAGCGGTTTTTATGTAGGCGCTTGCATCAGCCGATACATCGGGCAAAAATGCTTCATAGAGCTTAACATATGATTCAAAAAGCTCGGTAAGGTTTGATGAAAACACACCCCAATAGTTCATCTGCAGGTTGATGTTGTGCCAGTAGCCTGCAAGACATATGGGATAGTCATAGGCATTCCATGCACCGGTGAGATGAGCAGGGAGAGAATTTTCTCTTGATGATGCAATGAGGAGATATCTTCCGTAGTGATATACCAGTTCATCAAGATATTTATTTTCGTTTCCGTTTTTATAATTGGTGAGAAGCTCGTCTGTGGGGATGCCGGGATCTGTTGCACCAAGGTCAAAGGTCACTCTGTCAAAGTATTTTCTGACATCGGTGATGTGGTCTGCCTTAATAGCATCATAGCCCTTGCCTACAGCAGTTTCAATTCTTGCACTCACCGCATCGTGTGGGTGAGGATTGCCCGAAAGCTTAACACTGTCGGGTTTTGTGAAGGTGTCGGAGGATAGCTTGTAGTTAGTGTCAAGAGCAACATAAATTATGGCACTGTCTGCACCCTTTACGGTGATTTTACCTTTGTCGGCTGTTCCGTTTGTCACTGTGTTTGAAGCTGTCATTGTACCGCCCGTGGGAACAATTCTGTACTGTGCCTCATAGTCAATTTCAAAGCCTGTGAGGTGCCCCGAAAGAGTGATGGTATCATCTGTTGATTCATTTGCCACAACAGTTCCGGTTCTTATATTTGTTGTGGTTCTTGTGCCTGCCTCAATGCTTGTTTCCGATGCAAGGAAGGGAATCATGGGCTCAAGTGAAAAATTAAGATTTCCGCTTCCACTTGCCGTGAGCCTGATTGCCATAACATTGTCGGGGTAGCTCGTAAGATATTCTCTTTTATAGGTTACTCCGTTATAATCATATGAAACCGATGCAAGTGAATCTCTGATATTCAGGTCACGATAATAATTTGAAACAGCAGATTCGTCGTGATTGAAGAAAATATATGTTTCGGCAAAGTTCATAAGACCCTTGTCGGTTGAGTGAAGTGTCTTATCCGACAGCTGCACACGTTCTCTGTCGGTGCGTCCGAAAATTGCCGCCCCCATATATCCGTTGCCTATGGGCAACTGCCAGTTTTCCCAACCACTTGTTCTTGCTTCATTGTAGGTTGGATTAACTATTCCGTCTGCCGATTCATCGGGAGCAGGTTTGTCATACCACAGCTTGTATATCTTTTCTGCTTTAGTAGTTTCTTCGCCTGCGGCAAAAGAAATCGGAATCGCCGAAAAGAACACTGCAAGCATAACAAGTGTTGCCGTAATTCTTTTGAAGAAATTTTTTCCCTTCATAATTATATATCCTCCTTTATGAGAATAGCCTGAAAGGCTATTATTATAATTTCATTTTACCACATATTTTTTCGAAATAATTGTATTATTCCATATATTTTTTGTACTATTCCGTAATTTCAACCCCCCAAAAAACATATTTTTGTGGAATAGTACAAAAACTCCGCAGAATAATACAAGACTTTTCACATTATCTGTTATATAATAAATAATGAAAATAATATTAAGGAGGACGAAGTTTTGAAAAAGTTTGTTTCTTTAATCACAATTGTAGCAATGCTTATAGCTTTGCTCCCGACATTTGTAATTTGCAATGCAAATGTTGCTTTAGCCGCAAGTGATGCAATGACATCTATCGAAAGCGAGCTTTCGGCATACAAAATAGGCGATACCGTAACCGTAGCAAACGATGGCTACATTGGTATTCCCGTTGAGGCTACCACTTTTTATGATATCTCACACGGCAAGGTTATCGACAAGTTCGACGGCACAATGATTTTCATTTATGTGGTTAACACCTGCATCGAACGAATTGGTACCGATTCGGATGTGAGCATCATAAAATCAATGCTCGACAGAGGCTATGTTGTTACGGTTGTTGACTATCTCAATAACCCAAAAGCAGTAAGCCCCAACCTCGACTGGTCAGCAATTGAAATCCGCACCAAGCTCAGCAAAGGTACTCTTTTTTCGGACAAAACGGTTTTCCCTTCCGATAACTATCAGGAAATCTACACTGTTCCTGCAGGCTACAATGTGGATATGCGAAATGTCTTTTGGGAATTTGACAAACACGGTGCAGACGGTTCCTATGAGAGAGTTGTTGAAGTGTGGAACAACGATTTCAGAGGATGCAAAAGAGACAGCGAACTTCTTATGAAATGGACACGCCCCGACGGAAGCCGAAAGGAAACACAAAACGGTTTTGACGGCTCCGAGCCTCAATGGTATGATGCAGACGGAACTTTAAATAACGAATCGGGCGAATATATTCACATTCAGCACACAAAAGCTGTTGACATCACCGACCCGGTGCGTCTTGACGGCACTCCCCTTGACTATAACCTCTATGCAAGCATCATCTATCCTACAAATCCCGAAAAAGAGGTTGCGGTTATGACCTTTGCCACAAGCTCGGCAACCATTTCCGAAGGCTTTGCGGTAAGACCCCACTTTAACGGCTTTCTTTTCAACGGCTATGTGGGCGTAACCTATGACTACGGCTTTGTTCCTATGGAAAAAGAAAGAAATGACATCTACAATTTTGCAGGCTCCTACACCGGCGGTGTAACCGGAGATAACATCACATATTCACTGCAGTTTTTCAATGATAAATACATAAATACCGCCGCCATGAGATATATCAGATATGTGGCAAAAACCGATGACCGTTTCGACAAATGGAACGCCGACACAGGTCTTGGAGTGTATGGAATATCAAAAAGCGGATGGATTAACTTCCTCGGCACATCTCACCCCGAAACTCTGCCACAGTATTCACAGTTTGTTGGACATCACGGTGAAACACGTTATGATAACGGACTCACAACCGCAATTGAAAAAGACGGCTATACCATAGACGCCGGCGAGCCCCAACCCTGGCAGAGCGTAAACGGTGAAAGAATCGCTTCGAACGTTAACTTCATTCATCTCAGCGTAGGTGCGTGTGAGCAGTATGTAACCGAAGATTTTTGCCCTGCCTATAACACCATCTGCATGAACGATGTTACGGGAGCGCAATATCACTACGGTCCTGCCGGTGCAAATGTACTCAGGATTTATGACATTCCCTCTGTCAACCTTGAGCTTCCCATAGGTCATACACTTGCTCAGGGCAAGGATTTGCACTATGGTGCAGACGGCTATAAAACTTTATATGATATGACAGACTATTATCTCCGTGGGGGCGCGGTTAATGTTGTATACATTTCCCCCATAAACGGTGCAGATGACATCGAAGCCGACGAAAGAATAAAAGTTCAGTTCACAGGACCTGTTTTGGAATCGGAAATTGCAAAGGTAACAATTAAAGATTCCACCGGCAAAGTTTTAAACGGCACATGGGAACCTTCACACGGAAAATGCCTGTGGGAATATAATTCAGAGGCACTTGAAGGCTGTGAAACCTACACGGTCACCGTACCGTCAACCCTTAAAGGCGAAAACGGTGTAGCCGTTGCCGAGGGAAAATCAGTTTCATTTTCCACAGCAGGAGAAAAACAGTTTGAATCACTTTCATTTGCGGGAAACCAAAAGACCTACAAAACTCCCGAGGGCACATATGTATATTTCACAATGCCCGACAAAGATTCTATTTCAGAATTTTACACAGATTCCTACAACCTGAGATTCAGAGTGTCAAACGATGCAGCAAATGCAGTTGAGCTATACAGCGTTAAAACATTTTCAAAAAGCTCTCCCGCCTCATCTGTTCCGGGTGAACTTTTGGACACTGTGTATCTTCGCAGTGACGGCTACTATGAGGCGGATATTTCCTCATATCTGGCAGACACCGAACCGGGCAGTGAAATTGCATTTTTCCTCAAAAGAGCAAAAACTCCCGGAGAAATTCTTGTAAAATCACCCGATTTCTCTGTCAATAAAGGCGGCGCCGCAGTGGCTGCACACATAACCAATGAATACACGGAAATCCCCGGTGAAAACAAAAGCGGTATGGCTCTTTACGTAGGACCAAAAACCTATCTTACCGATACAAGCTCCGGCTACACGAACACATATTACAAAAAGGATTTGTCCATGACCATGACATTGGCTCAGTGGACCAGTGAGGTTCCGGAATCCTGGTTCGGCAGAAGATTTCGCATAAACATGAAAATGTATGACACCGGCGAGCGTCAGGTATGCGCATATCTCACCAAAAGACACGATCCTCCGGCAGGCTTCATAGACTACGATTGGGGCATGTATAATGTTCTCACCAAAGAAAACACCTGGTCAGAGCTTGACTTTGAATATCAGGTTTATGAAGCAGACATAGGAAAAGGTTCAAAGGGACTCGTCATCGACATAAATGCCAACGGTTATCCCGAAAAGCCCCTCTACATCACCGATTACACCGCAACTGAAATTATAACCGATGTTGTAATCGACGAGGCAAGCATTGTTTTAAAGGATGCCGAAATTGTTCTTGAAACAGAATACGGCACAATTCCCGAAACATACAAATCTGTGGAGAAATATCCTTTCGTTCTATTTAAGGATTCCGACAAGAGCTTTGTCAAAGCCTTTGGCGAAGAAACCAAGTCAAGCTCAAGTCCGAGCCTCTGGTATGATATTCTTCACAACATGAGATATTATTATAAAACAGGCTACACTCTTTTAATGAGAAGAAATTATGAGCACACGGGTGCCCAGTATCCAAACCTTGCCTACGGTCCGGCATCTTTGACAATTGACCTTGGCGGTTACACACTGTCCTCAGCTTCTTCAACCATGCTCACCTCCACTTCTGCATCCATGCAATATGACACAACCCCCGAAACAACCGCAATAAAGTTTAAAAACGGAAAAATCAAGGTTGGCGCAAGTCCGTTCATGACCTTTAATATGTATAACAACGGTAACGGCAAAGGCTATGATTTTGATTTTGAAAACATAGAATTTGGTTACATTCCCGGAGCAACAACATCAAATCCGATTATGAGCTTTGCAAACTGTGCATCATCGGTTGATTCTTCTCAAAGGTCAAAATCCCTTGTAGATTTCACCGACTGCACTTTTAATTTCACCGACAATGCACCGTCGGGAACAATCACACTTTTCTCTCTCGGTTCATCCGATGACACTGTTTCCGTTGACATCGCCGTTAACGGCGGAAAGATTAAATCCGACAACGATATTCTTCTTTCCGGTGAAAACAACGGACAAAGCACATTGGTCTTTGGCAGAAATGCAGGCGGCGAATATCTCGGTGCCGAGATTAAAACCGGAAAAGCAATCACAAGTGAAACAATCCCCACCGCAGACGGAACCCTCATGTTCCAAAAGGACAAAACAGAAGGCATCTATGACAATTACATTCTTGAAGTTCCGCTTATGGAGACCGTTGGACTTATAAAAACCGGAACAGACAAAAACATTAGGATTTATGACGGAACACTTTGTGTGTTCTCAAGTCCGCTTTCGTCAGCCGGTGCGGCATACAAGGTAGATTCCTCCGAGCTTGTGTCGAGCCTATCTTCAACAAACGGCTACACACTTTCTTATGTTGATAAAAACAAAAACACCGCAAGTCAGACTTCTGTTTCAGACGGTTACATAAAAGCCGAGAAAGCAGGCTCCTCAACGCTCTACATTCCCATAAACAAAAGCTATCCTCTCGCCACATTGACAGGCATTGAAAACTTTGTTAAAAATTCGTGGGAATATAACAGAACCAATGTTACCTTTGCGGAAAATCACGCAGGCTTTGGCGGTAAGAGTAAGTCAGATGTATCTGCAGGATTCACCTCAACAGGTGCAACCTCAGAAGAAGCCATCATAAGAACAAATCAGCTTTTTGCCACAGCCGATGATATAACTTCCTACACCGTTGAATTCAATGTATATGCAGATGGCGATGCCGTGGCGGCAATTAATCTGCAATACAGCGGAGATGATGTAGCTTACCGCATGTTTAAATGGGATGCAGCCACGGGCAAATATTATCTGACAATCAATAATGTTTCAACCGAAATGGGCACACTCACCCCCGGAAGATGGCACAGAGTTGTTATGAATTATAACTACAACGGTATGCGTTTGTATTTCTATGTGGATGGAGAATACAAGGGAAATTCAACCCCCATATCCCAGTCACAGCAGACAAGACACAAATATATGGCAATAATGCCGGCAGGCTCCGGTGCCGGAAAGGCGCTCTTTGACGATGTGGTTGCATACACAGGCTTCTACTATCCCGAAAATGATGTGGTTTCAGATGTCGCAACCTCTTCACTTTCTGTTTCCTCCGTAAATAAAAAGCTTGTTTTTGACCGCAGAACCTTTGGCGATTTGTCATCACTTGCATCAAATGTAAGCTTTGGGGCAGGAGCGAATTCAGTGAACTTCTTTAGAGACGGTGCTTTTTCGCAAAATGCCAATACCCCTTCTGATGCAAAGCTTGCTGTTGTCACATCACCGAGCGGCAACGGATATTGGTACTATGATGTGACAGGCTATGTTGCAGACGATGTTAAATTCACCCTCGCAGACGGAAAGCTTACTGCAACCTCATCGCTGATTCTTGCTTCGGATAATATGCGACTTTTTCTTGCTGCCTATAAAGATAACGGTACTATGACGGATGTTGCAGTGTCCGATGTGGTGATTGGGGCAGAGAACGAAGCTTCTGCAACCCTTGATTATGACGCAAAATACACCTACAAGGCGTTTGTATGGGGTGAAAGCGTGAGTCCCCTCAATTTTGCGGCTCCATATGAACCGTAAACAAAATATGATTTGATTTTAATTAACAAAAACGGCATCGGGATAACCGGTGCCGTTTTTGACGAATAATTTTTCACTTTATCACTATCACAGTATTATAAATTAAACCTGAAAAACAACATAATCATCGGGCTCAATCAAAGCCTTGATTAAAACTGTTTTATCGCTCATTTTAACTTCAAAACTGCCATTGCCGCACTGCTTTGAAAGCTTTGAAAAATCAAGGTCATATTTCGATTTTTCAAACACAATCTCTGCATTGGCACTTTTGTTTGATGTGTTTATCACATAAATCTCGCACTTGCCGTCTTCCCTTTGCCATATGCCCGATTTAACATAGGAAACAATGTAGGGCTCGGTGAAAGACATGGCAGGCTCGGAGCAGGTGTCCGGAATGTCTGATGTGACAGATGGCGGACGAAGAAGAGTTCCGTGGGTGAAAACCTTTGTTTTTTCATAGCGAAGCTTTGCTATTTTTGCAAGAAAATCAAGTTTTTCCGGGTCGGAAAGCACCTGAGGATTTATCCAGCCGAGGCTTTGACCGTAGAGAAAGCTCTCTGCAAGATTGCTCTTGAAAAACGGCGTGTCATCTGCTTTTTTGCCGTTGGTGTTTCTGCCGAACATTGTCACATAGTTTGAATAGATGACAGAAAACGCCGGCACCGAATTGGAGTGAAGCCACACCCATGTCAAGAAGCCGTCCATGTGCTTTGCAAAGCTTTCGGCATTGCACTCTGTAGTGAGGTAGCCGTAGGCCGGTTTTTCTTTTTGCAACCTTTTGAGCATTTTGTCATAGCCTCTCACCCACCAACTTCCTCCGCCCGGAGAATGATCGTGGTTTTTGTCACAGCAAGGCCTTGGCATTGATGCGGCAATCTGATCCATATACACTCCGTCAACACCAAGCTCATAAAAGAGCTTTCCGACAACTTCAGAAATTTTATCGTGCCAGAACCCTGTCGTGGGACACATCATTGCAAGGGTGCAAAGCTCCCCTGTTTTTTCGTGGGATGCGTGCTGTTCGGTGTAGACCGAACCGTCAAGCTTTTTTGCCGCCCATTTTTTTGCCTTTGACGAAAACTCAAAATCGGTGTCTTCTTTGTCCAAAGTATCCCAGAGCTTTGCGTTTATGTAGGGCATAACGGAAATTCCGTTTTCTTTGAGCTTTTTTATGCCCTCTTTAACACCGTCTTTTTCGGGAAAATAGTGAGGAAAGTCGTTGTTAAAGGGGATTGTGTGCCAGTTGTAAAGATGATAGCCAATGGGAATGCCCAGCTTTTCTTTCAGGGCAATGGGTCTTTTTATCCATCTTTCCGGGTCGGGATTTTCTTCCTTGGGTCTCACACTTTCGGGAAGCGGGTCGGGATTGCCCGGAAGATTGGGAAGCCAGTCCATAACCCAAAGAGGAATATTTTTAAAACTTTCGGGAGTGTCGGGACGGTACTTTTCGCCAAGCCATTTTGCATTGTTTATCACAAAATCCTTGTAGATGAGGGTTGCATCATACCAGTCGCCCTCAAAGCACTGCCACACCATTTCGCCTGCAAGGGAAAAGCTGTTGGCACCAAGCCCCATGCCCTCGGCAGGGTAACGGCACACAAATTCTACCGATTGTTTTTCTTTGTTTGTTTCAAAGCCGAATCTTTTAAGAGCGCCGTTTTCATCGTGAACGGCAGTGTAGAGAGATGCAGTGCTGTTCCAGAATGCAAAATACTGCATTGTGTAGTGGAATCCGCAGGGGTATGAAAGCATATCCTCAAGCTTGTGAGAACAGTCGGAAGTCATTATGTTTTTTTCTGCAATTCCGCCGTACTTTGGCAAAAACGCATCATAATCACTGCCCTCAAAAACAAGGTGGGGATAATCTGCATACATAACCGTGAAATCGGGATTGTTATTTTTGATTTGAGTTTTGAGAGAGACTTTTTCGCCTTTCACACACACGTCAACCAAAACATCAAAATCACAAATCCCAGCCGGAGAAGAAAGCACAACCGAAAACCCGTCACCGTTTTTTGAAGCGGTGCAGTTTTTAAATTCGGAGGCTTTAAAAACCTTTTCTTCACCGTCTGAAAGCTTTTTCAGACAAATAACCGTAAGCTCCGAGGGCAAAATTTTTATTTTACCGAGATTACCGAAAATTTTTCCCGATTCTATATTAATATTCATCAAATCCTGTATCATTGCTCTTTTCACCCATACCAACTGCTTTTCTTGCTTCTTCAAGAAGCTTGTTTCTGTGGCGTTCGGTTATTCTTGACATAGCATCACCCATTACTCTCCATGCTGTTTCGGGACTGTGCATGTGGTAGTCATTGCCGTCACAGCCTCTGAAGCCCCAAATGAAGATTTTGCGTGCACCTGCATCATAAATTGCATCAGCGGCTGCTATGATTTCTTCTTCTCTTGACTGCGGAAGACCGAAACCTCTTATCCAAACATTGTGGTCTTTGTTATATTTCTTGCAAAGCTCAATGTTTTCTTTTGTGGGATGATAAATAAACTTATAAGCATCAACATAGCCTTCAACTCTCTGATAGGGGTCGCTTCCGATGTTTTGAATATGAGGCGACTTAAAGAGAGCTTCTGCCTTAGAAAGACAAATGCCGTGGTCTGCCTGAAGTTTTAAGATGAGAGCATTTTCCATGCCCTTTGAGGTTGCATATTCACACACGGTTTCAAAATAGTTGGTGAATGTCCAAAGACGGAATTCTTCAACATCGTCATCATAGAGAACGGGCATTTTTCTGCCGTATCTTTCTTCAAAAAGCTTTTGACAAACTTCGCATCTGCAAGCCCACACTCTCGGTCTGCCGTTTTCGTCAAAATCGGCAGTTGTCATATGGGGTTCGTCATATGTAAGCTTTCTTGCGCCTGCATCATATGCGGCATCAATCCATTCTTTTGTGAATGCAATAAATTCGGGACGGTTGTAGCAAACCATTACTGCAGGAAATGCAGGGTTATATATTCCGCCAACATTATACACCTGCTGACAGCCGGGATGTGCACTGAGAAAGTGAGACGGGTCACCGGGCGCACCGGGAAGTCCCCAGTTGTTGAGATATACATCAAGACCGTTTTCGCGGGAGATTTCGATAATGTCCTTCATAATCAGCTTGTGACGGCGAAGGTCGTTGTGTGAAAACATATGCACAACTGCGTTAAAGCCGTTTGCCGCAATCTGACGCATATCGTCTTTGATGTGAGGTATCATTCTGTTGCCGTGGTAGGCAAGTCCTTTTACCAATGTTTCGCTCATATTAATCGCTCCTTACATATAGATTTTTGTTAAAATAATCATATCATGGCATTTGTGATATTGCAAGATAATTTTGGTTCTTTTTTTATTTTTGATTTCCAAGTGCTTGCACTCCTTGTTAATTCATTTGTGTTTTTTAATTATACTTCATTAAACACATAAGGTCAACTATATTTCCAACTAATATTTTTCGTAAATCACGAAATTTTTTCGTAATTTAAAGATGTTTCAATTGAAATTGCCATCAAAATGTGTTATCATTGGTATACATCACAAAAAATAATATTATGTGATAAATTGAAGTTTGTAGGGGAGTTACGTTGAAATCAATTGGAGTAACTTTCTATAATCACGCAGTTCTTTTCAAAGAAATTTCTATAATATCTGTTTCTTTGTCCGACCGCCTTCGACTCCGTCACTCAGACGTCGGCTCAGGCTACATCCAAATCCCCGCAGCGGAAAATTATGGATTCGGATTTTCGAAGTCGAAACAGATAT
>JAFQHQ010000054.1 GCA_017397885.1 Clostridia bacterium | reverse complement strand
GAGAGCATATCCTGTTCCTCCGTTTCTGGTTTCTGGACAATTCCATTATAACGGATTTTGAACAAATATGCTCTCTTTTTTTACATTTTCTAATTTTATTGAGCTCTATTTGTTGGATACCCCAACATTTATTATAGAGCCATTTTTTATTGCGTGAGAATTTAGAAAGGAGTATAATCTTTGTATTTATAACCAAAAATTTAAACCCGAAAGGAATTTAATTATGCATATAACCACCGAATTTATTCCAAATCAAAATAATACTCATGTAATTTGTGCTACTTCTACATATGGCAAAGGACTTTTAACTTCCGTTGTACATATGTTTTGTGAGATTTTGGGACGAGATTGCGAAATGTATAATAAAAAAATCAGAAATGCATGTAACAAGGCGTTGATAGAATTAGAAGAAAGAGCAAAAACAAAAAAGCAACCGGCATAATGGATGTAAAGTTCCAAATAAGTAGCAGAACTGTTTTTATTAGCGGAATGACATACGGTAAAGAGAATCCACAACTCACATCAAACAGATACGACAAAAGAGAAAGCAATTCTAACAACAATACATGGAAATGTCCCAATTGCGAGAAAATAAATCCTAACTATACCGGCACATGTAGTTGTGGCACTTCAAAATATGACATTTAAACTCATTAGAAATTATTATGCGTATCGTTATACTTAACAAAATCCACAGACATTCTCGCACCAAATGCGAGTTTGTCTGTGGATTTCTTATTTATACTTATATTTATATTCAAACCACATTCACTTTAACGGTATATGTTGTCAGCAAAGAGTGATCCGGAGCAAAAGAGCTCACAGACACCTCAACCTGACTGCCTTTGTAGGGTGAAAAATCAACCGCAACAGAGTACGGTGCACCATAGGCTATGCCACAGTAGTTTCCGTTTATGGAATAGGTCACATATGAAACATTGTTTTCGGGAGTTATTACATAACTGCAAAGCTCGGTTGATTTGGCTTTGACATTTACATTGTTTCCTATTTCGTAATAATCATATGTATAATCCGATCGTGAAGCATCCGAAAGATAGAGGTCGGATGATGATATGCCGTTTTTATACCCCTGAAGATACTGCGGATAATTTGAAAGGCAATATTTGAATCTGTCACGGTCCGTATCGAACACAAAAAACATTTTCACATTGGGATATTTTATGGGGAGATACTTAAGAAACTCTTCCATTTGAGTAGCCGCATAAGGAGTTATATCACGGCATGTATCATAGTCCATGCACGAAACCCCTCCCTCAACAATGATGATGGGCTTTTTGTAACCGTAATGTGAATAAATATAATCCGGCTGATTGCTCCATCTGCTTCGGTCAACGCCAAGACCCAGCGGGTCGGTAGATGGGGTGTGTGCCTGATATGAAGAAATTCCAACATAGTCTACATATTCATCACCGGGATAATATTCATCAATTGTTTCGGAAGGGAAAAAGTTTGGTGCCCAGATAATCGGAACAGACGGTGCATATTTGTGGAAGGTGTCGGCAACAATGCGGAATTTTGATATGTATGTCTGAGGATCGGAATACCACAATGATGTGGTATCGTTCATTTCACCTGCAAATCTTAACACAAGCCTACACTCACGAGATCTCGCCTGCATATCCTTTGCAAGCTGAACAAGATAACCGTCGGAACTGTTTACCTGCCACAATCCGTTTCGCGGCTCAAGGGAAAACTGAATTAATTTCCCTCTGTCGGCGGCTTCTTCAATGTGTGTATCATAGATGGAAACACTTGTGCCATATGGCAGATAGAGCAGATATGCCGCCATATCTTTTCCCACAAGCCTTGGGAAGGTATCCATGTAAAACCGTGACGGATCATAGGGATTGTAGATGTTGGTATCGCCCTCGGCATAAGCTCCAACCAAAATACCGCCTTTGGGTTCGTGGGTTTCGCCAAAATAGGTTCTTGCTCCCATCGACACATCATTATTTTTTACATACACCTGTGTTCCGGTCTTTATAAGATTTGCACGTCTGTTGGCGTCAATCATGCTTTGCTCCATACCCGGAGTTGTGCTCCAGTAATATGCTTCACGCTTAAAGCAAGTTGCGGCATTTGTATATTGTTTTAAGTTTGAATAACATTCACCAAGATGTTTAAAAAGCATTGCACTGCTTGCACCGGGATTTTCGTCAATGAATACCGATGATATGGACATGATAGTGTTTATTGCCGCGGTGTATTGCCCTGCATTTTTTTGAGAAATTGCATTGTTCCATATTCCCCAGTAGTTTCTTGTAACCGATGGTGTGTTTTCAATTGTATAAACAAGCGAACCGCTACCCGGACTTGTAACCTTTACACCGCCATCCCATGTAACCTCTGCGCCAAATGCCTCAAGCACAACTCTTATGGGAAGATATACCCTGGAATTTACAAGAGTGGTTGCGGCATCGTTGGCAATTTTCACGTTGTTTCGGTAAACACATTTTTCACCAACCGGACACCTGACCGTTGTGGTGTCTTTGCGAATTATGGCATAATTATTTTCCCACGAAACTTCTGCACCAAAGCTTTCCATTGTGACACGCAGAGGAACCATGGTTCTTCCCTCCGGACTTATGTACGGATAACCGGTATCATAGCTGAAATTTACCGACACACCGTCAATGGAGACAGAAACCACACCGCTGACTGCATAAGCATTTTGCGGTACAACTGACGTCATAAAAATTAAAAAACTGAGTATCACGGTTACAAGTTTTCTCATGTAGACTTATCCTTTCTTATCGAAATTCAGCAAAATAAATTATATGTCTGCATATAAAAAAAGTCAATATATACTCCGTATTTGACCCAAATATGTAATCTTTTTAAAAACTATTGTCATTTTTAAATATTTATGATATAATACATAATAATACCAATTGATTAGGAGATGTACTTATGAGAAGAGATATTTGCTATTATTTCCCAACCGATGTTCGTTCGGTATATAACGCTTTTCTTACTGCTGCCACCAATCCGACATTTCGTCGCAATTGCACCCAGGAACCCTATCACACAATTTCATTCGGAATGAATTTTTCATTTAAATTTAACATCACCGGTGGTTCATGCACCATCCACTTTATACCCTATCAGGACGGAACTGCCGTAGACCTACGTTTTTCGCTGGTTCAAGCGTTTGGAGCCAGATACGGAGCATATGCCCAGCAGTTGGTTGATGATGTTTCAAAGGTCCTCGGGAATGTGCAGGGTGTGCGTTTTAACGTTGACATCAACGAATTTCTTAAGGAAGAAAACAAAGTTAAATCTCATGCCGGCCCGGTTATACCTCAACCAATGCCGACACCACCTCCTCCGCAGGCACCTGTCACACCTCAGCCCGTGCAGGCACCTGTCATCCCTCAGCCCATGCAAACACCTCAGCCCCAGGCGCCCGAACCAATTGGAAAAATCTGCACCGGATGCGGCGTAGCCCTTTCGGATGACGATGTATTTTGCAGATTCTGCGGCACAAAAGCCGATACGATTAAAGCATGTCCCGGTTGCGGAAACACAGACATTGAGGGTTCTGCTTTTTGCAATAAATGCGGAACAAAACTTGATTGATGCTAAGCCCATATCACTCAAAGCCCCGGAGTATACTTCTCTGCGGGCTTTTGTTTTTTAGTATATTTAATATAAAAGGAACACACTCCGAAAAAAATATGTATAAAATACACATTGACATAATATAAATAAGATGTTATTATAGTTGTGAACTAAATAATATAAAGATAGAGGCGCGCCCGATAATGAGTAATGCAGATGAGAATTGCAGAATTCAATGAAATTGCACGAAAGGTGAAGGCGCCGAAGAGTGTTTTGTCTGCAAAAAACATTTCTGGTTATACGGTTAACAGCCGTACGACTGTCGCCCCCGGGCGGAGTGCTATCACAGCATTGACCATGTGTCAATCCAGTTGCATGCATACACCCGGTTTTTAAAAACCGGTTTTTTTATGCATTGTCTTAGCAATCAACACTATGTTCAATCGGTTGATAAGGCTGTATCCCGGTAAATGGTAAATAATTTTATTTTATTTTTTGGAGGTATTTATTATGAAAAAGTACAACATTGCCGTAGTTGGTGCTACAGGTATGGTTGGAAGAACTTTCCTCAAAGTTCTTGAAGAAATTAAACTCCCCGTTGAAAATTACTATCTCATGGCATCAAGCCGAAGTGCAGGTCAGGAAATTGAGTTTATGGGCAAAAAATATATCGTTGAAGAGCTCAACGAAAATTCTTTTGACCGCGACATTGACATTGCACTCTTCTCTGCAGGCGGAAGCACAAGTGAAAAATTTGCTCCCATCGCCGCATCAAAGGGTGTTGTTGTAATTGACAACTCCAGTGCATGGAGAATGGACCCCGAAGTTCCTCTTGTTGTCCCCGAGGTTAACCCCGATGACATAAAATGGAACAAAGGTATCATTGCAAACCCCAACTGCTCCACAATTCAGGCTATGGTTGCATTAAAACCCCTTCACGACAAATACAAAATTAAAAGAGTTGTATATTCTACATATCAGGCTGTTTCCGGTGCCGGTCTTGCAGGTTATCAGGATCTTGAAAACGGTCTCAAGGGCGAAGCTCCCAAAAAGTTCCCCCACCCCATCGCAGGCAACTGTCTGCCTCACATTGATTCTTTCCTTCCCAATGGCTACACTAAGGAAGAAATGAAAATGGTCAATGAAACAAGAAAGATTCTCGGCGAACCCGACATGAAGATAACGGCTACAACTGTTCGTGTTCCTGTATTTAACAGCCATTCCGAATCTATCAATCTCGAATTTTACAATGATTTTGACCTTGATGAACTTAAAGGAGTTCTTGCAAACGCTCCCGGTATCATCATCAAAGACGATCCCGAAAACAATGTGTATCCGCTCGCTCTCGATGCTGCCGGCACAAACGAAACCTATGTCGGACGTATCAGAAGAGACGAAAGTGTTGACTCCGGTGTTAACCTTTGGGTTGTTGCCGACAACATCAGAAAAGGTGCTGCAACAAACGCAGTTCAGATTGCACAGAAACTTATTGAAATCTGGTCTGAAAACTGATTTATCATAATACACATATTACAAGGGAGGTTTTTTCATTGAAAAAAACTGTATTCACCGGTTCGGGTGTTGCAATTATCACTCCTTTCACCAAAGATGGAGTAAACTATGATGAGCTTGGTAAAATGCTTGAATATCATATTGCCAACAAAACCGACGCCGTTATTATATGCGGTACAACAGGCGAAGCATCAACTATGCCTGATGAAGAACACTGCGCCGCAATTAAATACACTGTTGACAAAGTTGCGGGAAGAATCCCCGTAATTGCAGGAACAGGCTCAAATGATACTCCTCATGCAATCAAACTTTCTAAGTTTGCTCAAAGTGCAGGTGCAGATGCAATCCTCACTGTTACACCCTACTACAACAAAGCAACTCAGAAAGGTCTCATTGAGCACTTCAGTGCAATTGCAAATTCCATAGACATTCCTGTTATTCTCTACAATGTGCCCGGAAGAACCGGTTGTAACATTAAACCCGAAACCCTAAAAGAGCTTGCCAAAATTGACAACATTGTTGCCGTAAAAGAAGCAAGCGGAGATCTTTCACAGGTTGCAAAAATTGCTTCCATTTGCGGTGATGAACTTGACATTTATTCCGGAAATGATGACCAGATTCTCCCTGTGCTTTCACTTGGCGGAAAAGGTGTGATTTCGGTTGTTGCAAACGTGGCTCCCGTTGAAACTCATAATCTTGTTATGAATTTCCTTGAAGGCAATGTTCAGGAAGCCATCAAGCTTCAGCTTGGCATGATTGAGCTTTGTGATGCACTCTTTTGCGAGGTTAACCCAATCCCTGTTAAAACCGCTCTCGGTCTCATGGGTTGGAACACAGGAGATTTGAGACTTCCCCTCACTTCAATGGAACCAAATACTCTTGCACAGCTCAAAACCGCTCTTGCAAACTACGGACTCTTAAAATAATCTATTGGAGAATTAAACCTATGATAAATATTGCACTTTTCGGATGCAACGGAAAAATGGGTCAGGTGATTGCATCTATTCTTGAAACAGATGACGACGCAAGGATTTCGTTTGGATTTGACATTAATACCGAGCAGAAAAACTCATTTCCCGTGTATGATAATATTGACAGTATAAAGGAACCTGCCGATGTGGTGATTGATTTTTCTCATCCGTCTATGCTGGATTCCATCATATGCTACTGTAAGTCTGAAAAAGTGCCTGCCGTAATTGCTACTACAGGACTTTCGGACTCACAACTTGCAGACATTGACGAGCTTTCGGATGAAGTTGCTGTTTTTCGTTCGGCAAACATGTCACTTGGGATTAATCTTCTTATTAATCTCGTAAAAAAAGCCACTTCCATTTTGGAAGGAAAGTATGACATTGAAATCATCGAAAAACATCACAATCAGAAAATTGATGCTCCCAGCGGTACTGCTATCATGATTGCAGATGCCATTTCGGACACACTCACCGAAAAAGGTGAATATGTGTATGACAGACATTCGGTAAGAAAAAAACGTTCAAAAACCGAAATCGGACTTCATGCAGTTCGCGGAGGAACAATTGTTGGTGAACATGAAGTTATTTTTGCCGGAAATGACGAGATTGTTGAACTGAAACACACTGCAACATCGAAAGGTGTTTTTGCCGAAGGTGCCGTTAAGGCAGCAAAATTCCTCGTAGGCAAAAAAAGCGGCATGTATAACATGCAACAGCTTGTAGAGGAATAAAATATTAATAATATTCATATACAAAAGATGCCATCGCAAAATTTGCGGTGGCATTTGTTGTTATAAAAATTATATAATCTTTGAAAGGAATTTTTCTATGATTAAAACAGAAATAACCGATAACCTGTGTCTTGTTTCAATCAACATATCCGGCGAAAGCAAACGTGCAATGAGCATAATTGACGCATTTTTGGAGGAAAACGGTCTGTTTCCCGTATTTTTGTCCGGAGGTGACGCATTTGGAAAAGATGACAAAATTTTTGTTGCAGTTGCCGGCGAAGAAGTTTTCACTCTTATGAATGTGCTTGGATCCATCAGGCAAGATGCAGGCATAAAAAACTACAGCATCAACTGCTCAAACAGCATGGTCAAATGGAACGGTACCAAAAAAGGAAGTGCAAAAGTTTTGGCTGATGTTGATTTTGACATCAAGCTTGCCGTTTTGTCCGAAAATGACGGCATTTGTTTTTGCGACACATCTCATGCCAAACCTCTGTGCACTCTTTTGAATGCGGCTGCAACACAGCATGGCTTCGAAAGCCTGGGGTGAACATAGCCTTAAAAGCCTACACTTCAATGTATATCATTAAGATTATACAGCCAGCTTCTTTTGTGTCCATTTTCCGCGATATACTCTCACAAGGAACAAAATACCCCTAACACAAAGCTCCGTTGCCATGGCTATCCATGCGCCATAGAGACCAAAAACCGGAACAAGCAAAAGTGAAAGAGTTATTCTCACTCCCCACATGCTCACAAGGTTTAATATACTTGGGACAAATGTATCACCTGCGCCCCTGAGCACACCAACACATACAATGGATGCCGCATAAAGAGGTTCGGCAAAGGCTTCAATACGCAAAATATCTGTGCCGAGTTTTGCAACAGCGTAATCGGGAGTAAGAAGAGAAAACATCCACGGTGCACCAAAGAACATCAACACAGCTGTAAGAGCCATAATTACAACTCCAAGGATAATCGCTGTTGAAGCAAACTTTTTTGCAAGCTGTGGCCTGTCTGCCCCGAGACTTTGGCCAACAAGAGTTGTTGACGCACTGCCGATGCCGTAACCGGGCATATAGCAAAAACTCTCGGCGGTGATTGCCAGTGAATTTGCTGCCACCGAAACTGTGCCAAGCGGGGCAATGATTACGGTTGAAGTGATGTAGGCACCGCAAAGCACCGAATGTTCCACCGCAGCCGGAAGCGATACCTTGAGAGCAGTCCTCACACATGTCTTTTGCACTCTCCAGCTTCCTCCGAGACTGAATTTAAGCTTGTCCGATTTAAACGCTGCCCGCCAAAACATCAAAAGTGCCGTAATATATTCGGCGCATAACGTACCAATTGCCGCACCTGTAACTCCGAGATTTGCTCCGTATACTGAAAATTCCGAACCGAATAGCGAAACAGTGCGGCAGGGAAAGATGAAAATGAAATTAAAAATCACATTCATAAAACACATTGCAATGCTGAGAAAGCTTGGAGTTTTCATATCGCCACTACACTGAAGAGAGCCTGCGCAAAGCTGTCTTAATTGTGTTGCAGGGAGAATGAAAGCAAAAACCGTAAAATATTTTGTGCTGTCGGCTCTTATGGATTTGTCTCCGCCAAGCCACCCGGGCAAATGGGGACTGATTGAAAGTGCAACAACTCCCATAAAAATACCAAAACATGTAAGAATCAGTAATGCCTGACGAAACACATTTCTCACATCGTCATTTCGCCTTGCACCGACAAGCTGAGCAATTTGCACCGAAAATCCTGTTACCGCAGATGTGCAAAGTCCGTTGAGAAGCCAGGTTGTTGTGCTGACAAGCCCAATTGATGCCGAAGCGTTTGCCCCAAGACTACCAACCATAGCGGCGTCTATATATTGCATAATAACAGACGTGATTTGCGCAAGTATGGCAGGTATACTAAAACGCATCACTATGCTCATCATATTCTTTTTTGAAACATTGTCTAAAGAGTTAAAGTTTAAAATGTCCTTTTTTTGTTTCATATTGCTTTTCCTTTCATGTATATTGCCGAAAAATAAAAAAAGACTTGCGAAATCTTATATTTTATATATAATAAAAGTATATCAAAATTACAAACATAAGTCAATATTGGGAAGGTTTACAAATGCAAAATTATATTAACAATACATACGATGAAGAACGTGCGCTCTATGCAATTGACGGTGCCAATATAATAGGTTGCAATTTTGAAGGTCCGTCAGACGGAGAGTCGGCACTCAAAGAAGCTTCGAATCTGAATATAGAAAACTGCTCCTTTGTTTTGAGATATCCTCTCTGGCATGTGACAAATGCCAAAATGTCCGGATGTTCAATGACAGAAACTTGCAGAGCGGCACTTTGGTACGATGAAAACATCGACATAAGCAACTGCGAACTGGGCGGTATTAAAGCTCTCAGAGAATGCAAAAACATTAAGCTTGAAAAGTGCAACATAAATTCCACGGAATTCGGATGGTTTTGCAATGATGTTAAAATAAACAATTCAACCATGAGTTCTGAATATCCGTTTTTAAAATGTGAAAACATGGAAATTGACGGTCTTGAAATGAACGCCAAATATTCGTTTCAATATGCCGAAAATGTTGTTATACGAAACAGCATCCTGAACACAAAGGACGCCTTTTGGCACGGCAAGAACATTACAGTGTATGACAGTGTTATAAAAGGCGAATATCTTGCATGGTACTCCGATTCGCTTCGTCTTGTGCGTTGCAAAATCATTGGCACACAGCCCCTTTGCTATGCAAAAAACCTTGTTTTGCAAGATTGCGAAATGCAAGGCTGTGATTTGAGCTTTGAAAAATCTCATGTTGAGGCTAACGTAAAAGGCCACATTGACAGTGTTAAAAATCCAATATCGGGCTTTGTGAAAGCCGATTCGATCGGTGAAATTATAATGGAACATGATAATCTCAACTGCGAAATATCAGTTTTAAAAGCCCTATAAATTTAGGCTATGGAGCAAATAAATAATTTGAATTAAAAAATTCTGTTTTTGGATTGTTATTTTCAGTCAGGTATGTTATTATACCCCTACCGACCAACACCGAAAGTGTTGGTTTGTAAAGCTAACTTCGGAGATGATAATTATGAAAGCAGAAACCGTAAACAGTCGTGAAACTTTTTCAATGACATCATATGCAGAAAAGAATCCGTCACCGGTGAAACAAATAGAGAACTATATTACTGTGATTGTTCTCGCTCTTATCATGGCACTGAATTACGAAATTTTTATTCTTTCAAACGAATTTGCCCCTGCAGGAATAAACGGCGTTGCAACCATGATTCAATATAAAATGGGATTTAGCATTGGATATATGAATCTTCTCATAAATATCCCTTTGTGTATTATGGCATTTGTAATATTAAGCAAAGATTATTCCATTAAATCATTTCTTTTTTGCATATCTTTCTCGCTCTTTTTGCTTATGTTTAAATACAGCATTGATATATCCGCATATACATTTGCTCCCAAAAGCGAAGCAAACTCTCCTCTCGCGGCAGTTGCGGCAGGTGTTATCAACGGATTCATATACGGTAATCTTATGAAAATTAATGCATCGTCGGGCGGAACGGACATTGTTTCGGCATGTGTAAGATGCATGAAACCGCATCTTAGCTTGTCATGGATAATATTTTCAATCAACTGCTGTGTTGCCGTTGCATCATTTTTTGTTTATGACTTTAAATATGAACCGGTAATCATGTGTATAATTTATTCTTATCTCACAAGCAAAGTCAGTGATTCAATTGTTAAAGGGCTGCGTCAGCAAATAAAGTTTGAAATTGTTACAGACCGCTCCGAAGAAGTTTCAAAAGACATAATAACCGAACTCCGTCACAGCGTTACGCTGATTCCCGCCAAGGGAATGTATTCCGGTAAAAATACCAATCTATTGATTTGTATTATAAATAAACATCAGATTTTTGAACTGCAAAAAATACTGAGAAAATATCCCAAAACATTTGCATACATAAGCGATGTTAACGAAACTGTCGGTAATTTTAAAAAAATAAACTCATAATTTACATTGAAAGGATGATAATGATGAAAATAGGTGTTAGCTCATACTCATTTCAGCAATACATATCTGCCGGAAAAATGACTCAATTTGACTGCATTGCAAAAGCAAAAGAGATTGGATTTGAAGCGATTGAATTCACCGATCTCACTCCCCCCGAAGGAACAACACAAGAGGATTTTGCAAATCAGCTTAAGGAAGAAGCAGACAAACAAGGTATTGACATTTTTAACTATGCAGTCGGATCAAACCTCATTTACGACAATGAAGAAGAATTTGAAAAAATTGTTTCGGATGTTAAAGCTCAGGTTGACATTGCAAAGATTCTCGGAGTTAAACTTATGAGACACGATGCCACATTTGACCTTAAGGGAGAAAAAAGCTTTGACCTTGCATTGCCAAAACTCGTAAGATGTATAAGAGAAATAACCGAATATGCACAAAAACTCGGCATTAAAACCATGATTGAAAATCACGGCTTCATTTGTCAGGACAGCGACCGGGTTGAAAGACTTTATAACGCTGTTAACCACGACAACTTCGGACTTTTAGTTGACATGGGGAATTTTACATGTGTTGACGAAAACCCCGCACTTGCCGTGTCGAGAGTTGGCAGATATGCTTTCCATCTTCATGCAAAGGACATGCTTTTAAAAAGTTTTTACGAAGCTGACAAAGAAAGCGGATTTTTTGAAACAAGAGCATGCAACAGCCTGAGAGGTGCAGTGTTGGGCACAGGAATTGTGCCTGTTAAACAATGCATTGCCATTATGCAAAAACACGGCTACAAAGGCGACATCGCTCTTGAATTTGAAGGCAAGGAAGATTGCATCTACGGCATAACCGTCGGACTGGAAAATTTGAAAAAATATATCAAAGAGCTTGGCATTAACAAATAATCCGTTTCAGACAAAAAAGAAATTTCCGGTATAACTTTTCAGGTATAGCACTATACCAAATCTCATATTTTACACATTACAACAAAAATGATATAATCAGATAAATATTCGACATATTATCTACGGAGGTTATATCAATGAAAGTAGTTAAAGATGTAAATTATGCACAGATAAACCATCCACAGCAAATGCTGGACATATATCTGCCCAATTGCGAAAGCTTTCCTGTGTTCATCTATTTTCACGGTGGTGGAATTGAATCGGGGGACAAAGAAGGAACCGATGTAATTGCAAAGTATTTAACCGATAAAAATATCGCCTTTGTGACTTGCAATTATCGTATGTATCCTTATGCTTCATACCCTGAATTTATTAAAGATGCTGCAGCTGCAGTTGCATGGGTGTATAATAATATCAGTCAATATGGCAACGCAACAAAATTCATTGTCGGCGGAAGCTCTGCCGGAGGATATCTCTCCATGATGCTTTGCTTTGACAAAAAGTATTTGGCACCTTTTAAGATTAATCCCGATGATATTAACGCATATATTCACGATGCAGGACAACCCACATCACATTTTAATGTGCTGAGAGAACGTGGTTTTGACTCAAGAAGAGTTATAATCGATGAAACAGCTCCGATTTATCACGTAACCGAGAATCCCGATTATTCGAAAATGCTTTTCATTGTCTCTGACGACGACATGGAGAATCGCTATGAACAGACCATGCTCATGATGTCTACCTTAAAGCATTTTAACGGTGAATGTGACAAATTCAAATTGAAAGTCATGAACGGCACTCACTGTCAATATGTACACAGTGCGGATGAAAACGATAATAATGTTTTTGCAAAGATTTGCGCAGAATATATATGTAATCTTTAATTTAAAATAACCACAAAAAACCTTCGGTCTTATAAAACAACCGAAGGTTTTTGATTTAAACTATTTGTCTGTAAAATTTATTATCTGCTCTTTAATCTGCAACATTCCTTTTACGGTTGGATGACCGCATATTTTATCAATGTCTGACAGTTCAATAAAATCCACACCATATTTCTCACAAGCTATTTTATAGTTGTCCGTTATTTCGGATTTCAGTTCCGTATTGATAATACAATAGACTTTTGTATTTGGTAATGCTGTGTTTAAACGATCAAGAAGATAACAAAACGCAGGCAAAACCTTGTACAAATCATCCTTTGTCCATTCGCCATACATTAATCTTCCAACCGGAGCATCAGACCACGAGTCGTTTGTTCCACCGAAAAGAAAAAAAGTGTCTATGTGGTTTTCAGCGAAAAACCCTTTTGCAATAAGCTTGTCGAGTCTTGCAATAAATGAAATTTCCGAGTTGTCATTTCCGTTATAACCGGTGTTGCAAATTGTTGTGCCCGACCAACTGGAATTTAAAATCAAATTGCCGTTTTCATTGCAAAAATTGTACCACCATGTGTGAGATACATCGGTTACATCTCCCTCATCTGCTTCTTTAAATTTATGTTTAGTTACATATGCAGGAGCTGCTTTCTCATAGTAAAAATCATATCCCTCGGGAATGTGTCCCTCAAAGGTGGAATAGCTGTCGCCTAAAATAAAAATATTTCCTAAGTTCATTGTTTTCGTGCCTTTCTAAATTCACAATTATAGTTTGTGATTTAAGTATAGCACAAATTAAACAGATTTTCAATATAATCAAACAAGAAAAGAAACTCTAATTATCTAAAACTGTTAATTAAAATTTTTAATATCTCCGGTACATATAAGCTCATCATCACCCGTATCCACAAGATTAAGACAAAGCCTGACAATAATTCCGTCATTTTGGATAAACGTAATTGGCTTGCCTGTTGAATTGGTCTGCTGATATTTCTCAACACTCAACAGACCAATGTGCGTTCCCTTCTTTATGCCGATTGTGGGAAGCGGATTGTGAGTTTCATCTCTGAAAAATGAGAAATGTAGAGTGATTTTATTTCCATATCCTCTCCGATATTAATAAGAGGCGAGCGATTTCCCGGAACATCAATTGTGCCCTTACAAAACGATGCGTGAATATGGTCAATGGTTATATTTTCAAAAAAGCTTTTGTCATCCGACTGATGATACTTGCTCATAACAACAGCATTCGCATAGAATGTTCCGAATATGTTGGTATTATATGTTTTCTTTAAATATGTAGGTTTTGCCAAAGGGTGCACAAAATTCTATAATGTTTTTGTTATACTGTATATCTGTGCGAATTTCCGATACTGTCGCCCCTTCAGGAAAACGGATGATTTTGTCGCCTTCTTCCGAAGTGTGAAGCATCGCAAAATTCCCGATTTTCACAAATACATCATTACTGTCGGTGTATATATTTACATCTTCTTGTTTAGCAATATATCGGAGTAGCTCTTTGGGAAGATAGGACAAACCTACGAAATAATTTGTGTAGCCATTATAACTTTCTTTAGCAAATCCAACTCCGCCTTTTTCATAAAACCCTAAAGGTTTCCCGTTTTTAGCTTCACAAAGATATTGGGCATCGTAAGCATCGTAGGTCGCTTCACATATGTTCAAGCTTTTGCACTGCTCAGAGGTAACTTTAAAATCAAATCCAGTTAAAGATTTTACCAAGGAAAAATCTTCGTCTTGAGAAAATCCAAACATCCATATTGCACTTGCTTGGTTCTCTTTGAGCTTTTCACAAACTTTGTGGTATAAGCCTTCCCTTATTATGCCAAAGGGATTGGCAAAAACATAAATTTGTGCACCATCAACATATCCATCACAAAAATCTTCAATAAGGCGAAGGTCAAAGGACATTCCTGAGCGATAAGCCTCTGCCCTGTTTTTTTCAAAAATATCTCTTCCAAGTCCGAATATACTGCCAACAGCGGCATTGTCACTGTGTCCGAATCGAATATCGCACACTCTGTCCATTGCACGCTCATCAAAAAGATATACAACATCGGCAGTTTCATATTTTATATTGTCGTGAATGCAGGAAAATATTTTTGCAGATTTTTGTTCTCTTTCCCAGCTCTGGGTGTTATCCCACCATCCCCATCCCGGGAGGTCCATCCACCATACACCTGCTTTGTGAAGAGCAACCTTGGCACACTGCCTCATAGTTACCTCTTCCACGGAATCCATATCCTTAAGATATGGAACCATCGTCTCGCGTCTGCCGTTTTCGGCAGATGCACCGGGCATACGATAGTCACATTCGTCTATCCAAAGCTTACCATGAGCAGTGATAGTGTTTGCTGCCACCATAAAGGCACCCAGCCCACCCTCATTTCGGTCAAAATATGAAACAGGCCCCGCAAGAATATCAACATCATCACAATGAAGAAGCTCGTGGAGAGCAAAATGCCCCGAATATGAGTTGTACACTTCAAAGTGATATCCGTAAAAGCATACAAAGAGACTGTTACCATCGGTTTCTTCCTTGACAACCCTTGCAAAAGTTTTAAGCATTGTAACAATTTCTTTTGAATAATACTCATTATAGTCCGAAAACATAGTGTCGTCTGTGAATACTTTTTTGTCTGAGGAATTATTGTCCCCGTGGGTAATATATTGTGAAAGCCTTTCAATGTCAGGAAGCTCATTAAGAACTGTGTCATATTTAGCTTCGAGATAATTTTTGAAATACTGTCTGTTTACTAATGAGCTATCCAGCACGCCGTCCCAATAACGCAATTGAAAATATTCTCCTGTACATCCTCCTGAAATATGATAGCCTATAACATGCTCAGACAAAACTTTATCATTTTTGATGAGATTTATCAGGCGTTTTAAGCAATATATATGCTTTTGGATGTAGGCATTTGAGATAAAGTTAGGAGTATCATCGGATATGCCGTCGGAGAATTGTTGATTATTATCGGCGCTTATACCCAAAAGCTCGGATGATTCTCTGGGAAGAAGAAGTCTTGGAATTATAAGACATTCGTTATCGTTGTCAACAAGGAGTCGCAGAGCTTTCATATTAGTGCTTTCAGCGTCAGGTCCTTCGGATATGTCAAGGAATAGTCCAGGGAGGATTATATGAACTCCTGCATCTGCTGCTTTTTTTTGAGAGCTGAGCATAACAGACATATCCGAAAGGATGGTCTCTGCATTAATTCTGTTTCCTATGTCATTATCTGAACAAACAAAATGCATAATTGGCGGTATGTATTCCCCATTTACATAAATTGAGGGTGCTCCCTTATGGTCTTTTATTTCAGCTTTTATCATATGTTTGTATCACCACCAATCACAAACTCAAGCTTTGTAAGAGTATTGTTTATTGCGTTGTCAATTTCTTCTTTGAATAATTTATATTCTTTCCAAAAAAACTGAAGGTTATTTAGTTTAGCAATTCTTCTTGTCACGTTAAAGCCTCCATACTTATTTATCTTATGTAATAATACAACTCACTTTTCACATAATCCATATCTTTTATTTCAAAAACGGGTTTTCTTCCGGATTTTATTTCCTTTTCGAGATAGACTTTCATATTTAATATAAATTCTCTGAATATGCTCATATTGCGTATGTAAATAAAAGTATTTGCTGCTATACGCACATCCTCAGCAAATTTAATCAATCTTTCCCAATCTGCGAAAAGTTTGGAAACTTCTCTCAATACCATATGCTCATCAATTTCGTTGCAGTTATACTTTTTATATACATCAATAAACGTGCAATAAGTATCTATCAGAACATAGTGATGCATTGCAATTAGTTTCCATACATCAACCAAATGAGAAGGTGTGCAACTTTCAAACCATTTGTATGCCGTGTCTGCCTTTTCCCTTAATTGATGAAGATATGGAAAATAATCACTTTCGTTATTAAGCATTCTTTCAAACTGAGCACCGGGGAAATTTTTAAGTGCAGGCCCCCACCCCGAATGACCGCCATAATACTCAAGCTGAAAACCTAAAACTGATGCACAAAAATGTTCACACTCATCTGCACACATTAGCTCACGCATAATGTTAAGAATAGCAACTGCTTCATCCTTGTTGTCAGGGAAAGTAACTTCAGCATATCGTTCATTGAAGAAATCTATGTCATTTGCACACTCAGCATTCCACGAAAAATCAGCACTACATTTGAACTGTTTGTCAAAACATTCATCAAATGCACCATAAGGTTCAATGCCTTCCATTCCTAAATTGTGTGCCATTTTGCTAAGCTTAATGATATTGTCGGTTCTATCCGCCGCTATGGACCAATGATAATAGCCTGTGCATGGTTTTATTATGCTTCTGAATATGTTGTTTACCAAATGCGGTTTTTTATTGAAAAGGTTTTTATCAATAGATTCGTAATGCCACCAATCAAACACGATATAATCATATATTCCCTCATCAATAAATCTTTGCTTCAGAGTTTCATCGAGAATATTTATATCATATAAGAAAAACATATCAAAATATACATATATGCTCTTCATACCCTTCGATATAAGATATTTACAAAGCTTTATAGTGTATACTATCAAATCCTCGGTAAACACCTTACCCTGACACTTTTCGCAATGGCAATTAGCACCCAGCTTGATTTCGGGAGTAAGACAAACCTCGTCGAGACCAATGGCAATTTCATCAACGCCATTAGGTGTGAGATATCTGTCAATGATTTCATCATAAAGTTCGAACATAAGCTTGTATGTAGCAGGATTATTAGTACAAAAGGACGCAATTTTAGGATTCCCGTTTTCATCTATTGCGGCTGTTTCCGGATATAACCTTGGAAGAAGTGTGTTGTGTCCGAGACTATTGAACAGCGGAGAAATCATAACGTTTTTCTTTTTTCCATATTTTACAAGTTCACCAAAAAAATCTTGTTCAAACATTGGTGGGAGAACATTCTCTCGAATAACCCACTTTTTGTTTTTGGCTGAATAATACTTAATATGTCTGGGGGTCTTAAGTTCAGGATGACTTTTGAACGGAATATACAAATATTCTGCAGTCATATCATCATAATTTTTTCCCCAACAACCATAAACACCAATAGTGAGCTTGTTTATTTTCATTTTAGAAAAATAATCTATGGCGTGCTTCCAGTCATCAAGAGTCATAAAATCGCTGCCCCAGCGACACTCCATAAACTGCGAACGGGTTTTAAAATCAGGATAATCATCAATCTCAATTTCAGGAATCAAGACATCCTCGCCATCAGTATGAACAAGAGAAAGAAATGTTACAACAGCGTAATATAAGCCACCTTCATCATATCCGGTAAGCGCAGCCTCATCGCTTGTTATTTTTATTTTATAGGAGTCTTTTTTCTTTCCTAATTCAATCTCCTGCGGATTTATATCAAGTTTAATTTTATATGTTGATTTTGAATTGAATTTATTTATTGCAGCCTTTTCGGTCATTTTTTCCCAAAAAACATTCTCTGCTTCCTGAGCAATATCTCCTACAGCATTATTTTGGAAATCAAAATCTGCCTTAGACATCTTCCCTATCAAAATATCTTTTTTACTGTCAGATATTTTTTGTGGGAAAGGAATCAAATTTTTCTTTACATCAAACATAATTGTAATTCTCCTTTTGTAAATGTGCAAACAGGGCGACAAAAACCACATCAAAATATAATGATGTTATTCATCACCCTGTTAATAATTAATGTTTACCTAACAAACCCCAAAGCCATACAAATTATTTTTGAAATTTCAGCACGAGTTATGCTCGAAGTCGGATTGAAATATCCATTTTCATCACCTTGCAGAATACCAAGAGCTCGCATATAATACACGCTGTCTTTTGCATAATCTGCAATATTTGCGTCATCAGGGAACTGAGCTGATTCAATATTGGCTACTTCAACTCCGCACTTTTGGAGAATATTTGCAATCTGAGTTGCGGCATCCTGACGAGTGATGTTTAAACCTACACCAAATTGGTTGTTGCCAATGCCGTTGGTAAGATCATTTGCACTCAAAGCAAGTACATAATCATAATACCATGCATCAGATGGAACATCTGCAAAACTCATATTTACATCATCTGAGGTTGAAAGTTTGAATGCAACTGTTATGATTTTTGCAAGTTCTTCTCTTGTGAGGGAGTCGTTTGGAGCAAAAATGCCTTCAGCCTTACCATTCACTATACCATTTTGATAAAGATGAACAATGTGTTCCTTAGCCCATTGAGCATCATTCAAATCAGTAAATGGTATATATGTAGCTACTGTGGATTCGATTTGCGGTGAAAATGGAATATGCGCACCGCTTCCAAAGCTTGAGCCTTTGCCTCCACCGGATGATTCGGAAGTGTTTTTGCCTTTAACAATAACATTATATTTTCTTTCGATGAGCTTATTATTCTCGTAGTAGCTTGCTGTAAGTACAACATTTTGATTTTTTGCAGAGGTTTTAACAACTGCAGTATAATCATCTATTACAATTGCATCGGTATTACCGGACTTCCAGCTAAGCTCGAATGAGCCCAGAACTTTGGGAAGATTAAAGTTTTCACTTGTTTCTTTTGGAATTGAAATCTCATCCCAAGACACCACCGTGTCAGATAAAGTAGTGGCAGAATAAGCATAAAGGGCTTTAATGCCTTCAGCAATGGTAGGTAGAGTTATCTTAAAGTAGCGAGCATATCCCTGAGAATGTAAGGTGTAATATACAAGACCGTTTGCCCCCTGTGTAATCTCGCCTGTCAAATCATCCCAGCGGTCGCCATCGGCAGATGATGAAATTTTCAGCCCTGAAAGCTTGCTGTTTGTGACAAAAACAAATTCTTTTACTGCCTTTGACTTGCCGGCATCAAGATGTATTACTTCATTAGAGGAAGGAGTCCATATGTTGTTGATATCTGCATCCAGCACATCTGCAAATCCTTGGTCGTTGCTGAGAACTCTGGCGTTTACAAAAATACTCTTGGACGGTTTTCTCAAAAGCTTGAGGTTAAACGCCTTGTCTGCATTTGCTGAACCTTTTGAAACAGTTGCAACAAGCTCTACATTTTCATCTTTGTTGTCAGAAGGAGTTACCGAAACATTGTTATCCGATATCTTAAGCACATCTTCCCTGTTGGTGGTCCATTTGATATCAAATCCGTCCAGAACAGGAAGCTCAAAATCTTCGGTGACAATTGTTTCATCGATTTCAAGTGAATTTAAAAGCAATTCCAGATATTCTTCATCGGTTTCGTGTTTTACAACATTTACGGTGAATTTCTTTTCTTTTACAGCATCTCCCAAAGATAGCTTAGCAGTAAGCACTACCTGCTGATTTGTCTGACCTCTGGTAACATTGCCGGCAGAGTCAACCACACTATCATTTGATGAGGTCCATTTGACATCTACACCGTTAAAACTCTTCATCAAATTAACATTATTTCTTATTCCATCAATGGATTCTGACGAGATTTTGTCAAATGTAAGCTGAGAATATGCGTCTTCAACTGTAGCTGTATCATCT
Organism: Clostridia bacterium; assembly: GCA_017397885.1. GTDB lineage: Bacteria > Bacillota > Clostridia > UMGS1810 > UMGS1810 > RGIG1828. The sequence goes on along the minus strand of JAFQHQ010000054.1, from coordinate 42,784 downwards.
TTTAGAATCAAGGTGGGCATAAGCTCTTGGGCTTGTGCATTGCCGAAAAATTCAAATGTGTTGTCCCGCGAAGTCAGCTTTATGGTTATTATATCTCCTTCGATATCATAGTAGGTTCCGCCAAGTAAAGACATAATGTCAGGAGAATATATCAGATTATTGGCTGCAGCAGCACCTGTAACATCAATACCGCTGCCGCCCTCTGAGAGCATTGTCTGAGCTTTGTTGTAGGTGAGGGTTTCGCTGTTCCAGTTGTTTGAACTACTGCCTGTTACGGCAATATTAAATGCGGCATTGGCATCGGAGATTGATTTTGAAGGAGCAACACGAAGCTGCATAGTTACAAAATCATCTGATTCCTTGAGTGATGACAAATCAAATTTTATAAATGCTGCCTGATAGTTATCATCAGATACCATAAGCTTATTATTTGTCATAACATCATCAGCATTGTCACCGCCTGTTACATATGCAATGTCTATGGGAAGAAGTCTTGTTTCGTCGGCATTGGGGTTTTCACGCATACTCAATACATTAAAATAGAATGACTTGGTATAGGTGATATCTCTGCCGTTTGTGTAAGTAGCAGTGAGAGTAACGTATTCATCCTTCTGTCCGTATGCAGGTCTTGTAACATCACCGGTTTCAGAATTGATAATATTCTCTTTATCAGATGTCCATGTTATAGCGTCGCCGACAGATGTCTTTTTTGGAATGTTGAGATTCTGTGTTATGCATGCGGAATCTTCTTCAGTAAGCGTCGAATAATCTAATGCTACATAGCTTCTGTCTCTCACTTTGATTTCCAGTGTGGGTGCATACTCATCGTAACCGCCAAGGACTAATGCACCGCCATCGGTGGTTTCCATCATAAGCACTATTTTGGAATCGTTTTCGTTGTTGATAAAGTGTTTTCTTATAAACATAGCAAGATTTGCAGTTGTATGCGAATATTCTGCAAGACCGCAAATGTTTTCGGTGAATTCTGTTGCAGGAGCAAAACCGCCGGAGGCTTCAAAGGTTTCGAAATTGGCATCATTTGACCAGTTGTTTTCTGCCTCTTGCGAAATTACCGAGGTGCGGATGGGAGAATAAGCTGAACCGCCTTCAGTATAATATCTCACATAATAAGTAAGATATGCTTCTTCAATATCTTCACCGCGGATTCCTATATTCATGAAATCAGCAAAATCAAATTCCAAATAAGCTTTTCGGGTGGGACCTGGCCTGCCATCCAATACATACTGATATCCACCGTCCATAGGAACTGCACTGTATCTGCTGTAGAAATTGGATTTTGAAACAGTGAGAGTCTGATCCATTGTGGGATAAGGCTCAACCACATTGAGCACAAATTCCTTTTGCTTGGTGTTGCCTTGGAGTGACAGAGTGGCTGTGAGTGTTACCTCTGTGTCTCTGTTTGGCCAGGTTACAACGCCTGTGGATGGGTTTATTACATTTTCGTTTGACGACTGCCACGATACCTCAACGCCATTTGTCAAAGATGCCGGCAACGACAGATTTCTGCGAATTTGGTCTGCAGGGTCGTCGGTAAGCTTATCTAATGTAAGCTGAGCCTTTGCAGCTTCAACGATAGCTGGATATTGATTTATCACCAAAGCAACATTACTGTCTGCAGGAGTATTGTTCATGCCAAGCATATAAGGCACAGCCGTGGTTGAATTATTTTTAATACGCAAGAGTACCTTGCTGTCTTCGGTATTTGCTTCCAGATGGGCTTTAATTTCATTGAGAAGGTTTGGAGACTGATGTGTGCCAACACCGCCCAGCGGGAAGGTGGATATGGTAGTGTTGTAGTCAAGGAAGCCTTTTTGTTCCAATGCCCAATAGTCCATAGTGTTTGACCAAATTGCTTCAAGCTCCTGAGGATACAATATTATGGACATTGTGTCAGAAGCAGTTGCAGAACCTATGGGGAACGAAGCGTGTGTGTATCTGAAATTAAGATCTCCGCCTTTGTCTAACAGAGATTTGTAGGCGCTGAGATCAAACATAAACATCAAATCTCTTTGACTACCACCGCCTCTGCCGTCGAGAGCCTGAATGGTTGGGTTGGGTGCGTTTTCGCCCGGTCTTGAATCATTTCGGAACATAGAGCCGGCAATTGCATAAATAGGAATCATAGGTTCGCCAGTATCGATAATACCACCTTCAGGATCGCCGCCTTCAGGATCGCCACCTTCGGGATCGCCGCCTTCAGGATCGCCACCTTCGGAATCGCCACCTTCGGGATCGCCACCTTCGGGATCACCGCCTTCGCTCTTGTCTTGCGCTGTGCGAACACAAAGTGCTGTTTTGCTCAAAACCGTTGGATCGGTATTGGGAGATTCTATTCTCAGAACAAACTTGGTATCGTCAGGGTTTTCTCTAAGGTGTTTATTGATTGCACCTGCAATATTTGAGCCAATATAGGTGGAATTTTGTGCACCAATACTGTCAGAGGTGTCAATTTCATCGTAGTCAATGAGACCTGCCAATTCAGCACCTCTGTGAGTAAGGTCATGGCTCCACGCCTCTTCCATTTCCTGCGGCAATACACTTACTGTTGCGCATGCGCCACTGGCAACAGGCGAGGCTGTGTACATAGTGAAATATGCTTCTTCTAATGTGGCTCCGGGTGTAAGAGAAGCCGAAATGTCATATTCTACAAATGCTATTCTCCAGTCACCGCCTCCGCCAAGCTGAATCTGAGTAGCATTGGTGTTAGCATTATTATAAGGAGCATAAACATTCTTTCTATAGTAGTTATAGTAGTTAGGGTTTTTATTCTGCGGAACATACCAACCTTCCGTGGTGGTATATGGTGCTCTTACGGAAATTTTATACTCCCTTGTTTTTGTGAGACCGCTGTTTTCAAACGTGGCGGTGAGAGTAACATCTTTGTCCTCTGTCCAGTTCAAAGCTCCTGTATAGTCCTTAGAGGTAGTGTTTATGCATGTGTCACTTGCACTCCAGGTAATGTTTGTGCCATATTTATATTTGCTAAAAAGGTTTAAGTCATTATGGACATCGGTTGGCAATTCGTCAGAAATTTTATCGAATGTAAAATCGTCATAAGCTTCCTGAAGTATCTCATTCACACTTTTGTTGTAGGTAATTTCCATTCTTGGAGAGCTAACATCGCTGAAGCCTCTCAATAAGGCAACCAAATCTGACACCGTGGAATCCAATCGGAGCAATACTTCCATATCTCCATCACTGTTTTGGAGATATTCTTTTATTGCTTCTGTGAAATCTACAGGATTTTCAAACTGAGCTGATGTCCAGCTGGAAAGCGAATAGTACAGATAGGGACTCGCTATCAGATAATCCTCTGAAAACAGCCCTGCCGAGTCTGCCTCGGCATATTTCATCTGCGGGGACCAGAGGTCTTTTTTATCCTTGGGAATCAGGTACACATTGAATTTTTGCCAGCTTGCCGTACCGCCATTAACCGGAGGTATTACAGACTGTTCAAATTCATAGAGAAAATCAATTTTAGTAATGTCATCTAATTTGTCTGCATATTTGCTGAAATCAAATTTAACAAAAGCCTGACGTCTGCTGTCGCCGGCACGAGTGTCTATAACAATCTGAACCGGATCAACCTCCGGGACTGTTCCATCATTGCGGATAACCACACCTGTTTCAGCAGGTAAAACATCATTTATTAAAATGGTTGTATCCTGAGCATATATCATGCCCTGAAATACTAAAGTAAAAAACATCGATAAACATAAAATTGTACTTATCAATCTTTTCATTTTCAACCCTTCTTTCCTATTTTATATCACACCTGATGCATTTTCAAAGGTTATAGATACGACCTAAGCCATGTTTATAAATTTCAATCAAGCCTTCAAGGGCACATATTAATCATATAGGCATAATTGGCTTTTACTAAGTTGCCAAAAGACAAATCATAACCATTTCTGTCAGTTGTCTTATAAAATTTTGTTTTTGCGTTATTTAACATTTTTAAATTAGGAACTTTTGTACATCTGCTTTTAATAATGTATCAGACGATGCATTATTATATTTACATTGCGGCGGCAGTCTCTTTGATACTGCTGCCGCAATGCAAAACGCAGTCTTATTCCAATGGTACTGATGCACCAACAGGTCTGTTTTTATTGGAATCATACCAAAGCATAGTCTTAACGGTCTGACCAGCTTCGAGAGTTGTTACATCAAACTCTGCCGGAGCATATGTAGTTTCACCTGCAACAGTGCGATGTTTATAAACATTAACAGATACCAGCTCTTTTACCTGATCATCATTGGAAGAATATACAGCAACTATAATTTTCAAATCGTTTTTGTGACCATCGTTGGCAATCACGGGAGCAATACTGAGCTTGCCTGCTTTTGCCGCCTGAGCGGGTTCGCCATCAATTTTATAGTTTACTGAAGCGAGAGAAAGGTCAGGAATGGGTTTTACCAGGTTTGTCGCCCAGCGAACACAAAGTGCCACCTTCTCCAAAACAGTTGCAGAGGAAATGTTTGATTCTATTTTTAGAACAATTCTGCCATCACCGGGGTTTTCTCTGAGGTGCTGATTGATTGCACTTGCAATGTTTGATCCAATGTAGGTAGAGCCTTGCGAAGGAATGTAGTCAGAAGTATCAATTTTATTGTACGCAATGAGACCAGCCTTTTCAGCTTCTCTATGGGAAAGACCGGATGTCCATACATCTTCCAGTTCCTGAGGTAATACGCTTACTGTTGCATATCCACCGCCAACAGGAGATGACGTATATAAAGTGCAATATACTTCTTCCAATGATTTTTCGGATGTAAGCCACGGAAATAGATTAAACTCTACAAATGACACTCTCCAGTCACTGCCATCTCTTGCAGCAATCTGAAGCTGAGAAGCATTGGTAGTAGAATAATTGTAAGGAGCATGAACTCCATTTCTATAATAATTATAGTAGTTCTTATTTGAATTACCGGTAAACCAGCCTTCCGACAAATCATATGGTTTTCTTACAGAAATTTTATACTCTCTTGTTTTGGTAAGACCACTATTTTCAAATGTAGCGGTGAGAGTAACATCCTTGTCTTCTGTCCAGTTAACAGAACCGGTATAGTTACCGGAAGTGAGATCAATGCAAGGGTCATCTGCGGTCCATGTAATGGTTGTGCCATATTTATATCTGGTAAAAAGGTTTAAGTCATTATGTACATCATTTGCCAATTCGTCAGAAATCTTATCGAATGTAAAATCGTCATAAGCTTCCTGGAGTATCTCATTCACACTCTTGTTGTAGCTTATTGTCATTCTCGGAGAACTAACATCGCCGAAACCTCTCAAAATAGCAACCAAGTCACTTGCTGTGGAATCGAATCTGAGCAATACTTCCATATCTCCATTGCTGTTTTTGAGATAATTTAATATAGCATCTGTGAAATCTACAGCAGGTTCAAATTGAGCACTGGTCCAACTGGAAAGCGAATAGTACAGATATCCGCTGTGTATCACATAATCATTTGAAAGCAGACCTGCTTCCTGAGCCTCGGCGTATTTCATCTGTGGACTCCAAAGGTCTTTTAAATTCTTTGGAATAAGATACACACTGAAATTCTGCCAGCTTGCTGTACCACCGGAAACTGCAGGTAATACAGACTGTTCAAATTCATAGAGAAAATCAATTTTAGTAATGTCATCTAATTTGTCTGCATATTTGCTAAAATCAAATTTAACAAAAGCCTGACGTCTGTTGCCGCCTGCACGAGTGTCTATAACAATCTGCGCCGGATCAACCTCAGGGGCTGTGCCGTTATCTCGGATCTGCACACCTATTTCGGAGGTTAAAACATCTTTTACTGAAATGGTTGTGTCCTGAGCATATATAGTGCCTGTGAAAACTAAAGTGAAAAACATCGATAAACATAAAATTGAACTTATCAATCTTTTCAAATTCAACCCTTCTTTCCTATTTTTTAATCAATTTGTAAATTCTGTCTGCAACAACTGTAGCTTGAGCTCTTGTTGCAGATTGTTCGGGTGCAAAGGTATCTCCCTGCACGCCAACCATCAATCCTGACTGCACAACACATTTTACATAATCTTTTGCCCAAGAGGAAATGTGGGATTCGTCAGCAAATTCCGGATATTCAATATCTGCCGACAGCTCCAGTTTGCCATATGTAGCAAACTCTATGAGCATTTTAGCCATTTCTTGTCGTGTTATGACAGCATTCGGTCTGAATGATCCATCCTCAAAACCATTCACAACTCCAATTTGAGCAGCAGCCTCTATAACACCGGCAAACCACTCATTTTCCTTCACATCATTAAATGTGCCCCTGAAGGCTTGACTGGAATCTATACCAAAGGCTCTCGCCAAAATTGCAATAAACTCTGCTCTTGTTATTTCTTTATCGGGAGCAAAGACTTGAGATGAAACACCGTTTACAATCTTCTTGTTATACATATTCAGTATTTCATTTTTCGCCCAGTGGTTTTCGATGTCACCAAACACCATTTCGGGCTGAACAGGAACAACAGGAACCACTGTACCACCATTGCCGCCCGGAGTGCCAGAACCGCTTGGCTTGTTACCCGAAGAGTTTCCGCCACCTTTTATTGGATTGGTTGCACCGCCATTTCCGTCAGGAGTTCCGTTTCCGCCCGAAGTACCGCCGGTATTGCTGCCGGAGTCTTCTTCGTCTGCTTCTTTGTTAATGTATATATAATTGTTACTGTATTCAAAATCAACTGATTTACCATTAACCAGAACATCTGCAACCTCTGTATCGGTGTATACCTTTATTCCGCTTTGGGGAATATTATCGGAAGTAAACAGCTCTACAGTTGCGCCATTCCACTGAACACCAAGGTCTGACATTGCGTCTTGTGTTTCAAGAAGCACTTTATCACCATCTTTGATTGACTTACCTTCAGACATAGCAGCAAGCTTTAAAACCTCGCCATAGCCCTCTTCTACATAAGCAAGGCGACCGTCGGAGATGTATTTATCAAAGCTGCGGGTGGTTGGTGTTTCTTCGTTTGTTGCATAGTAGTATCCCAAGTTGTTGCCAATGTGAATTTTCAGTGCTGTTGCTGTGGTTGTGGGAGTGTTATCCATTTCAATTCGTTCCACACTCACATCAACTTCTTCGCCCAGTCTGTAGGGATACAGAACCGAATCAAAGGTTTGTGCCCCCTCCACATCTTCACGAACATATGTCAGATAGGGTTGTCTTGTAACACCTCCCCCACCGTCTTCTGCCATCATCCATTCTGTTTCGGTTATAGCTTCTATTGTTTCAGGGTCGGCAGGAACAACCTTTATGTTTGCTTTTTCGTCATAATTGGTTGTCATAGCTTTTGTTTCGGCATCTACAGTAAAGTTACTTTTTGCATCGGGGCGCCAGATTACTTTATAGTCGTGAGTTCCTCCGGGGGATGTGATGTAATCGGACACTATCCAATATGAATTGTGCAAAAACAGTATTTTTCTGTTGGTGCTGTGACCGGGGTATATAAGTGGATTACCTGCATCTACAAAATCAAACAACTTATTTGTTGTGTAACTGATTTTTTGAGGGGTTCTGTCCCAGTATTCAAACTGCTGGTCAAGGTCATCCACCTGAATTGTGTTGTGTGATGTAGGAAGCTTTTCGGTGCCTGCCATAGCGGATGAGGTGTCATAATTGTTATGACCTGCATCAACAAGGAGAGGTCTGCCATAGGCATATACATCAAGTGCCAGGTCATCTCTGTGACAGTGACCGCCGCCAAAGTCGTTGTTGAACATTGCCGAAAAACCGTCGGTGTGCCAATCGCTTCTCATAAATATTACGCCCTTGTCGGGATAGTAATATGATGTATAATCGGGCTCTTTTCCTTCTTGACCTTTAGTGGCAATGTAGCGGAAGAAATCATTTGATCTGAAGTTATCAAACACTGCTGCCTGAGAATCCGCTATATTTTGTCGGTTGCCATCACCCCAGGCGGGTGTTTTACCATAGTTCATAGTCATATTGACATAATATTTTGTAAACTGGTCATATTGGTTGAGTAATCTCTGGAGCTGAGGATCATCCTCACTTTCTACCTTGCGTATTATAGAAAGCAAATCTATAAATTCAAGCAACATAGAATAGATATAGTTTGAACAAGATTCTATGTATGAACCGTCGGCATTCAATAAATCTCCGCCGTCAATAATTGATACAGCCATATCCTTGCCAAATTCCCACCAACCGTTTTCTGCCATCTCGGGGAAGTAAGCACAAAAGCCCAAGAATGACAGAAGAGCCGCTGTTGCAGAGTTTGCATACTCATTATATATAACTTCGGTTCTGAGCTTGTACATATGCTCATACATATATTTCAGCTGAGCCACTGCCAATTCCGGTGTAACAAGGTCACTATCCAAGGTTTCAAAGAATGTTGCCTGCAGCTTGGGTCCTCTCCAGTTGGCATCCATGCCTCGGGGATATGTACCTGAGGGTTGCTGAGTATATATGGAATTCACCAGTTCAAGAGCTGCATATGCATAGCTTTCATCACCTGTGCCATTGTACATTGCAAGGAGTTGGTCAATGGGGTAAAGACGGGAAACATAGTGTATCCATTCGGTTTCTACACTGTGTTCTGTTTCGTGATAGTGTCTTTCACGCCATATATAACCGGTCTCTTTGAAATTGAAGTATTCAGGCACCACCGAATCCCACGAAAAATCTGTATCTGTGGGTGTTCCACCATATCCGATAATCTGCAATGTTTTCTTACCCTGAGGTGCTCTTGCATAAATTCTGAGTTTTATGCTTGTAACCTCACCCTCAATACCTGAAGTATCAAATCGCAGATATGTTCTGGCAGTGTTGTCACCAAATGGCAGTTCGCCGCCGTCGCCTGCTTCGCGGGCATACATATAGTCCTCCTTACCGTATATCTGGCTATGGTTTGCACCTGCGCTGATGTAGGTGTCGGCTATAGCAGGGCAAATGTATACATTACCGCCTGCAACAACCTCAAGCTCCGGAGGATTGCCTTGAGGGTTTTCTTTACTTTGCATAATTGCATAGCTTCCGTCCATATCTGTGTCTACCAATGTGATGGACTGTTTTAAACTCGGAAGCTTTGCTACATAATAATCCCAATTTGTGTCAACATCGATGGTAGCATAGTTTATAGACAAATAACCCATCAGCATATCTTTGCCTGCTTCAGCCATAACTGAGAAGTTTGCTGAAGTATTAGATTCATATTCTATGCCATCTCTCGTGCGATAATATGTGAGAAGTTCATTTTTGGCTGATTCATAATCACCGTCTTTTACATATTCGAGCACTCCACTCAGCTCCGGAACACGGGCATATTGAAGCACAGGTTTGATTTTCCATGGGTCGGCAAGGCTTTCTTCCCACAAGCCGAAAAATCTTTCGTCCGACATATGACCGGGGTCTGTGAGAGGTCGGTATTCGGGAACTCCGTCACGGGGCGGAACCTTCAGACAAAATGTTTTTACATAGGATTTGCCGTCTCTTGAAAGAGTTGCACTAAGGTCAACTGTTTCTGTTATTTCGTTTGAATATGGTCTTGTTACCACGCCGTCATTTGAAATACAAGATTCATTTGACGATGACCACTGTATTTCAACATCGTCCACAGACTCCACGAGATTCAAATCATCCAAAACTTCTGTATCGTCGATAAGAGTTTCTGCAATGTCTGCAAGCTGCTTTGTGTCAGCGTCATATGCTCTTACTATTGAAACAAATGCACCTTCATTGAATTTCCCTTCATCGGTGGTTAAGGTAAACTCTTGGGATCCTTCCGGGCTAAAATCTTCGAGCGGAATTTTAGTATATTCCTTAGTAAGTGTTGGCACAAACGGAATTTGTGTGCCGTCCGAAAGAGTTAGCACATAGGTTGCCGCATTATAAAACAACTTATTTTCTACTTCCAGGCAATACTGCGCAGTTTGCTCGGAGGGATTTGTCATTTGCGCTTCAAGCTCAACCTTATGATGTTGATGTTCAGTCGTCTTTGCTTCATAGCTTCCTTCTGATAACACCAGAATTTCATGTTCAAATTTTTTGGTCAAGCCATTGTATTCTATTTCAACATCAATTGTGGCATTGACATCGTCTTCACCAAATGCAGGTCTTGCTGCAAGAGAACCGTCTTCATTTATCCATTGTGAATCTTCGGTTGTCCAATAAATATCTGCTTCTCCTATAGAATCAGGAATAGTGAATTTTGAATCCATTGCCATAGGAAGTGTTGATTTGACCGAATCGACAATGTTTTCAAGAGTTGTGAATCTGCCGTCAAACTTAATCTCAAGGTTTGGTTTAAGAACTGTGGAACCTGCCTTACCCGACAAAACCGCGCATATGGTGGAAACATCCATTCTTAAAACAACATTGCAGTCTTCGGGGTTTTCACGAAGATTATCTTTGATTTGCTCCGAGATGTTGGCAGACCGGTTGTTTCCCGGAGGTCCGAGAGGACTGATGGCACTTTCGGGTGTAGCACCTGCTACATAGGTTACCATTCCGTGCTCCTCGGCATGTGCCCAGTCCATCCGTTCATCATAGTAAATTTCGGCTTCCTGAGGCAACACGTCTACATAGACACTATCACTGAATGAACCCACATCATAATAGCTGACATTATATCTGAGCTTTATTTCGGATATCGCTTCATATGTATATTTGTAGTCAGAAAGGTTAAACTTCATAAGAGCAACTCTTCGTGCTCCGGGCCTTCCGTCGAGTACCAGATATCCCTGCTCCTGGTATGGACTGCCGTATCTTACATACAATGCATCTTCACACGCAAGCTCACGTTTTGCCTGGGAAGCAGCATAAGCAACTGTTGCGCATGGAGTTATTACCGGAAGTAACATGGCAGTTATCAAAACAAAAGAGAGGAATTTTACTGACAACAATTTAAATATGATACGTTTTATTTTGCTGATTTTTTTCATCTGCTGACCTCCTATTTGACAATTACTACCATTTGAACACCGGCTTTATAAATTTGCATAAACACCTTTGAACAACCGGATGATGAGTCTTTGTATGTTATGATATCGTCTATTGATGCAACTGAAACTGTTTCTTTATCAATATCATAAATATAGTAGTTATTAAATTCATAATCTTTGTTTTGTGTGTTTTCGGTGTGTGCACAAACACTGGCAAGTGATATGGCATTGTAGTCGGCATATTCACTCATGGTTATATTATGCTGAAGATACTTGTTGTTGTTTGTAAGAGTGTTCTTCTCCACATCCATTATTGTTCCGTAAAATTGTTCATCCTCAGTGTTTCTTCCCTTGTGATATGGCTTTGTACCTTCTTCTATACGAGACACAAGCTTGATTTTCAAGATTTCATCGTTGTAGTTTTTATTAAAGCGTATAACATCACCGGGTTTCAGTGTTAATGCAATCTGATTTGCGTTTGTATAATCACTTACCTTATATTCAAAGGCTTCGCCGTCATAATAACCTTTTATAAGGTGTACATCCTCGCCTTCGTCATTTAAGATGTGTCTTGTTTCGGCAACAATGGCTATATCTGAACTGTTATCCAAAGATTCGTTCAAAAGAGATTCGGTATCTATAACCACCATAACCGCTTTTACAAATCCAGTGTCGGCATCATACTCATATGCCTGAGTTGTATAATTCTTTTCGTCTTCATAGTCAATCAAAGTACCAAAGTCGTCGTCATTACCATTTTTAGGAACTGTGAAAAACTCTGTGTTTTCATCAAACCTGAATGCTATATCTTCATTTTTAGGTTGATTAAATCCATTTGCATATTCACAATAGCTTCTGGTTGAAAGTCCACCGTATGTTTGCACCGAATCCACCTTAACAACTTGACCGTCACTGTTTTTCTTGATTTTAACAACTGTTTCCTTAGGTATTGCAGCAAGAGCTTCTTTTGCCGACTTATATCCGGAACCATATACAGAAGCTTTTGGTGCAATCTCCAAAACCTGAAGTCCAACATTATTATCATATATTTTAATTTTTGCATTACTTGAAAGTCCCTCGGTGATAGCTTTATCTATGACATATGCATAGTCGTTTTCATCATCAGCCTTAAAGTCAAAGATTATTCCATCCTCATCAACATAAAATAAGCCCTGCATACCTACAGATAACTGAATCAGCTCAGTATTTATCCCATACTTTTCTTCACCTATAACAACATAATCTGATGCCAATTCGCTGATTTTTCCATATATAGGTTTGTCTAAGATAATTATTTTCATATATGAACCATCAAGTGATTTAATAACCGTTATCGGCGAGCCGGATTTCAAATCTCCAAGGGTTGCTGCTGTGCCATTAACATTGACAACAATGGTTTCATATTCATCATCTTCATCAAAGCTAACAATGTTACTTCCCTTGGTGTCGGGTTTCCTTAAAAGAATAATCCCATTATTCTTAGAAACTGTATTCACAATATTATTTTGCGAGTTTTTAATTTTGATTACATCAATTACATTATCGTCATTGTTGTCAATCATATACAAATCACTTTTTTCAAGAATTTCATCAAGATTAAAATTGTAATCAGTTAATGCTCTTTCATTATAGATGTAGCTGACATTATCAGAAATTCTGATTTTCTCTTCTTTTTCACCCATCTGATAAAACACTGTGCCGTCTTTGTATTCGTGATATTCATTCTTTTTAACAGATACAGTATTATTTCTCTCAGAAGGGCAAAAACCAATGATGGTTTGTATCTTTGGTTTTATTGTACAAACAAAACGAATATTAAAGCCTACATATTTTTCCAAACCAGAATCAAGTGATTTGAATAACTGTCCGTTTACAACAGCGTAATCAGGGTCGATGCTTTCGTAACTAATAACACCATTTTTCCCATAAGCATCCAAAACACCTTCACTTATTACGTACTCCATATTATTCAGATAAACATCTTCAAGTCTTCTGGAAATCTCCACTTTATCCATAAATTGTTCAACCACTTTTATATCAAAAGCGTTGTATAACATTATCATAAAGTCTGAATAAGTAATTTTTGAAGCGAAATCTGCGGAAATGTTTTGAGCAAGGTCGGCTTTGACCGATGTTGCGTACTTTACATACACGCTATCGTCATTGCTGACTTTTGCAAGACCTTCATACCCCAATGCGTTTAAAAACAAATCAGTTGTCTCAGACACCGTGGGATGTACACCAAGATTCAATGAACCATCTGCTGCTTTTTTTAGAATACCCAGACCAACTGCAAATTCAGAAATATCACTTCCGTCTCCGATGCATATTTCATTTTTGTTCGAACTTTCATTATAATATCCTAAAGATCTTACAATAAGTTCTGCCGCTTTGCCCATGGTAATTTCTTCCGTTTTGGAAACATCGGACAAATCGGATTCACTGACAATACCCATCATCATAAGATAAGCAGTTGCATTAGTATATGCGTCCGATTGTGCCAAGGAATAATCAACCTCCTCTGCAGCTGTAACACATAATACATTAGTAAAAATAAACAGGACAAGCAAAAAGAACATACTTGCTCTTTTCATAAGTTTCAACATAAAGTTCGCTCCTTTTTTTGTATTTTGGTATTATACACGATTTAATTATAAAACGATATTGCGTTTTTTTATATATGATTTTAGTGGCATTTTTGTATATTCTTGACATCTTTATTTTTCGCCATTTATTTTATATGTCGTTTTAAACAATACTTGACGCATTTTTTTGTTGTTTATTACAAAAAAATAATTATAATCTTGACATGATTATAATTTTATAGTATCTTTTTTATAATTTTGAAAACACTTGTAAGTTGAACGAAAATATCCGAATCAAAACAAAATTGGATAACACGTTCCCAAGTAGACAGAGGCTATTTATGAAAAACTTAAAATATGGAAATTACAACGGATTTGGAATTTTTGATTCCAAAATCGATTTACCGAAAGATTATAAATCTACCTATCGTGAAGTTGTGGGATTCGAATTAGATTATATTACAGAATCCAACGGCTATTTTTTTATTGATGACATACCATATAAACTTACTCCGAACACTTTGTGTTTAAAAAAACCGGGTCAACGATGCAAAAGCTCAATGGACTTTAAAAGCATTTTTTTGTGTTTTTCACTTCCAAACGACTCACCAGATTATGAAATGCTTATGCAAGCACCTAACCATTTCATCTTCCCTACGCAAAACAAATATCCATATATTCTAAATGATATATTTGAAGCAATGATAGCCAACACCGAAGAAACAAAAGAACTTGTTAACATCAAAATGCGGGAATTGTTTTATTACATAAAAAAAGATTCTGCCACATCTATCAACAAAATCAATGAAATGAAATATTCGCTTTTATTTAAAAAAATCATTGGATATATACAGCAAAACATTTCTAAAAATATTACTTTAAATGATTTAGCACATGAATTTTCATATTCACCGACGTATTTACAAAAACTTTTTAAACAACATATCGGAATTTCCCCCCATAAATTTGCAGAAAATCTAAAAATAGACAATTCAATAAAACTTCTTCGCATAACTCAAAAATCAATATCCGATATTGCATATGCCTGTGGTTTTTCAGACCAGGCCCACTATACTAAGACATTTGAAAAAACAATGGGTATAACACCGCTTAAATACAGAAAATTATATTCCACTACTTATCCAGATAATTTTTAATAATAGATTTGTTACATACGAAATAACCTTATATTTTTTCATAACACCCAATCGTTACATTTAGGTATTACTAATCAAATAATAGGTGATTGAATTCTGTTAATCATTTTTTCTGTTAATTTTACAATCACCTAATTAGATATAATTAAAACGGATTACAAAGCAGTAAAACTGCAACAATGCCTATGAATATGCCAATCCATTTTTGGGAGGAAAGCTTTTCTTTAAAAAGTAACCACGATGCAATTGACGTGAGCACAAGACCTCCGCCGTTCACCACCGGGAAGAAAACTGCGCTGTCCATTACACCCGAAAGATAGAGATTTATCTTGTTGTTGGCGGCGACACATATTCCGGCAATTGCCATCATAATAACAAGCATTGGGGTTATTTCTTGTTTAAAAGTTTTACCCGTCTTTTTTGATTCAATCACAATCATTATAAGCGAATAAACAGTTGAAATTGCAAAGGCAATAAACAGAAATCCGTCGAGTTCTCCGCTGAATCGTGTATTCTGATGCCATTTTTGCATTACACCGATAAACCCCGTACAAAAAAACGTTGCCAATGAAAGGACGAACCATTTTACGGATGCTTTTCTTTTTTCACCGGAAAAATCAACCGAAAAAACAAAACACAAAAGCATAAGCACAACCCCCGCAAGCTGAACAGGTACAATCTTTTCGTTCCAAAAAAGATAACCCGACATTGCGGGAATTACGGTTGAAAGGGAGGTAATTACCGACGTGTAGGCATAGGGTCCGATGTCAAATGCTTTAAGAGTAAAAACAGATTGCATAGCTGTTATTACGCCAAAAGCCACTCCAAGACCAACAGTAAATGCAGACATCCTAAGACTATCCGACACAAGCACAAGAGAAATCATGCACACAAGAGAAATCCCCAAATTAAGCACCTGATGCATAACCGCTTTGTTTTTGGATATTGAACCGCAATATTTTTTTAGTATGCTTGCTACAAGGCAGGCAATCACAGATATTGTTAAAACTAAGTATGTTGACATTTATTTCACCTTTTTGTACAAATATATTTTTGCACATCTTTTCTCGGGGATTCTCACCGAAAATCCTTTTTTCAAAAGCTCTGCACCCGAAACTGCGAATTCTCCGCCGTCAATATCTTCAAATGAATAATCGAAGTTTGCATCTATTCCGCCAAGCTTAAACGAAGCTTCTTCATAAGGAGACTCTTCCCTTCTGAAAATCTGAACAATACCGTCATTTTGTGAAGGACGGTCAAACTGCATTGCAACCCATGTGTCGGGTTTGTCAGAAAAATGAGTGAGCGGATAAAAGTCTTCCGAGAAATATGGACGGAGCTTCAGATATTCATTGGTATATTTTTTTATAAATTCTATTTTTTCCTGAGTATCACAAAAAGCTTCTCTTTCGGAGAACGAATAATTTGTTGTCAATGATGAATCATAAGAGCTTCTTATGCGATATTCGTCATATTCTCTCCCAGTACCGCTTCCCGAATACGGCAACCATGTGTTGTATGTCATGTGATGACATTGAGATGCGTGAACATCATAATTTGCAGGACACTGATAGTCGCTTCTCCAAAGGGGGATACTTCGACGAAGAGTTTCTATGTCAATTCTCCTGCCGCCCGATGCACAGTTATCAATTATCAGATTGGGGAATCTTTCAAGTAATGCATCCCAAAACGCATACAATCCGTTTATGTGCTTGATTTCGGTGATTCCCTGTCTGTCAAACCCATCGTTTTTTCTCCAGCATTCAAGAGGGCTGAAATTAAAATCCTGACGGTAACAGCTTATATTAAGCTTTTCAATGATATCTGATATTGTGTTAAAACAATATTCCCAAGCCTCGGGACTACCAAAATTCAAAAGACGGACATCTGTTTCCGTATTACAAGAAAGAAAATACTCCGGATGTTCCATTGCAGTGGATGTTGAATAAATAACACGTTCCGGTTCAAACCACAAAAGGAATTTCATACCTGAATCCTCTATTGCTTTTGATACATCGGACAGCTCCTTGGGATGAATGTTTGGACTGATTTGCCAGTCACCCACGTGACAAGACCAGTCACCTTCAAATTCGTCGGGACTTGGTTTTGCGTCAGCACCATACCATCCCGCATCCATCCATATGTATTCAAAAGGCAGATTGTGTTTTTTTATTGATTTAATTCTTTCAAGGACAGATTCACTCTTCATTCCGCCCCATATTCCGGCGCAAAGCGGACCATATTTGTCACGTCCGTCAGTTCCCATAAGTGAAAAATGTTCTTTTACAAGTCGACGCCATTTGTTGTGAGAAGAAACAACATCCCCTTCATATGCCATAACAACAACCGATGAAGTTCGAAACTTTTCACCGGGCATAACCCTGAAATGGGTATCCTCAATTTTAGATTTAAAGGTTATGTCATCTTCGCCTCTTTCTATTTGACAATTCCACTGACCTGTCCAGCCGATGGCAAAAATATAACCTTTTCCGTTTTTATAAACATTAAAAAATGGTGCATTGTCTTCGCTTGAACGACCGCCGGATGCGGAATATGATTTTGTTTCGCATGGATAAATGTGATTTATGCGAGTGTTACCCTTAAGAGCATCTGCATCACAGTAGAATTCATCTGTTGTCCAGATTGAACCTGTGGGAGCATATATTTTTGTGGCAGTTTTAGCATCGGGAAAATATGCTTCCCATTTTTTGTGATTTTCATGTTCTACGGGAAGAGTTACATTGCAATCCCAAAGCTCGGATATTATGGCTGTGGGTTTGTCTGAAATGTTTTCAATGTAATTTATCCATTCCCACGCATCATATTTTTCATATTTTTTTGCAATGTTGGTTATTTTGAGACCACCGTCAAAATAGTATTCCGCTGAAAGAGCATCATCTTTTTCGCTTATCTCTGTTTTATATTCGGTATCCCATATATTTTTGCCGCCGTGCAAAAATGAGAATCTTTTGTTGTTCTTTAAAAAGTCCATATTATCAGCTCCTTTAATCCAATTATATACAAAATATAATGACATTTCTATTTACAAACTCATCAAAAATATGGTATAATCGTCAAAACGAGATTTGTGAGGCGATAAAATGATACTAATTCCAACAGAATTAACTGCTCCGGGCTTTGGCGAAACTAAAATTAAAATATCCTTTGTTGAAGACTATCGTGAAACCCATTTTTATCAGATTGACAGCCACATTCACAGCGAAGGAGAAATATATGTAAACATTTCGGGAGATATATCATTTTTCTGCAATGGTAAGATTTATCCCATGACAAGAGGAGATGTGTTTATAGCACGCCCGGGCGACTATCATCACTGTGTATATCACAGCAATGCACCACACCGTCACTTCTGGATTTTATTTGACTATGAAAGCAACCGCTATATTTGGGATTCATTTTTTAAAACTCCATTTGAAAATGTGAAAAAACCCACGAACGAAAACAAAGAAAAGCTCATTGAACTTTGCAATGAGCTTCATCGGAACCGAATGACAGCCGGTGAAAGATTTTATTCATTTTTTTCGCTTTTATCCATAATCAAAGAATCAGATGCAACAAATCACAATGATGTTCCGGTCAGCAAAGATTTTATGAAGGTGCTTGACTATATAAATGAACATATATCCGAAAAAATTACTGTTTCGGATATTTCTGAAAAATGTTTTGTCAGCATAAGCACCTTAGAGCGAAATTTCATGAAATATGCAGGGATGAAACCTGCCGAATATATCAGGCACAAAAAACTGATGGCGGCATCGGAGATGTTGAAAAACGGTGAGTCGGTAGCTATGGCATCTGAAAAATCCGGATATGGTGACTGTTCATATTTTATTGAAATTTTCAAATCTGCCTTTGGTATGACACCTCTGCAATACAAAAAATCATTTTTGAAACACATAGAATATTAACATACAAAAAGTCAGCCTGAAACCAAGGCTGACTTTTATTACGATTATTTTAATCCATAAGTTCATTTATAACAGGCCAAGCAAGGTCTGCATAGAATCTGTGACCTTCGGGTCCTGTTACAAGACGGACATTGTCTTTGCATCCGGCAGCTTCAAAAGCGTTTTGAGCAATTGCAAATGTCTTTTGAACTCCGAAATCGGGGAAAATGTTATCTTTAAGTCCGTTTACAATTACCATATTTCTCGGAGCAACGAGGCCTGCAAGGTCACCCATATCAAAGAATTCGCCCACACCCGGGATATAGTTACAACAGCAATGATAAAGATCAACAATTGAATCTTTGTAGGTGCAAACAGCGCATGAAGGTACACCGCATTCTATTCTTTCGTCAATGCAGGTAGCATAGAATGTTGTTGTTCCGCCACCCGAGTTACCGAGGCAAATAATTTTCTTTGCATAGTCGGGGTAATACTTCTTGATAACATCAATAAGGCGCATCACATCCCACACTCTCTCACCTATTGCACATCTGCCGAGAAGAAGGGACGGAAGTCCACGGCCTTCTGTAATGCAGGAAGGAGAGCCGTCTTTGGAATAACCGCTTTCACCCATATATCTTTGTTCCATGCAAATTGCCGCATATCCCTCTTTTATGGCACGGTTTGCAAAATCACGGTCACCGCCGGCTATTGATGCATTATCCCTTTCATAGTGAGGCTCACCTATTGAAATATGCATTCCCGTGGAGTGACCCTGAATGCAAATTACAACACCTTTAACATTTTTTGTATCATCGGGCAAAAGTGCATAGCAGGGAGTGTAGAGACCGGGTTCTGTCTGAAATGTGAAATGGAGCTTTTTGTAGCCGTCTCTCTGTTCTTCATCTTCAACAGCAAAATCATCATTTTCGCATTTAACCATTTTATCGAGGCCAAGAAGTTCCCAAAGCTTTGCATATGATTTTTTCTGCCATTTTGCAAAATCTTCTTTGCCGTCGTATCTCATTGAGGGTTCATTTTCAAACAAATTGCTTATGTAGTCAATTGATTTAACATTTCTCATGATATCATTCTCCGATTATGCTTTAAAACCGTCTACATCATACATACCAAGGTATGCCTTTGTGTTTTCAATCATTTCTTTAAAGAGCTTTCTTGCCTCTTTAACGGGAATTGTTACGAGCGGATCGTTTGCAAATGCCTGGAATGCAAGCTCAAGATTTCTTTCTCTGATTGCTTTTGCAACAATCTCCTGTTCACCGCTTACTCTTGAAATGAGAGGATAGATACTTTCGGGAATCGAACCTGCAAAAACAGGAGTTACGGAGTCTGAACGGAACACAGCATTTGTTTCAACCACTGCACCAATGGGAAGGTTTGGAATCTGACCCATATTCGGAAGGTTAACATTTGTAACAAGATCGCAAAGACCGAGAATTGCACGCATCTGTGTAACGCCTTCTTCGCCGGTTTCGTTGAGCTTAAGCTCTTCCTCACCGCTGATGAGTTTTGCACTTCTGTCAAGTCTTATTTGAAGATTTTCTTTTCTCCAGCTTACGGGAGTGAGACCAAAGCCCCATTTTTGAACTTCTTCGGGATTTTCAAGATACCATTTGCCTTCACAAAATTCTGCAAGATGTCTGTCGCCTGCAGCTGCAATAACACCGTATCTTTTGAAAAGATCCATCTTCACTTTGTGTGAGCAGTAGAAAAATCTGTTGAGCCAGTTTTCTTTTCCGCTTGTATCATAGCCTGTTTCGGAGTATTTTTCGCAGAATTTTTTATAGATGGGAAGAATATCCATATCACGGTATTGCACCTTATTGAGCCAAGTAAAGTGATTAACGGAAATAACATTAACCTTGATTTCGGATCTGTTTTTAACTTCAATACCTTCAAACTCTTTGAGAACTTCGCAAATAATTTGTTGTGTGCCAAAGACTTCGTGACAGCATCCGAATGCTTTGATTTTGGGGAATGTGTCATAAAGAGCTTTAACACAAAGAGTCATGGGATTAGTGTAGTTAATAACCCATGCTTCGGGACAGTTCTTTTCAATTGCTTTTGCAATTTCCTCCATCATGGGAAGAGTACGCAAAGCTCTTACAATACCGCCGGGACCTGCTGTGTCGCCAACAGACTGATATATACCGTATTTTTCGGGCGCGTGAACATCGGACTCCATTTCATCAAAGGTTCCGGGAAGAATAGAAATAACAACAAAGTTTGCACCGGAAAGTGCTTCGTCAATGGTTTTAACAGCGTGATAGTTCCAATGAGATTTTACACCTTCAACACCATTATATTTGTTACCAATGATTTCATTGTTCTTTGCCGCTTCAAAATCGATGTCATAGAGATATACATCACCGCTCATATCCTCTGTTACGGCAAGGTCACTCATAAGCCCCCACGCCCAACCTCTTGAGCCGCCGCCAATGTAGGCAATTTTTACTTCTTCTGCTTTATTACCGTTAAATTTCATTGTTTTTACTCCTTTATCTTAGAATCCGAAATAATTTTTCGCATTATAATAACAAATGTCCGATGCAATTTTTGTAAGCATCTTCATATCTTTTGGATATTCACCGTCTTCAACCCATGTTCCCAGAAGATTACACATAATTCTTCTGAAATATTCGTGACGCGGATATGAAACAAAGCTTCTTGAATCGGTGAGCATTCCAACAAAGCAAGCTATCATGCCAAGGTTTGAAAGGGCTTTCATCTGTTCTTCCATGCCATCACGGTTGTCGTTGAACCACCAGCCGGAACCAAACTGAATCTTTCCTTTGAAGGGAGCTGCCTGGAAGTTACCGAGCATTGTACCGAGAACATAGTTATCTTTGGGATTGAGACAATAGAGAATTGTTTTTGGAAGTTTGTCTTCTTTATTCAAAAGGTCAAGGAATTTTGACATTTTTTCTGCAATACATATGTCATTTATGGAGTCAAAGCCTGTGTCTGCACCAAGCTTTGCATACATTTTTGCATTGTTGTTTCGAATTGCGCCAACATGAAGCTGAAGTGTCCAGCCAAGCTCGGCATAGAGCCTTGCACAATGAGCTATAATGGCAGTTTTGTAGGCTTCCGCTTCGTCGGCTGTGATTTCTTTTCCTGAAAGTTTTTTGTCAAATACAGCTTTTGCATCACCCTCGCCATAGGGAACATAGTCCAGACCGTGGTCGGAAAGCTTGCAGCCTTTGGAGTGGAAATAGCGAATTCTTTCTTCAATCCATGAAAGAAGCTGATCGTAATCGGTGATGTTTTGAGCTTCGAGATATGGCAGGAAAGTGTCCTTTGTAATTTCCACAACCTTATCGGGACGGAAGGTGGGAAGAATTTTTGTTGAAAAATCCTTCATTGCTTCGTGATAACGAAGATCGTCTGCAGGGTCATCTGTTGTACAAATAACTTCAACATTGGATTTTGTGATAAGCGATTGAGCACAAAAATCATCCTGAGCAAGTTTTTCATTACATTTGTTCCAGATTTCTTCGCAGGTTTCTTCAGATAACATTTCGTCAATGTCAAAATATCTTTTGAGTTCAAGATGAGTCCAGTGATAAAGAGGATTGCCGATGAGATATGGCATAACCTTTGCAAAAGCTTTGAATTTTTCATAATCCGGGGCATTACCGGTTATGTATTCTTCGTCAATACCAAAGGTTCTCATTTGTCTCCATTTGTAATGGTCACCGCTTAAAAACAAATCGAAGGCATTTTTAAAGCGATGATTTTCGGCTATCTGTGCCGGCTGAAGGTGGCAGTGATAGTCAATGATGGGTAAATCTTTAACTGCGTTGTAAAGCTCTTTTGCAGTTTCATTTTTCAGCATAAAGTTATCATTAATAATACTCATAGTGTTACACCGTCCTTAAATATTGAAATTTCTTCATATCCGTTTATTTCATTTTTTGTCATTTTACCGCTTGCTACTTCAAGTACATAATCCAAAAGCTCATCGGTAAGGTCATTTCCCGAAAGAACCTCACCTGCATTAAAATCAATCCAGTTGGATTTTTTCTCAAAAAGAGCAGTGTTTGTGCTGATTTTCACCGTGGGAACACACGAACCGAGCGGTGTGCCTCTGCCAGTGGTGAAAAGAATCATGTGAGCACCCGATGCCATGAGGTTTGTTACTGCAACAATGTCATTTCCCGGACCGTTGAGAAGTGTGAGCCCGTTTTGAGTGACAGTGTCACCATAGTCTATAACATCAACAACTTTTGAGGTACCGCCCTTCTGAACACAACCGAGAGATTTTTCTTCAAGTGTTGTGATGCCCCCCTCTTTGTTTCCGGGAGACGGATTTTCATATATCACCTGATTGTAACGGCGGAAATAGTCTTTGAAATTGTTTATGAGCAAAACATTTTTGTTAAATGTTTCTTCGTCTTTGCAACGTTTCATGAGAAGTGTTTCGGCACCGAACATTTCGGGAACTTCCGTTAAAACACAGCTTCCGCCCATAGCAATGAGTTTGTCCGAGAACCTTCCGACAAGTGGATTTGCGGTAATACCGCTAAAGCCGTCACTACCTCCGCATTTTAAGCCCACAACAAGCTTTGATGCAGAAATTTTAGTCTTTTTAAAGTTTTTTGCATATTCCTGAAGTTCTTTTACTATGGAAATGCCCTCTTTGATTTCGTCTTCAACATCCTGGGCATTTAAAAAGCGTACTCTTTTTTCATCCCACGAGACGAGAAATTTTTTCATTTCTTCGATGTTGTTGTTTTCACAGCCAAGGCCAAGAACTAGCACAGCGGCGGCATTTGGATGGTTTATCATTCCCTTTAAAATGCACTGTGTTGTTTTGTGGTCTCCGCCAAGCTGAGAACAACCAAATGGATGGGGAAAATATTTTGCACCGGTCTTTTCGGCAATGAGGCGCGCACTGTTGTTGATGCATCCCACAGTGTTTACAATCCACACATCATTTCGGATTCCGACTTTGCCGTCGGGGCGTTCATAACCCATAAAGAATTTTTCATCACATTTTTCTTCGGGGTAATATTCGGGTTCGAATGTATATTCAATGTTTTCACCCAAGTTTGTTTTTAAATTGTGAGAATGAACATGTTCACCCACATTTATGTCACAAGTTGCGTGACCGATTGGTGCACCGTATTTAATGACGTTTTCACCCGTTTTTATTGGACGAATGGCATATTTGTGACCGTTTTCAAGGTTTACCTCAACATTGTCAAGCTTATTTATCAACATATTTTTTTACCTCATCAGCCAAATATGAAAGGTCTTTGTCCCAAAGCTTTTCATTTGCAAGAATTTCTTCAACAGTTGCGTCTTTCATAAAATCGCAAACATCCTGTGCATCATCGGTCATATCGGTACGATAGAAATCAATAAGCTTTGCAAATGAGAACATGAGCTTTTCGGGATATTTCCCAAAGCGTTTTATGTACTCTTCAATTGACGGAAGAACACGTACCTTGAATTTTGAAACAGAGTTCAAGGCAATTGAAGAAAGGTAGTGTTTTATGTAGGGATTGGAAAATCTTTCAATTACGTTGTCTGCGTATTCTTTGAGTTCATCCTTGGGAAGGTCGAGCGTAGGCATAATTTCATCATACACGCAAGCCTTGAGGAATGCACACATTTTTTCATTGTCTATGCAGGATTTAACAGTGTCAAGCCCGGAGAGAAGTGCATAGGGAACCATGGATGTGTGTGCTCCGTTTAATATGCGAACCTTTCTTGTGCGGTATTTTTCAAGCTCATTTGTAAGGATGACGTTGAGACCGCATTTGTCAAATGGAATTTCATCAAAAAGACCCATATAGCCTTCAATAACCCAAAGGTGGAAATATTCGGATGCATTAAACATTTTGTCGTCACCTGCAATGTCTTCACCCTTGGGATAGCCGGTGTTGATTCTGTCAACCAAAGTGTTGCAGAAAATGTTTTCCGTTTCAATCCACGAAGCAAAATCATCGCCCATATTCCACAGCTTGACATATTTTAAAACACAGTTCTTGAGATTTGCACCGTTTTTGTCAATAAGCTCACAAGGAAGGAAAACAAATCCGCCAAGACCGTTATCAAAACGGCGTTTCAAAAGAAGAGTGAGCTTTGCCGGAAATGATGATGGCGGAGCATCTGTAGCTTTATCGTTTTCTGCAAATGCAATGCCCGATTCTGTTGTGTTGGAAATTACAAAGCGGTAATCGGGATTATCCGCCAAGGCAAGAAATGCATCAAAATCTTCATAGGGTTTTACGCAGTCTTTGATAACATTAATCTTTTTGGTCATAACGCCTTCCGCACCGCGGCAAATATGAGTATATTCAAAATTCTGAGCGGCTAAAATGTCGCACATACCCTTTTCAATGGGCTGAACAACGGTAACAGAGCCTTCAAAATCGGTTTCTTCATTAACAATCTGAAGCATCCAGTCGGCAAACCCGCGAAGGAATCCTCCTTCACCAAACTGTATTATTTTCTTTTTCATAACAAGCACCCCTTTTTGTGCATTATATAATATAGTAATATTTTAAATCAAAATTACAATAAAATCCTTAATAATTTTGATGTTTTTACATCATTTTCTTGATTATTTTGATAATTTGTGTTATGATTAATACAAAACTAATCGGCAGGTGAAAAAATGTTCATATCGTCAGGCGGTAATCTCGAAAATTTTTATTGGGCAATTGCCAAAAACAGTCTTTCAAACATTGATGAAAACAAAGACACACAGCACTATCACAACTTGTTTGAAATATATTATCTATGTGATGGAACATGCACATACTTCATCGATAACAAAACCTACATAATCGAAAAAGGAGACCTGGTGCTGATTCCCGGAGGTACAATTCACAAAACCCAGTATCCGGGCAATGTCCCCTATTCGCGAATGCTCATAAACTGTTCAAACTATTATATACCGCCAAGCATTTATAACGATATTTCAAAGCTCTTATATGTATATCGAAATGACGACATCCTGCCAAAAATTGAAAACATTTTAAATGATATTGACAAAGACTACACATCTTGCGACAAATATTGCGAGGATTCACTTCAAAGCCTTGTGCATTCGCTGTTTATTCTTATTGCTCGCAATCCCAATCAAAAAACAAATGAAGCTGTGAAAAACGAATACATTGAAAAAGCCACAACCTACATTCAAAACAATTTCAAAAACAAAATTATGCTTGACGACATTGCCCGTGTGTGTGCCGTAACACCGGAGCATATGTCAAGAATGTTTAAAAAAGAAACAGGATTCGGTTTTTCGGAATATCTTACACTGGTGCGGCTTCAACATTCGGAATATCTGATAAAAAACAAAAAACTTTCCGTAACAGAAATTGCCCATCGGTGCGGATTTGAAGACAGTAACTATTTTTCATTCATATTCAAGAAAAAATACTCCATGTCTCCACGTGAGATGAAAGCAAAACTGCACGCAAATGTGTAAATTGGAAATGAGAGGTATACAAAATGAAAATATCTGAAATATCAAGAGGTAAAAAACGCTTATTTTTATATATCCTTTTGGGAATTATCATTGCCTACATTGGCTATCAAATGATTTCTCATTATACTGCCGAAGAAAAAGCCTCTGTGTCGCTGAATTTTTCTGCAAGCGAAACAAACATCGTAACAAAAGTTACTGCAGATTATACAATGAAACAAGGGACAGGCAAACTCGAACTTTCCAAGGATTTTTCGGATGCCTCCTCACTTCCGAAAGGATGTGTAAGTTCATTTGCAGCTCTTTCAACCACCGAGGGTGAAGCCATAACCAAAGTCGTTCTGACTTTTGAATATGACGAAAAATATCTTTCGGGTGATGAAACAAAGCTAGTTGCAGTAAGGCTCAGCAATGACTTAAAAGAATTTTATCCCGCAAAAACAACAGTTGACACAAAAAACAATACCGTAACCGTGAAAACCTCGGGAGAAGGAAAATGGTGTCTGGCAATGCAGTGATTTCTAAGGTTTTTAGCCTTAACAACCCCCTGAAAACGTTGGTTGTTAAGGCTATTTTATGCTCAAAAAAAGGTTGATAATTTTTTGAAAATATGTTATAATATTTTTGCTAAACAAAACAGAATATATTACATCAGGGCATTTTTTTATAAATAAATGGCTTTATTTTGTTACACAATAATCACTATAGAATTTGTAAAAAACGTAAATTCCTTCGGTGATTATTGTGCAGAAAGAAATGCCAATATTCTGTTTTGTTTAGCGACAATTGGAGTTTGCGTTTTTATGCGCTGACTTCGGTTGGCGCATTTTTATTTTATGGATGGATTTACACGACAAACTTTCACGAATATCCGAAAAACACCCCAAAAGCAATATTTGAGGAAGCGTATTTTGATGCATATCCGCCAAATTGGAAGCCAAAATCCGAATCCGAGTCATAAAAAATTTGCACGGCAATATATTTAATTTTCAATGTATAGAAACGAAAGTTTCCCATACATTAGAACAAGGTCTGCAGAACCAGTCTGCAGACCTTGTTTAATTGAAATTATTTGTTGATATATTTTGCAACTTCTTTGGCAACAAGCTTTGTGAGTTCATCAAGGCTGAGACCCTGAGCACTGCCTGAGAATGTGAAGTTTGCATCCGCTTTTCCGTCACTGGAGAAGAGTTTCATCTTCTTAGCAGTTTCAAGCTTAACTGCTTCAACAGCGGCAGGAATAAGATCAATGAGACCTTTGTCCATGCTGTGGAACTTTTTGAATTCGGCTTCAACAGCGGCAACGTTGATATCGGTGAAGATGTTAACTTTGCTGATACCTTCTTTAATAGCCTGCTTAAAGTCATCATCGGTGAGACCGGAGCCACCGTGAAGTACGAGGGGTACATCAACGGTTGAAGCAATGGTGCGGATTCTCTCAAAATCGAGTTTAGGAGGAAGTTTGTATGCACCATGAGCATTGCCGACTGCGATAGCAAGAGCATCAACACCTGTTTTGTCTACAAAGTCCTTTGCAAGTTTGGGATCGGTGAAATATTTTGAAGGGTCATCAAGATGAGAGCTACCTTCTGCAGAGCCTTCATTGTCACCAACGTGACCAAGCTCACCTTCAATTGTTGCACCGTAAGAATGAGCAATGTCAGCCATTTCTTTAACCTTACGAACATTTTCTTCATAAGAATCGGTTGAGCAGTCATACATAACGGAGCTGAAGCCAAGCTTCAATGCTTCGATACATGTGTCATATGTAAGACCGTGGTCGAGATGAACAACAACGGGAACATTTGCTTTTTTTGCCATGGGGATGAGATAGTAGGAAACTTCCTCAAGGGGACCGTAGGGAAGCAAAACTTCTGCAGTACCCATGATAACAGGAGATCTTGTTGACTCTGCTGCAGCAATGATACCGCGGGCAAGCTCAAGATTTACTGCGTTGAAAAGACCGACAGCATAACGATTTCTTTTTGCAGGTACAAGTACCTCATTCATATTAACTAACATATCTTCGTCTCCTTAGTCGATAAATTTATATGCAGTGCAAAAACACTTTACAATCTATACTAATATTATACAACTATTTTTCAATATGTCAAGAGAAAATTTTGTTTTTTGTGTATTTTTTTCTGTTTTTGTGTTTGATTTTTTATTCAAAAACCAAAAACAACAAAAAAACACGAGTTTTAACCAACCAAAACAAACAAAATCAAATAAGTTTGATGTCGATATTGTATTTTTCTTTGAAATAAATGAGATTTTCTTTTTTATGGCCAATTATCTGCGATATTTTTTCTTTTGGTGCTTCAAACTGAAATGTGCAATTTTGCATATTATTCTCTACAACATAGCTTTCTATCTTATTTCGAATCACCCTACCGTAAACAAGTTCGGCAAAAGCGTTATGATATGGTCCAATAACTGTTTTTTCATTAACATTGTCCGTGGTCTGAAGCCCAATTCGTAAAATGTCTATACCTGCATCATTGAAAAACGGAACAATTTTTGCCACGAGAAAAACCGCCTGTTCAAGAGTTTGAGGAACATATTCTCCACACTTGTACATTTTCCAAAGATGAGTTCCTTCCATAACGAGTGTCGGATAAATGCGAACGGTATTAGCTCCGAGAGACACAATCTGCTTTGCCGTGTTAACGGATTTTTCATCGGTATCACCGGGAAGACCTGTCATCATTTGAAGTCCCAGTTCAATTTTATGACTCTTTATCAATTCTGCCGCTCTTTTTGTGTCTTTGAAAGCGTGCCCTCTGGCAGAGCATTGCAGAACATAATCATCTGCAGACTGGAGACCAAGTTCTATGGCTGTCATTCCATATGATTTGCAAATTAAAAGAATCTCGTCATCAATGCAATCGGGACGAGTGGAGCAACGTACACCGTCAACCCTGCCTGACTTCACATATTCGTGTGCCAAAGAAAGAAGCTGTGTCATCTGTTCTCTTTCAATTGCTGTAAAACTGCCTCCGAAAAAAGCAATTTCCGCTTTGTATTCACCTTTTTTGTTGTATTTTTCAATGGATTCCAGGTGACTGTCAATAATCTCTCTTGCCTTTTGAACTGTCATGTCATCAGTTTGACCGGTGATTTTTCGTTGATTGCAAAAAACACAGTCATGAGGACAACCTTTGTGGGGAACAAACACCGGAATATGAAAGTTTCTTTTTTTCATTTTATCAATTCCCTAAGTGATTTTTCAAACTCAAAATCATCGTCCTGCGTTCGTTTTCGGTTGTGAGGCATGGTTCTTTTTCCTTTCGGAGCTTTGCGTATTTTTTTGCCGAGAAATCTTTCGAAAAGCAATTTGTCGATATTGTCATTGGTAAAAACCAGTCCGGAGTTCGACACTGCTTTTGCACCTTTTCCCAGAGCAAGTGATGCCACACCATAGTCCTGAGAAACAACAATATCACCCTTTTGAACACGGTTTATGAGGTACAAATCAGCAGAATCTGCGCCCTGACTTACAACGGCAATTTCGCTGTAGTCGGACATGAGAATGTGATTCACATCAATAACCATTGTCACAGGTATGGAATTTTCTTTTGCTACCCGCTCGATAATCTCTTTCACCGGGCAGGCATCTGCATCAACATATATATGCATGATAATTCTCTCACTTTGATTTTAATACATCATTTTAATTCGTTGTCTATGCCTTTCAGAAAATTATTCTTGCCCGAACCGATGTTTCCGTAATTTTTTCTGCCGCTTCCGTTAACTTCACAAAGCATGGTAACCTCATGACCCACAATTTGAGCTGTTACCGTACTGTTTTCCGCTGTAAAATATCTTATGCCGTTTGAAGTGGGAACAACACCGATAAATCTGCACTGAATGAGCATGGGATAGGTTGTGTCAACCTTATTGAAGCTTAAGAGCAAAACATTTTTTCCTTTTGGTGTTTTTTCATAGGAAACCCCAAAAATGTTTTGCGCATTAAGTCCTGTATTATTCAGAATTTGCGCATATGCCGCTATTATGGCGTTTTCGTTTTCCGAGCCTGCAGAAAACATATAATTATCCGAGGAATTCATTTGAATATCAAGAATCTGATTCATAAGAATTCTATCCCATATATCATATACAACGATGGGCAAGTTGGAATTCTGAGTTTCTATGAAAGAGGCAATCTCGGTGGGATAGGCAGATAATCCGTCAAAAAGGAACTGCTGTTCAAAGCCATATCGAATGTCATTGTATAATCCGAGAAGCTTTTCTTGGTCCGCAGGACTTAGTTCATTGAGTTTGTAATCTGCATCCGAACCGGGTTTTTGTTCATCAACATTTATTTCGGGAGAAGGAGCAGCATTTGACGTATTGCTGATTATTGTTACACGACGAAGATTTCCGTCCCATGAAACCTTGGCGTTAAAGCTTTCGGAAATGGCTCTTACGGGAACAAGCGTTCTGCCATCTGCAAGCATTGCCGGAACATCAAGCTCAACTGCTTTGTTGTTTACAAACATGGTGCTGTTTCCAATCTGAATTGCAACACTGATGTCACCTTTTGTTCCAAATGCCGTTGATGTTTCCTGATCCCATGTAACTTCTGCTCCGAGAGCTTCGAATATATATCTCATGGGAACCATGGTTCTTCCATATTCAATGATGGGATTCACATCAAAAACAAGTTGATTTCCGTCAACAAAAACAGTAACAGGAGTTTCATCATCTGCCATAGTTAATGTGCAGGGTATGAGAAATGCAATCATACAAACAAGTGCTAACACTCTTTTAAAAATATTTTCTTTCATAAAATCAGCTCCCTAATGTTTTTGTTAATTATAGCACACATAACACTTCAAAACAACGGATTTAATTGAAATGCAACATAAAACAGCATAACTAATAAAAACAACAAATAAAAACTGTCATTTTATCCAAAACTCAAGCACAGAATTCTTTAATAACTCAAATGCCGATATGGATGTGGGTATTATTACAAGAAAAGAGGTTTCAGCGTGGAGTGTGGCGCATTATTGTTTTCTTAAATGTGCATTTTTGCACGTCAATACAAACAAAGAAAAAGCCCGGCATAGCCGGACCTTTTCTTTGTTTATTTTAAAGTTTTAACCCAACAAATATCAGTCAGCCATACGTTTGTATGTTTCGTATCTGTCGAGAAGGTCTTTTTCAGCCTTGTCGAAGAGCTGAGAAGCGATATCGGGATATGCTTTCTGGAGCATGAGATATCTGTTTTCACCCATCATGAAGTCTTTAATCTGACCTGTGGGTTCCTTGGAATCAAGGATGAAGGGATTCTTACCTGCTTCTTTGAGTTCAGGGTTGAATCTCCAGAGGTGCCAGTAGCCTGTTTCAACTGCTTTCTTTTCTTCTGCAATTGAGTTAGCCATGTTACCTTTAGCTTTGATACCGTGGTTGATACAGGGAGCGTATGCAATGATAAGTGAAGGACCGGGATAAGCTTCTGCTTCTTTAATAGCATTGAGAGCCTGCTGCATGTTAGCACCGAGAGCAATCTGAGCTACATATACATAGCCGTAGGTTGTTCCGATCATACCAAGGTCTTTCTTCTTAACTTTCATACCGGAAGCTGCGAATTTAGCAACAGCAGCTGTAGGTGTAGCTTTGGAAGCCTGACCACCTGTGTTGGAATATACTTCGGTATCAACAACGAAGATGTTGATGTCTTCGCCGGAAGCGATAACGTGGTCGAGACCGCCGTAACCGATGTCGTATGCCCAACCGTCACCACCGAATACCCACTGTGACTTCTTAACAAGGAAGTCTGTTCTATCGGCAATCTGTTTGATGATGGGATCGTTCTTATCTGCATTTGCAAGAGCAGCTTCAACCTGAGCTGCAGCTGCAATTGAAGCTTCGGTGTTGTCTTTGCCTGCAATCCAAGCTTTGAATGCGTCTGCGAGTTCTGCACTGCAGCCTGCTTCGATTGCCTGATTCATGAGGCTTACGAGATTCTTTCTGTTTTTCTTAACAGCGAGAACCATACCAAGACCGAATTCAGCGTTATCTTCAAAGAGGGAGTTAGCCCAAGCAGGACCTTTGCCTTCAGCGTTTTTGCAGTAAGGCATTGAAGGAGCGGAACCACCCCAGATTGAAGTACAACCTGTAGCGTTTGCAACCATCATTCTGTCACCGAAGAGCTGAGTGATGAGCTTGATGTAAGGTGTTTCACCACAACCGGCACATGCACCGGAGAACTCAAGGAGAGGAGTTGCAAACTGTGAGTTTTTAATATTCTTAGCAATATCGATGTCTTTCTGTTTTGAAGAAACTGTCATAGCATAATCCCAGTTGGGAGCTTCAACAGGAGAAACAGCATCGATAGGAGTCATCTTGAGAGCCTGTACTTTTTCAGGACATACATTAGCACACACACCGCAACCGAGACAGTCGAGGGGAGATACCTGCATTCTGAATTCCATACCTGCAAAGCCTGTAGCTTTCTTTGTTACAAAGTTTTCAGGAGCATTAGCCTTTTCTTCTTCATTGAGGAGAACAGGTCTGATTGCAGCGTGAGGACATACAGCTGAACACTGGTTACACTGGATACATTTGTCAACATCCCAAACAGGAACAGATACAGCTACGCCTCTCTTTTCATATCTTGAAGTACCTGTTTCGAAGGTACCTGCTTCTTTGTCGTCACCAACAAATGTGGATACGGGGAGTTTGTAACCTCTCTGAGCGTTAACGGGAGCAACGATATCTTTGATGAATGCAGGAACATCAGCCTTAGCTTCGTCTGCATCAACAGCATCTTTCCATGAAGCAGGAACATCTACTTTGTGGAGAGCTTCAACTGCACCATCAACGGCGTCGCAGTTCATCTTAACGATTTCGTCACCCTTCTTGCCGTAGGTCTTTTTGATTGCAGCTTTGATAAGTTCAACAGCCTGATCAAAAGGAATAACGTCAGCAAGTTTGAAGAATGCACCCTGAGTTACCATGTTGATTCTTGTCTGACCGAGACCAACTTTTACAGCAACATCAACAGCGTTGATTGTGTAGAACCGGATATCGTTTTCAGCAATGTATCTCTTCATAGCTGCAGGGAGCTTTTCGTCGAGTTCTTCGTCGGACCATACACAGTTAAGGAGGAAGGTACCGCCTTTTTTAAGGCCTTCGAGAACATCATACTGATATACATATGCAGGTTTGTGACATGCAATGTAGTCGGATTCGTCAAGGAGATATGTTGATTTGATGGGCTTTTTACCAAATCTCAAGTGAGACATGGTTACACCACCGGACTTTTTGGAGTCATAATCAAAATATGCCTGAGCATACATATCTGTGTTGTCACCGATGATTTTGATGGCGTCTTTGTTAGCACCAACAGTACCGTCGGAACCGAAGCCCCAGAACTTACAACGTGTTGTGCCTTCGGGAGCAGCGTTGATTTTGTCAACGAGGGGAAGTGAAAGGTTTGTAACGTCATCCACGATACCGATTGTGAAGCCGTTCTTGGGCTCTGCAGCATCGAGGTTAGCAAATACGGAAGCGAGCTGTGTGGGAGTTGTGTCTTTTGAACCAAGACCGTAACGTCCGCCAACAATAACGGGAGCATCTGCTTTGCCAACATAGAGGTTGCAAACGTCGAGATAAAGGGGTTCGCCGAGTGCACCGGGTTCTTTTGTTCTGTCGAGAACAGCAATTTTCTTAACAGTTTTAGGCATTACATCGAAGAAATATTTTGCGCTGAAAGGTCTGTAGAGGTGTACTTTAACTACGCCGACTTTCTGACCTGCAGCGTTGAGATAATCAACTGTTTCTTCAAGAGCTTCACATACAGAACCCATAGCGATGATAACTTTTTCAGCATCGGGAGCACCATAGTAGTTGAAGGGTTTATATTCTCTGCCGGTGATTTTGGAGATTTCTTTCATATAATCTGCAACAACATCGGGAAGA
Source organism: Clostridia bacterium (assembly GCA_017397885.1). Classification (GTDB taxonomy): domain Bacteria; phylum Bacillota; class Clostridia; order UMGS1810; family UMGS1810; genus RGIG1828. Next base: position 8,785 of record JAFQHQ010000054.1, on the reverse strand, counting down.
GCATCGTAATATTTGTTAGCTGCTTCTCTGCCCTGGAAGTAGATATCAGAGTTCTGAGCAGTACCTCTGAGAACAGGATGTTCAGGGTTTAAAGCACGGTCTTTGAATTCTTTAATAGCTTCCATATCGGTGAGAGCTTTAAGATCTTCATAGTCCATAACTTCAACTTTCTGAATTTCGTGAGAAGTTCTGAAACCGTCGAAGAAGTGAACGAAGGGAACTCTTCCTTTGATTGATGCAAGGTGAGCAACACCACCGAGGTCCATTGTTTCCTGAACAGAGCCTGAAGCAAGCATAGCGAAACCGGTCTGACGGCAAGCCATAACGTCCTGATGATCACCGAAGATATTAAGAGCGTGAGCAGCAATGGCTCTGGCACTTACGTGGAATACGCAGGGAAGAAGTTCACCGGCGATTTTGTACATGTTGGGGATCATAAGGAGAAGACCCTGTGATGCTGTGAATGTTGTTGTGAGGGCACCTGCCTGAAGTGAACCGTGAACTGCACCTGCAGCACCGGCTTCAGACTGCATTTCGACAACGTCTACAACTTCGCCGAAAATGTTTTTGAGTCCCTGAGCACTCCATTCGTCAACAACTTCTGCCATTGTTGAAGAAGGAGTAATAGGATAGATAGCTGCAACTTCGGTAAACGCATAGGCGCAATGAGCGGCAGCATTGTTACCATCCATGGTTTTGAATTTCTTTGCCATTTTTTTAGCCTCCTGTAAAGATTTATAAAAAAATTATAATAAATATAAACATACGTGATTATTATAGCATACTCCGCAGGATTTTTCAATATTTTTTTGATATTTTTTTGTCAAAACAAATGTTTGTTATAATTTAATAAAGTAAATCGTTAAAAAGAAGTGGTTTTTGATAATTTTTTCGTTTCAAAATACAACCCCCCTTCAAACGTTAAACTTCTTAGGAAAAAGTTGGTTTTGAAGAGGGGGGTTTTGATTACGCATCAATCTTAACTTTTTTTACAGCTGTCGCAGCTTTGAGACGAGGTTTTGACTTGCTTTCATCTGCAAGAGCAAGAACCTTATCTTCTACAAGCTTCTCAGTTACGGTAACAGAGCTTATTTCATCATTTGAAGGTGCTTCAAACATGATGTCGCTCATGGTTTCTTCCATGATGGAGCGAAGTCCCCTGGCTCCCGTCTTACGTTCTATTGCCTTGTCGGCAATGGCTTCAATTGCTTTCGGTTCAAATTTGAGATTTACACCATCATAGGAAAGAAGCTTCTGATATTGCTTAACAAGGGCATTTTTGGGCTCTGTGAGGATTTTGATGAGAGCATCTCGGTCAAGAGAATCAAGGGTAACGCTTACCGAGAGTCTTCCGATGAATTCGGGAATAAGACCGAATTTCAAAAGATCCTGAGGCTGAATATCCTTGAGAACATCTCCAACCTGTTTATCCTTTTTGGATTTGACATCTGCTCCAAAGCCAAGAACTTTTTTACCTGTCCGCTGTTCAATAATTTTTTCGATTCCGTCAAATGCACCACCGCAAATGAAAAGAATGTTTGTGGTATCAATTTGAATGAATTCTTGCTGAGGATGCTTTCTGCCACCCTGAGGAGGAACAGAAGCTACCGTGCCTTCAAGAATTTTTAAAAGTGCTTGCTGAACACCTTCGCCGCTTACATCACGGGTAATGGACGGGTTTTCGGATTTGCGGGCAATTTTATCGATTTCGTCGATATAAATTATACCCTTTTCGGCACTTTCGATATTGTAATCTGCCGCCTGAATGAGCTTTAAGAGAATGTTTTCAACATCCTCGCCCACATATCCTGCTTCGGTGAGGGAGGTTGCATCGGCAATGGCAAAAGGAACATCAATTATTTTTGCCAGGGTTTGTGCCAGCAGTGTTTTTCCTGAACCTGTGGGACCAACAAGAAGAATGTTGCTCTTTTGAAGTTCCACATCGTCATCCTTATCTTTCTTTTCGGCAGTAATACGCTTATAATGATTATACACAGCTACGGCGAGGCTCTTTTTTGCTCTGTCCTGACCCACAACATACATATCTAAAATGTTTTTGATGTCAACGGGCTTTGGAAGATCCGAAAGAGAAAATTCGGGAGCCGGTGCCAGATCGCGGTAATCGGAATCAATAATATCACTGCAAGCTTCTATGCATTCATCGCAGATAAACACATCGGCTGATGGGCTTGAAATGAGCCTCATTACCATTTCCTGCGGTTTTCCGCAAAAAGAACACACAAGCTTATCATTATTTTTATTACTCATGCAGTGTAGTCCTCTAACTTTCTGAAAACTTTATTTTCTTTTTTCAATCACTTCGTCAACAAGACCGTATTCCTTTGCTTCAAAAGCTGTCATGAAATTGTCTCTTTCGGTGTCGGCAGTAATTTGTTCAAGTGATTTTCCGGTTCTTTCGCTGAGAATTGTGTTTAATGTATGTTTGATTTTGATGATTCTGTCGGCATGAATTTTGATGTCGGTAGCCTGCCCCTGCATACCGCCGAGAGGCTGATGAATCATGATTTCACTGTTTGGAAGTGCAAATCTTTTTCCCTTTGCACCCGCCGCCAAAAGGAATGCTCCCATGGAAGCCGCCATGCCAATGCAGATTGTGGAAACATCGCATTTAATATATTGCATGGTGTCATAAATTGCCATGCCGGAGGTGATTGATCCGCCGGGGCTGTTGATGTAGAGACTGATGTCCTTGTCGGGGTCTTCCGCCTCAAGGAAAAGCATTTGTGCAACCACAAGGCTTGCGGTTACGTCGTTAACCTCTTCGCCCAAAAATATTATTCTGTCCTTTAAAAGTCTGGAATAAATATCGAATGAACGTTCTCCTCTGTTTGTTTGTTCAATGACCATTGGTACAAGACTCATTTTGCATTTCCTCCTTGCATTAATTGTTTGGATTTAAATGTGAGCCGACCGAGACGGTCGGCTCATATTCATAATTTGATTATTCTTCGTCTTTCTTTTCTACTTTAGCTTTTGCAACTGTCTTTTTAGGAGCTGCTTTTGTTGTTTTTTTAGCAGGTTTTTCTTCTCCGTCTTCTGCTTTTTCAGCTTTAGCGGCTGTCTTTTTTGCAGGAGCTTTTTTAGCTGTTGCTTTGGGCTTTTCAGCTTTTGCATTTTCAGCAATGATTGCTACTGCTTTTTTAAGTTTGATGTCTTCTTTCATTGATTCTTTTTCGTTGTCACCAACGAGAGTTTTAACTTTATCAAGCTCCATACCATACATTTCAGCCATCTGAGCAAGTTCTGCTTCGAGGTCTTCGTCTGTAACTTCGATGTTTTCTACTTTAGCGATTTTTTCCAAAACAAGGTTAGATTTAACCTGAGCAGTTGCCTGATCTTTGAACTGTTCTTTGAAAGAATCTACGGTTGTTCCCGTAATCTGCATGTACTGTTCCATGTTGAGACCCTGTGATGAGAGACGGTAACCGAATTCTTTAATCATATCTTCAATACGATTGTCAATCATGCACTGGGGAATGTCTGCTTCACTGGCTTCGGAAACAGCTTCAACAAGTTTGTTTTCAAATTCGCCCTTTGTTTTTGCTTCATTTGATTTGTCGAGCTTTTCTTTGATGCTGTTTTTGTATTCTGCAAATGTGTCGAATTCGCTGATGTCTTTTGCAAAATCATCGTCGAGCTCGGGAAGTTCTTTAACCTTGATTTCTTTAACAGTTACTTTGAACACTGCAGGTTTGCCTTTGAGAGCTTCTGAATGATATTCTTCGGGGAATGTAACATTAACTTCGGTTTCTACGCCGATTTCGGCACCGATGAGCTGATCTTCAAAACCGGGGATAAACTGACCGCTTCCGATTTCAAGTGTGTGGTTTGTGCCTTTGCCGCCTTCAAATGCAACACCGTCGGTAAAACCTTCGAAGTCGATAACAGTGATGTCACCTTTTTCAACTTTTCTGTCTTCAACTGCAACGAGTCTTGCGTTCTGCTCCTGAACGTTTTTGATTTCGGCTTCGATGTCTTCGTCTTTTGTTTCATAAACAATTTTTTCGCATTTAACGCCTTTGTATTCACCGAGAGTAACTTCGGGTTTAACGGTTACTGTTGCTGTGAGCACAAGAGCTTTGTCATTGCCGATGTCGTCGATGTCGATTTCGGGACGGTCAACGGGTTCAATACCTGATTCTTTAACTGCAAATTCATATGCTTCGGGGCATACAAAGTTAACAGCATCTTCATAGAACACGCCTTCGCCATAGTATTTTTCGATGAGTTTTCTGGGTGCTTTACCCTTTCTGAATCCGGGAAGAGTGATTTGCTTTACATTCTTCTTGTAGGATTTTTCAATTGCTTTTTCAAAAGTTTCTTTGTCAATCTCGATCGTGAGTTTGACTGTGTTTTTTTCTACCTGTTCATTTTTTATAAGTTTCATCTGTAGGAAACCTCCCAAAAAAATTTTTGATTGTTTATGTTATATATTAACCGGATTAAAAATCCAGATTACACGGGATAAACTTTAGATAATCGGCAGAAACAAGCTTTAGCTCAATCCCGTCCAGATTACCGCAAAAAGCACTTTGATGTGCCGGGCCGTGAAGATGACCGTAGACACATTTTTTTATGCCGTATTTTCGAAACACTTCGAAAATACCTTCATCGGGCTTACCGTTTGAAGAAATCGGCGGATAGTGCAAAACAACTATTCTTTCAAACTCGGATAATGAATTTTGCTTCTCACATCTTTCCATTGCATCACAGGCAAGCGAAAGTCTGATGAGCTCACGCTCATAGATTCTTTTGTCCTCGGTGCCGAATGAATCGGATGACGGCAAAATCCACCCCCTTGTTGCAGCAACGGATTTGTTTTCAAAAATGAACGCATCGTTTTGAATGAAACTGATGGTGTCAAATTTATTATTTGAAACATATGCCTTCATTTTGGCAAGTGTCTGCCACCAGTAGTCGTGATTTCCTCTTGACAAATATTTTTTCCCGGGTAAAGCATTGAGAAACCTAAAGTCTTCATATGCTTCATCCATATACATTGCCCATGAGATGTCACCGCCGACTACAACGGCATCCCTGTCTGTCACAATCCTTTGCCAGTTGTCAGAAATTTTTTCCATGTAATTGTGCCAGGAGGTACCGAACACATCCATTGGCTTTGGAGCAGAAAGCGAAAGATGCAAATCGCTCATAGCATACAGAGCCATATGTAAGAGCACCTCCATGAATATTAATCACAATAACCCATTAAAATCACATAACAATCCATTTTAGTTTTATGATTAAAACATATTATATAACAACTTTTTAATAAAATCAAGTTGTTATTTGTACAAAAAAGTGGTAAGATATCTACAGAAAATTATTTTAAAGGTATAATAAAATGAAAATATTACATAAAATCGCAAAATTTCGCACTCAAATTCTGCTCTTTACAGTGGCAATTTTAATCATGGCTGTTTCGGTTAATCTTTATACCAAAAAGTATTGTCACATTGAAAAAAATTTAAACCTTTGTGAAAAAGAGATTTTTATTTCGGGAATAATTTCATCATATCCGGTTACAAGCGAAAAGACAGTCTCCATTCAAGTTATACCCCAAGAATCGGACTGTGATTTTCTGATTGGCGAAAAGATATATGTGACAATAACGGACTGTGAAGATAAAAAGACCGGTTTCGGCTATAAAGACAAAGTGGTTTTCAGCACTAAACTCACTTCACAAAACAGCACTTCAAACCCGGGTGCATTTAATTACGACGAATATCTGTTTTCGCAGGGAATTGTCGCAAGCGGATATGTCAAATGTGAAAACATAATGGTTACACCCGCAAAAGATTCATTGGCTGCAAGTATTTATAATATCCGAAACAGATTCACGGACAATGCCAAAAAGTATATATCAAAGGACAATGCCGGTCTGGTGACGGCAATTGTTTCAGGGAACCGAAGCGGAATTTCTGCCGATGACTCTGCAGCCCTTAAGATGTCTGGTATTTATCATATTGTTGCAATATCCGGTCTTCATTTGAATCTTTTTATCTTCATGGTAACATATTTCATTGCTAAACTGAAAATAAAAAGAATCAAAAAAGCCATTTTAACACTCATGGCAACAATTGCCGTAGGTGGATTTGTGCTTGTTTTCACCGGATTCGGACTTTCGGTATACAGAGCTCTCATAATGATGACCATTCTCTCGGTTTCATCTGTTATATCCAGAGATTACAGTGCCAAAAATTCGCTCTTTATTTCAGGGTTTGTAATTGTGACATTCATGCCCTATTCACTTTGGAACACCGGATTTTTACTGTCATTTCTTTCAACCCTTTCGGTGCTTGTGAGCATTGACGTTATAAACCTTGCAAAAAATCACAAATCACTGCAAAAACTGTCCGAAAATTATGCATTCAACACAGCCTTGATATCTGTTATGTCCATTTTATTTACCCTGCCCGTAACCGTCGTATCTTTTGGATATATCACAACATATTCGTGGCTTACAAATTTGCTTGTTTTGCCTGTTGTCCCCTACTTTCTTGGCGGGAGCGTAGTGTTTGCGGCAATTTCTGCCATGGGTTTTGACAGTCTGTCCCAAATTCTCGGGTATGTGCTGGAATCGATTTCGGAATACATTCTTTATGTTGCTCGTTTTGTTTCGTCTCTTCCGGCAAGCACTCCCGAAATTAATGTAATTACAATATCGGTCATCCTGATATTTATAACATTTTACGCTCTGACAATGTATACAGCAATGAAAAAAGGCTTAAAAAAGGCATTTCTGATAATTCTGATTTTTGCTGTTGCAGGCGGAAGCTTTTTGAGGTATAATGATAAAAACGAAACAATACAAATAACATATTGCGATGTGCGACAGGGAGAATGCACACTGATAGAACTTGGAGAAAGTGCCGTTATGATTGATTGCGGCACAAATGACAACTCTGCAACAACAATGGCAGATGCCGTTTCGGACATTGTGAGAACTCGGGGCATCGATGAAATTGATATGCTCATAGTAACCCATTTTCACAATGATCATACAAACATGATTCCCGAGTTTTCAAAGCTTTGCAAAATAAACAATCTGCTTATCCCAAAATATTTTGACAAGTCCGAATCGGAAGCTATGCAAAATTATCGAATGATTCTTGAAACTGCAATAAAACATCACATAAATGTGCGTTATGTAAGCCGGGGAACCTCGGTTGATTTTTCAAACAATGCAAAGCTTGAATTTATGTCTCCTTCCCCGGACATGTTTTTTGAAAACAACGACATGTCTTCTGTTATAAAACTCTCATTCGGGCAAAAAACATTTCTCTTTTGCGGAGATATTCAAACAGCAGGTATCGAAAATCTGAAGAGCAAAGATGTTAAATGTGATATTTTGAAAGTGCCACACCATGGCGGATACTGCGATGCTTTGGACAGTTTTGTTGAATCGGCAGGATGCGAAACTGCGATTATATCGTGTGGCAAAAACAATTCATATGGTCATCCAAAACCCGAAACTCTTGAAGTGTTGAAAAAAACGCATTGCAAAATATATTGCACGTCATCTGACGGAGCAATAACGGTGTGTGCTGACAAAAACAGAATCACCGATATAAAAACCATGAAATGAAAGGATATAGCCATGGCCGGAATAAAAGACGATCTCAAATCATTGAATTTTAAAAACGTATATCTTCTGTGGGGTGAAGAAGACTATTTGCGTGATAACTATAAAAATGAATTGGTTAAAAAGGTGCTTGACCCATCTTTTGCCGATTTCAACTACAAAGAATACACCTCAAAAAAGCCCGACTGTGAGGAAGTTTCCGACTTTGTTGCATCATATCCGTGTATGAGCGAAAAGAAGATATTATACATTAAAGATTCGGATATTTTTAAAAAGGTCAGTGAAACCGAAAAAAAATTCTGGAACGAACTGTTTGACGATATGCCGGATTTTGTCATTATTATCTTTTCCGAAAAAAATGTTGACAAAAGAAGTGCTCTTTACAAAAAACTTTTGTCTGCACACAGTGTTGACGAATTTCCGTTTCAAAAACCCCACGACCTCATAAACTGGATTGGCAGACATGTGTCAAGCATGAAAAAAGAAATGTCTGCATCATGTGCCCAATATCTCATAGATTGCTGTTCACCGAGTATGTATCTTTTGAAAAATGAAATAGACAAACTGTGCTCTTATTGCTCATCTTCAAAAATCACCGAAAAAGACATTGACATATGCTGTTGCAAAATTGCCGAAAGCCGTGTGTTTGACATGATTGACGATGCTCTCGACGGTAAAATATCCGATGCTTGCAAAAAGTATGAAGAATTAAAGCTCCTTAGAGAAGAACCCATAGCAATTAACGGAGCAATATTCTCAAAATTCAATCAACTTCGCAAAATTAAAATCATGTCACAAACAATGACCGCGCGAGACATTGCTATACAAATCAAGCAAAAAGAGTTTATTGTTAATCTCAATCTTAAAAAGGCAAGAAATGTTTCTGCTGAAAAGCTTGATGCGGTAATTAATTTGTGCGCCGAAACCGACCACAAAATAAAATCCGGCAAATCCGAGCCGTGGGCGGCACTTGATGTTCTGATGGCAACAATAATTTCATAAAAATAACTGCACTTCACGAGTGCAACAAATATCCCAAATCGAGTAGAGGCTAACTCTTAATGAGTTTCGCCCCTCTCACACCACCGTGCGTACCGTTCGGTACACGGCGGCTCAATCATAATGAGTGCAAAGACTTGTATGCCTCGGATATATCATAATATCCACGGCGTGCAAGTC
>JAFQHQ010000004.1 GCA_017397885.1 Clostridia bacterium | reverse complement strand
GGAGCTGGCAGTGAGCATAGCGAAACTGACTGAGGGGTATTATTGAAACCATTGATATTCCTGCGTTTCGTACCCCTCCGTCTTTGCCTTACGGCAAATCCACCTCCCCTTAGGCAGGGGCGGCTTTCGCTTCAGCCTCGTATGCTGTCAGCTCGACAAATTTCAATTTGTATATCATTTTCAATCTAAAAACCCCAAATCACAATTTTGAGGATTGCGGTTTGGGGTTTAAGATTATAAAGTTATATAAATCACATCAGAACGGGAAAAGCTCTTTTTTCTTTTCTTCGGTGAGGGGTGAGCCGTATTCGCTCACCTGATATGCTTCGGCATATCTTATCTTGCTTCCTCTCTCAACGCCGTATTTTTCAATGAGTTCTTTTCTGAAACGGGCTGCGGTTTTTGCATATCTCACTGCATATCCGCGCTGTGCCGCCAAAACCTCTTCGTCGGTTGTTTCGGGGGTGATGTCCATGCCCTTTAGCCATTCAAATCTTTCTTTCGGATCATCGGGAACGGTTTGACCGTTGGTGTAGGGAAGCCACTCATAAACTTGGGAAACATTGATGTCCGCAATTTTTAGCTTGATGTCAATTTCGGTATCAATGTCAATTACAACATCGGCTTTAAATTCGGGATTTGTGAATCTGTCTTCAAAATACATGATAACAGGGCAGGTTTTCATCGCAGGAACATCGGGACATTCGTGAGGCACAATGAGGAGATAAGATGCATCCTGCACAAGCTGTGCCGCTGCTCTGTGGTCTGCATGATAGTCGATTGTGCGGTGAGCAATGATGAGATCGGGGGAGATTTTTCTTATGTAGCGAATGAGTCTTCTGCGGGTTTCGAGGTCTGCAACAATTGAACAGTCATCAATGTCCCAAACGTCATAGGTGATTCCGAGAAGCTCTGCCACCTTTGCCGATTCTTTTGCTCTTGTGGCGGTTGTCTCTTCGGGAGTGAGAATGTGGTGTCCTCCGCAACCGTTGCACATGGATAAGAAGGTAACTTCGTGTCCCAGGTCAACATATTTTTTCGCAAGAGCTCCGCATCTGAACTCGTTGTCGTCCTGATGTGCGCCTATCATCAATATTTTCATTTCAGTCGTCTCCTGTCATGGTAGAATTATTATTTAAAGTATATCTTAATTAAAATATGGTGTCAATAGCCGAAAACGCCGTAAAACACTTTAAAACTGTCGTAATTGTTCCTTGTATGTTTTTGTATATTATGATAAGATAAAAAAAGCCAATAAACACAATAGATTTTTACTTGATTTTTCATAGCTTTTATGCTATTATTTTAATAATTAAAAAAAGTTAGCAGTTGTTGCATACAATTCGCGATTATAGCTTTGTTAACAGCACATCTCGCAAAGGAAATTAAACGTTGATTTTTATACTATACAAAGAATGAAAGGAAGGATATCGTAATGAGAAGATTTGAAGATCTAAACTGCATACGGGTGAACACTCAAAAACCCCGTTCCTATTATATACCCGAAAATGATGGCGCATTTTTAAGCCTCAACGGCACATGGGATTTCAATTTCTATGAGCGTGAGGATGAGGCAAAGCTTGAGAGCAAAACATGGAACAAGATAACAGTTCCGTCATGCTGGCAGTGCGAAGGCTATGAAAAACCAAACTATGTTAATGCGCATTTCCCCATTCTCATCGATCCGCCCTATGTTCCCGATGACAACCCATGCGGTGTGTATATGAGAGAGTTTGAAATCTTAGATGCCGATGCAAAAAACTATGTTGTTTTTGAAGGTGTTTCCTCATATTTTGACCTCTACATCAACGGCAAATATGTGGGCAGTGACAGTGCAAGCCGTCTGCAAAGTGAATTTGATATTTCGTCTTTTGTGAACGAGGGCACAAACACAATTACCGTAAAGGTGTATAAATGGTCCATGGGAACCTACATGGAGGATCAGGACCAGTTCAGAATGCACGGCATTTTCCGTGATGTTTATGTTCTCACCCGTCCCCACGGTCACATCAATGATATTTTCATAAAAACCGAGGGCAATATTATTAATGTTGAATTTGACGGCGAAGCAGACATTGAGCTATTTGACAAGGACAAAAGAATTGCAAAAACACACGCCGCGGGCAGGGCAGAGCTTGCTGTAGAAAATCCCCATCTCTGGAATGCCGAAAAGCCCTATCTCTATGACCTTGTTTTCACCTGTAAAAACGAAGTCATAAGACAAAAGGTCGGCTTTAGAAAAATAGAAATTTCGGAAAAATCGGAGCTTCTCATAAACGGGGTTTCGGTTAAGCTTAAAGGCGTTAACCATCACGACACACATCCCGAAACAGGCTGGACAATGTCGGAGGAGGATATGCGCCGTGACCTTGAGCTCATGAAAAAGCTCAACATCAACACAATCCGTACATCTCACTATCCGCCACATCCAAAATTTCTTTCCATGTGTGACGAAATGGGCTTTTATGTTATGCTTGAAGCAGACCACGAATGTCATCAGTTTGTTATGAGAACAGGCTGGAATGACTATGATTGTGACAATTCCTACTGGATTTGCAACCGCCCCGAGTGGAAAGATGTTTTTCTTGACAGAATGGTGAGAAGCGTTGAGCGAGACAAGAACCACCCCAGCATTTTTGCATGGTCAACGGGCAATGAAGCAGGCTTTGGCGACAACGACCGTGCAATGATTGAATGGACAAAGAAAAGAGACAACTCAAGACTTGTTCACTGTGAAGACTCAACAAGACTGGAAATAGAATGTGAAGGCGTTGATTTGTATTCAAGAATGTATACAGACCTTGAATACTGCGAAAATTACGCTGTTTCAGGCAGGGACAAACGCCCGTTCTTCCTTTGTGAATACGCTCATGCCATGGGCAACGGACCCGGTGACATCTGCGACTATTGGGAGCTGATTTACAAATATCCAAAGCTTATCGGCGGATGTGTGTGGGAATGGGCAGACCATGTTTTCGATGATAACGGTGTGTATAAATACGGCGGTGATTTTGACGAAACAGTTCACAGCGGAAACTTTTGTTGTGACGGAATTGTTTTTGCCGATCGTAGCTTTAAGGCAGGCACACTTGAAATGAAAAAGGCTTATCAATATTTTAAATCGGAGCTTTCGGGAAATGAGCTTAAAATCACAAATCTCTATGATTTCATAAATCTCAATGAATATACTCTTTGCCTGAAATGGGAAAAAGACGGAAAATGTGTTCATCGGGAAGAACTTAAAATTGATGCTTTTCCGAAGGAGACAAAAACCGTTGCCTTGGACTATAACATGGATTCTGTTTGCAAATACGGAAACTATCTCACGGTGTCACTTGAAGATTCAAAGGGGTATGAGGTTGCTTTCGACCAGCACGAATTAAAATCGGAAATGGTAACAGAAACATATGATGATGCAATTGTTTCTGATATCAGAGAAACGGAAAAGGAAATAATATATTCGGGCAAAAACTTTGAATATGTGTTTTCAAAGAAATACGGTTCTCTTTGCCGTGCGGTCATAAACGGAAATAAAGTTTTGACAAAGCCTTCAAAGCTTTCTGTTTTCAGAGCTCCCACCGACAACGAACGCAATGTGAAAAATGACTGGATAACCGATAACGCAAGTCCGGGACATTCCGAGAATATTGACAATCTATATCAGAAAATATATTCATGCACTCTTTCGGGAAATAAAATTTTTGTAAAGGGAGCACTTATCCCGGTTTCAAGAATGCCGTTGGCACAGTTCGAAACTGTGTATACCTTGCTTTCGGATGGCATTATAAAGGTTGAAATCAAATCTGATATCAGGGAAGATGCAAGGTGGCTTCCGCGCTTTGGGTTTGAGTTTTTCCTCTCAAATGAAACCGATAAGTTTTCATATTACGGTCTCGGCGAAACCGAAAACTACTGTGACCTTTGCCGCCATGCAAAAATGGGTATGTATGAAAGCAGTGCCGACAATGAATATGTAGACTATGTTTTCCCTCAGGAACACGGCAACCATTCAAGGGTAAAAATGCTTTCTGTTTGCGGTGCTTTGGATTTTGTTTCGAATTCTTGCTTCAATTTTAATGTGTCTCACTATTCAATTGAGGCCCTTGCCAAAGCTAACCACGGATGTGAGCTGAAAAAGAGCGGTGACACCATTGTAAGAATTGACGGGGCATCTTCCGGCATCGGTTCAAATTCCTGCGGACCTGTGCTTATGGAAAAATATCGTTTTGACCAAAAGCATGTTGAGTTTGAGTTTTACATTAAAGCCGTATAATACAATTTATTTTTAATATGAAAAAGGAACATAGCTTTGTGTTTTTACACACAATGCACATGTTCCTTTTATGTATGATTTTTAAATCGTCAGAGTTTTTTTGCAGTCTGCTCCGACATTGTTATTTTGAAAATTCGATTAGTTGTTTAATATTGCCTGCTTAATTAAATCAACTTCTATTCTCAGAGTTTTGACCTCCTCCTGAAGGTCGTTTGAGATGTTGACCTTTTCAGCCAGAGACATGTAGCTGTCGAGCATGAGCTGAGTTTTGGGAACAAGTTCGGTTTCAACTTTTAACGCAGTAATCTTAAGTGCCGATATGTCACCCTCTATCACGGTCATTCGGTCTTTCATATCCGCCATTTCAGATTTCACATCCGCCATTTCGGATTTCAACGTTGATATGTCAGATTTCATATCTGTCATATCAGATTTCATATCTGTCATTTCGGATTTCAACGTTGTTATGTCAGATTTCATATCTGTCATGTCAGATCTCATATCTGTCATTTCGGATTTCAACGTTGATATGTCAGATTTCATATCTGTCATATCAGATCTCATATCTGTCATGTCAGATCTCATATCTGTCATGTCAGATCTCATATCTGTCATATCAGATTTTATGTCAGCTATTTCTGTTTTAATTCCTTTGAGTTCCGATAATATAGCCTGTTCAAATTCAGTCATCTTTAATCACCTCACTGTAGATAGAGTATATCATAACAAATGCTAAAAATCAAGATGTTTTTTGATTGAGAATTTTAGTTTTGTTTCCTCACAACCTGATATTCATCATAGAATTTATAATACGGACAGCTTTCTCCGGATTGATATAACCTTGTCATATCGTCTTCATCCATATTCATTATGCAAACATATTCTTCCCAGTCTTCGTCATAGTCATAATATGCGCAGGACTCACACTGGGAAGCCGTGTTTTTTCTTTTTGTTTCCTTTTTGTTCATGGCTTATGAATTAGCCGGCATCTTGAAAGAATCCTTCAAGGTTGCCGTAAGGTTGAAGATGATGTTATCATCGGTGGAGTATTTATCAACCGCAAAATATCCGTTTCTCATAAACTGGAAGCATTCACCGATTTTTGCATCTTTGAGGTCTGCGTCAATTTTGCAATCCTTTTTAACCACAAGGGATTCGGGATTGAGGTTTTCAAGATATTCGTCAACATCACCGGGGTTTGAAGTGAGGAAGAGCTTGTCATACATGTTAACGGTAGCACTGAGGCAGTTGTTTGCATCAACCCACTGAATTGTACCTTTAACTTTTCTGCCGTCGGGGGAGTTGCCGCCCTTGGATGCGGGGTCATAGGTGCAAATGAGTTCGGTTACTTCGCCGTTTTCATCTTTTATGATATCAGACACTTTGATGAAATATGCACCCTTTAAACGAACCTCGTTGTCGGGGGTGAGTCTTTTGTAGCCCTTAACGGGAACTTCCATAAAGTCATCTTTTTCAATGTAGATATTTTTGGAGAAAGAAATTTCCTTTGTGCCTGCGTTTTCGTCGTTGGGGTTAATTTCCACGGGGAGAAGCTCGCTTTCGCCCTCGGGATAGTTTTCAATTGTCACCTTTAGTGGGTTGAGAACTGCCATTGCACGGGGAGCGTTCTGATTTAAGTTTTCTCTCACGCAGTGTTCAAGCATCTGAAAATCAACAACACTAAAGGATTTTGCCACGCCGATACGCTCTGCAAAATCAAGGAGAGCTGCTGCCGGATAGCCTCTTCTTCTCATGCCCGAAATTGTGGACATTCTGGGGTCATCCCAACCGTCAACAATGCCTTCTTTAACAAGCTTCAAGCATTTTCTCTTGCTTGTGAGGGTGTTTGTGAGGTTGAGTCTTGCAAACTCAATCTGACGGGAAGGTGTTTCAAAATCACAAGCCTTTAAGAACCAGTCATAAAGGGGTCTGTGGTCTTCAAATTCAAGAGAACAAAGGCTGTGTGTTACGCCCTCTGCAGTGTCGGAGATGGGGTGAGCAAAGTCATACATGGGATACACGCACCACTTGTCACCTGTGCGGTGATGGTGAGCATGAAGCACACGGTAGATAACCGGGTCACGCATGTTGATGTTGCCTGCAGCCATGTCAATTTTTGCTCTGAGAACTCTTTCGCCGTCGGCAAATTTACCGTCGGTCATATCCCGGAAAAGCTGAAGGTTTTCTTCAACGCTTCTGTTTCTGTAGGGGCTTTCTTTGCCGGGTTCGGTGAGGGTTCCGCGGTATTGTCTGATTTCTTCAGCCGAAAGGTCATCAACATAGGCAAGACCTTTTTTAATGAGCTTTATTGCACAGTCATATATGATTGGAAAATAGTCTGATGCATAATACACGTTATCCCACTGGAATCCAAGCCATTTGATGTCTTCCATGATGGAATCGCAATATTCAACTTCTTCTTTTGTGGGGTTTGTGTCGTCAAAACGGAGGTTGCAGGTTCCGTCGAATTTTTTTGCCATCGAAAAATCGATGTTTATTGCCTTAACGTGACCAATGTGCAAATAGCCGTTGGGCTCGGGCGGGAAACGGGTCTGAACCTTTGTGTACACTCCGTCAGCGAGGTCTTTTGTTATGGCATCGTTAATAAAATTGGAAACAACATGTTCTTCCATTGTAATTCTTCCTTTCGTGTCAGATAGCAAGAGCGTTAATTGCTCTGTCAATTCTTTCGATAACCTTGTCTTTGCCGAGAGTTTTCATAATTGAGCAAAGATCGGGAGATTTTGTTCTGCCGGTTACGGCAACCCTGAGCACATTGCTCACATCGCCAACGTGACCCGGGAACGCTTCGGGATTTTTCTTATATTCTTTAACTTCTCTTGCAAAGCCAACCTTTTCGGCAAGGTCTTTCAGAGTGTCAAACCATGCAGAATTGTCTGCATTTTCGTCATACATATCCTTGTAGAGCTCAAGCATTTTCTTTGCATCTTCTTTGGATACGTTTTCAACTTCGTCATATTTGCCGTCGAAGAGTTCGTCAAACATAAACGAAAATGCGTTTCTCACTTCGTTCCATTTGCCAATGTCTTTTCGTGGCTTGTCGGGATTGCGGTCAAAGCCGAACATTGCAACGGAAAAATCTTTGTCGCGGGTGAGAAGCGTGAAAAGTTCTTTGTCATATTTTTTTGCCCATTCACATGCAAGGTCATACACCTTTTCGGATGTGTAGGATGCAATCTTGTTTTTGCAGATATCGTTTAATTTAACAAGATCAAAAAGAGCACCGGAGTTACTCATTTTGTTCATTTCAAGCTTGAATTCTGACCAGTGTGCATTTTTGTTGGCTTTTCTGAAATCTTCAAAATTGTAGTTTGCAAGATTCAAAAGATATTCAATAACACCGTCTGCAGGATAACCCTCTTCGTCATAGTAGGTAACTGCGGCTTCGGGGTCCTTACGTTTCGAAATTTTTCTCTTGCCGCCGTCGTCCTCTTTCATGATTGGAGCTATGTGAGCATATTTTGGAGCTTTGAGCCCGAGCATATAGAACATCTGAAGATGAATGGGGATTGAAGAAATCCACTCATCGCCCCTGATTACATTTGTTGTGCCCATGAGATAGTCATCAACAACGTGGGCAAAGTGGTAGGTGGGGATTCCGTCGGATTTTAAAATCACCACATCCACAATATTTTCGGGCATTTCGATTTTGCCTCTGATGCCGTCTTTAAATGAAACCTTTCTGTCTTCACTGCCGGGAGATTTGAGGCGGAGAACATAGGGGAGACCGGAGTCAATTTTTTCTTTGATTTCGTCAAAGCTCAGGTCTCGGCATTTTGCAAACTTGCCCCAATATCCGGGGAGAAGTTTTTCGGCTTCCTGCACTTCTCTTATGGCAGAAAGCTCGTCCTCGGTGCAAAAACAAGGATATGCCATGCCTTTTTTAACAAGTTCCTTTGCAAAGCACTGATAAATTTCAGCTCTTTCGCTTTGCTTGTAGGGACCGTAGTCGCCTGTTTGTACATCAAAATCCGTAAAACCTTCGTCTATTTTTATGCCAAATCCAAGGAGACCTTCGAGAATTCTTTCAACACCGTTTTCAACCTCGCGCTTTTTGTCGGTATCTTCAATTCTGAGGATAAACTTACCGCCGCTCTGATGAGCAATTCGCTCGGAAATGAGTGCGGCAAAAAGTCCGCCAATGTGAAGAAAACCCGTGGGGCTGGGGGCAAAACGTGTTACCTTTGCTTCCTCGCCAAGCTCTCTTTTGGGATATACGCTGTCATAATCTGCCGGGGTTTTGTCTATGTGTGAAAACAAAAGGTCGGCAAGCTTGTTATAATCCATAATATCAACCTTTCCGTGGGCATTGTACCCAAACATATATAATCCATTTTATTATACTACAAAGGGAAAGATTTGTCAAAATATTTTTGAAGTTTTGCGCAATTATGTTTGAAGTTTTACTCAATTATGTTTCTCTTATTGTCAATCCAAAGACTAAGTGTTTCGTCCGACTGATATAACATGGTAATAAGGTATGGACGGATGTTTCTTATGGGAGATTCCACCTTGCAAAATGAATCATACACATATTCTATGTGCTCTTTTTCAAGATTTAAAAATCTTTCCTTAACCGTTGAAAGCGGAATGTATTCATCGCTGATTTTTATAAAACTTTTTTGGGAACACAGTACATGAGTTATGACCGACACAAATTCATCAAGTCTCGAAAGGGGAATCTTTGTGCATAGCTCATCATAGGAGATATTATTTTTTACAATGGATTCAAAATTATCTTTTTGTTTAATCCACTCCTTCGCTCCGTCCTCTTTTGATGATTGAGGTTGATTTAATTCATAGTCATTATTATTAAATTTATTATTATTAATATTAATCTTATTAGGTTCTGTTTTATCGAAGTCTTGAGTTCGGCATTCGGCTAACTGTGATGTGGGTTTTTGCGAAGTCTCTGAATTCGGGTTTTGGCTATTAACGGACTCGTTTTTTTCATATGTATTGTCTTTAGAAACTATGGTTTCGCCGAGGTCATTTTTATCAAAAAAAATATCGGGTTTCGGAAAGCATATTTTGCTTGGTCTGCCGAATCCCATACGTTTTCGTTCAATGAGTCCCACTCCGTTTTTTGAATCAAGCTCCGCAAAACTTTTGATTGCTTTGTCTGTGCCGTAACCCAACTCTTTTTTTACATCTTCAAGGGTGTAATATACAAACAGTCTGCCTTGCTTGTCTATCCAGCTGTTGAGTTTTGAAAGACTCAGCCTGGAAAGCAACATGATGTATAAAATTCTTGCCGAATCGGAAAGGGATTTGTATTTTTCGTCGGTAAAAATAAATTTCGGTGTCATGTAGAACTCATAATTGAAATTATCGTTTTTTGTGTAATAGTTTTTTGTTTGTGTCATTTTTATTGCCTCCAATTAACATTTGATAATACAATTATACAACATTTAAGAATTAATTTCAGAGCTAAAACGAAAAAAATGAAACAACCTAAGTCCCTTGTGTTACAAGGGTTTGAGTGGTGTGCTCGATGCAAAAAACGGTGACGGCGTTTTTTTTATTTGACAGCTCACTTTTTTGCTGAACTTTGCCGACAAAACCACCTGAAAATAAAAAATTCAAAAAAATTACGCAATTGTATTGACATTATTGTAAAACTATTATATAATTGTACTTGTACTAAAACAAGACAGGGAGATGATAAGAAATGCTTAACAGCATTATTGAAAGACATAGAAAGATTACCCCTTTGTCCGATACGGAAATTAAGATTATAAGAAGTGCCACAAAACTGTTTCTGACGCAAGGCTTTTCAAAAACAACGCACAGGCAGATTGCCGAGGAATCGGGAATAGGACTCGGAACGATAACATATCATTATAAAGTTAAGGAAGATATGCTTCGTGTTTTAATTGAGGAGCTAATGGATTTCCACTTGGATGTTATTGAAGATTCCGAGGCAAAGTCAAATGACATTCTTTTTTCTTATGCAATAGAAATTGCCGTACAGATTGCCTTGTGTGAAACCGATGACAAGGCGTATGATTTGTACTATTCGGCATACGGTCATCCTGCAACCTTTGATTATATAAAGGATTGGGCTACAAAGAAAAACTATCATCTGCTGAAAGGCAAACTGCCCGATTGGACAGAGGACGATTTCAGAAGAATAGAAAATGTCACGAGCGGAATTGAACTTGCGGCATTCACAGCTCCAAAAAACAGATATTTCACGTTGAATGATAAAATCAGATTGTTTTTGGATTCGATGATGAAAATATATGACATTCCCGAGATTGACCGAAAACAAACAATTGACAAGGTTACCTCCCTCGATTGCGAGAAAATCGCAATAGAAATGTTTGACAAATTTGTAAAAAGACTTGATTAAATGCAGAATGCAGAATGCAAAATGCAAAATGCAAAATGAGGTGTGAAAAATCAGCACATAGGTAAGTAATTTGTGTCAGAACATAGGTAAGCCGGTGGTAAGTACAGGTAAGCCCTTTGTCAAGGTGGAGATTGCAAGGTTTCGCAATACGGAAGCTTGCAATACTACCTTGACAAAGCCGAT
>JAFQHQ010000003.1 GCA_017397885.1 Clostridia bacterium | reverse complement strand
GAGAACGAGAAAATTTTGAGCTTTCTCCACCATTGCAGACGGCGGATTTTTGAAAGAAAAATATCTGCCGTTTGCGGAGTGTGTAGCCACAGGCAGCACACACTTCGGAGGTATCCGAACAAGCCCTCTGCAAGAGCGCAAACTACCGTAGGTAGCCGCATTTTTGTTGGCTCGCTGACAAAAGTGCATTTGCGTTACTTTTGACAAAAGTAACAAAACTTAATATGTTCGCTATCGCTCACGAAAACACTAAAATGAGTACCCAATATGAAATAAGCGAGGTGAAAAACAATGTTAGGAAGGTCGATTTCCTTTACAAAAGGAGCAGGCGTTGTAAGTCATAATGCAAGGGATTTTCTCACAGATAATGTTGATAAGGACAGAGTGCAAAATAACATACAATACTGTCACGGAAAAATAGAAGATGCCTACCAAAAACTGTTTGGTGAAGCATTGGAGAAATACAATGCCAAGCAGACAAGAAAAGACAGAATAGTTGAAAACTATTATGAAAAAATCCGTACTGGGAAACAAGAAAAAACATTCCACGAGGTCATAGTGCAGATTGGTGATAAAGATAATATGGGAGCCAAGACGGAGTACGGTCAGCTTGCAGGAAAAATTCTTGACGAGTATATGAAAGGCTTTGCAGAAAGAAATCCGTATCTGTATGTGTTCTCTGCTCACTTACATATGGATGAAGCATCACCGCATCTGCATATAGATTTTATTCCGTTTACAACAGGCAGCAAGCGTGGACTTGAAACAAGAGTTTCATTAAAGGCTGCTTTGGAAAAGCAAGGCTTTAAGGGTGGCACAAGAAGCCGTACCGAACTGAATGAATGGTACGAAGCAGAAAAGGTGGCGTTGTCAAAAATAATGCTTCTGCATGGTGTTAAGTGGGTAGAGAAAAACACTCACGAAAAGCACAAATCCGTCAGCGAATTTAAGAAACAAAAACTGATTGAAGAAGTGGAAGCTCTTGAAGAAAAAAAGGAAGATATTGAGCGTAAAATTGCTACATATCAGAGCGCAGAAGAATATTCAGACGCTATGGCAGCAAAAATGACAAGCGGAGAGTATAAAATCCCTGAACCGCCCAATTTAATGTCTGCAAAAACTTATCACAGCAAGTTTGTTGAACCGCTTATAAAAAAGTTGGTAAATATCATTAAAACTCTTGCGAGAAGATGCTATGTAGCAGAGAAAGAAGCGGAGCAGGCAACGAGTAAACTATTAACGGTTCATGAGGAAAAAGAAAGGCTTAAATCTGCAAATTGGGATTTGAGAATGGCTAATAGCCAAATGGGTGTTGAAGTCAGGAATTTTGAGAAAATCAAAAATTTTCTTGGCATAGATAAGGTCAAGGAAATGCTGAAAATAATCAATGCTCAAAAGCACAAAACCAAACAAAAGAAGCAGTCAGAACCGGAAAGATAAAATATTTTCCCTTAATAACCTGTACGGGAATGTGCCACATTCCCGTGTGGGTGGTTAGGGAGATAAAATAATTTAACAGGAGGATTTTACAATGGAAAAATCAATTTTTGAACAAATGGGTGGAACTTACAGACGAGAGGGGGATTACCTGATACCGAACATTTCTGTTCCTGATACAAAGGAATACAACATTGGTAAATATGGAAATCTGCACAGGCAATTTCTCGAAAAAAATTATCCGGTATATTATTCTATCATGCTTTCATCGGGGAAATTGTTTGCCCGTCTTGAACGGGTAGAAAGAAAAGCACAGAAAGAGCTTGATAGGCTTATTCCCATACTTGCCAAGCAACAAGGCGTCACAGAACAATTAAAAGCTGAAAATCAACTTAAATGGGTAGGATTGATGAACAATGTTAAAGCTCAAGTTGAAGAAAAAATTTATACAGAAATCGTATATGTGAGATAGTTGGTAAAACAAAAATCATATTATGACTTGACAAAAATAAAAAAATATATTATAATAAAACAGGTGTTATTGTGTTAAAATATATGCTGATACAAATAAGAGTTTAGGAGGAACCGAAACTATGACAGCCTCAATGCGTTTAAGATAAGCTGGCAATAAAAAAAGCAGAATCTATCCCCGATGATAGGCTTTTTTGTTGTGCTTAT
>JAFQHQ010000053.1 GCA_017397885.1 Clostridia bacterium | reverse complement strand
TTTGTACCTTAAACGAAAATAAATTTACAAAAGAAGGATATACATTTGTAGGTTGGTCGCAAGAAAAAGAAGGTATAGCAGATTTCCCTCAATATGCTTTTTGTTGTAATCGTGCATATCTTGCATAAGCTCTTTTATCTCCCCGATAAGCTCCATTGTTTCCGTGTCGGGAACGGGAACTTTCATAGCCCCGGCGGGAGCGTTGGGTGGGGGTGGCATTGTCTTGTACTTTTCGTTTACGCCAAGAGTTAAAAGCTCTACGAGCAGTTCGTTTTTATTGGCGTAGCGGAAAGGATCGGTTTTCAGAATACCGTTTATTTTGGCAAGCAGCCGAACATCACGGATTCTTACGGTTATGGGGGTATTTTCGTTAAATAAGTTCATTTGGTTGTTCATCACTCCTTTTTTGATTAGATTTGTTTTTTGAAAGACTCGAAAAACTCTCTTATGGCGTTTAGTACCTCATCTTCTTCATAGCCTCGTACTTGGACAAGGAAACGTACCGTCTTGTCCTCGCGGAAGATCTCGTAGAGGATTTTTCGTTGTTCCATAGTCAACTTTTCAAAGTGACGGTGGAATACATCGTGATAACCATTTTCCTCTAACACATCTTCAAGCGTGTAAAAGAAATCTGCGGTCATATCCACACGGTTGACTTCTATCCGTCCGCGGTATGCCTTTCTCATAGCCGCTATGTGTTTTTGATAGTTCAGCCTCTTGTGTGCCTGAATCATCAGCTTTCCGAGCCTTTCATTGATGGGAACATACATTTCTGTACCGCCCACCAAAACCAACATTTGTTTCATTAAAACCTCCTTCCGAGAGACTGTTTTTGTATGTCCCTTCACCTAATAGCCACGGGAGAAGGCAAAAGTTAAGGTTACTCTTGAAAATTTTTCAGAATTTTTTTCAAGGCACTTCTGATAACGGAAATTTGTTGTGTCATAGCCGATTTGCTGATCCCCAATTCTTTAGAAAGATCAACTTGTTTTCTGCCAACGTAATAGAGTTGACGAACTATCCATTGTTGCTGACTGTTCAGGCGGGAGATTGCTTGTTCAAGCGTAAGTCTCAAAAGTGTTTCTTCTTCGCTCTCCAAGCTCTCGTCTTTCACATCAAAGCCGTTTTCTAAAGACTTGTCCAACGATTGAGTTCTGCGGGTTTCTTTACGTTCTACACATTTCGCTTTGTATTCAGACAAAAGAAAGTCGTGATAAATTGCGTGTGTCTGCGTGACGAGCCAATCTGCAAGCTCATCTTCAAGTTCAACTTTTATAATTCTGATATTACCGTTCTTTGTAATTATTTGAGTAGTTAATTCTTTCACCTTGTGTGTCCTCCTTTTCGGTGTTTTGAAATTACAAATTTTTTCAAAATCCGACAAGGTGGCGCACGAATAGAGTAAAATCTACAAATTTTGCAACGACAAACGAAAAGGCACTTATTGACCGATACGCTTTTTGTTGCGTACCATTCAATAAGTGCCTTTCTAATGCTATTCAGTTTTTCATTATGTATAGTAGCGATTACGCCATAAATTCATAGTCACTACTCATAACGAGTAGTGAAGCGCAGTTACCCCAACGCAT
>JAFQHQ010000052.1 GCA_017397885.1 Clostridia bacterium | reverse complement strand
GTGCGGCATCCCAACGGCAAATGTGGCGCGGAATCGTCCGGCGAGCGACCTGACCGATTACGCCTGCAGCTCCATCCGCCAGATGAAGCTGGCGACGGACGCGCTGGAAAAGTGGCTTGAAACGGAGGCGTGACGGATGACGGGCTGTAGGTCTCTCGTTTTTTATGTCTAAAAATAAAAAGTGGTTTGCCTCTTGATAAAAATGGATTTATGTTAAATCCGAGAACAAACCGAAGTCGCATAGTGCGCTTCTAAAAAATCAGGAGGACAAACCATGAATAATGTATCACACAATCAAGAAAAAATCTACTTCGGACTGGACATTTCTCAAAAAACTATTGAAATTTTTGCTTTAAAAGGTGAAAAAGGTGTTTCTTTCGGCAAAATTCCCAATACACCCAAAGGTTTGACAGAGTTTTTTGATAAAGTTTCGGTACCTCCGGAAACAATCACCATTGCTCTTGAAACCGGCACCCATTCTGCCTGGATCAGTCGTCACTTGGAAGAACGGGGATATGAAGTTATCGTTGCCCATGCCAGGGATTTAGCATTCATTTATAAAGGCGACAAAAAAAGTGATCGTATTGATGCCGAAAAATTAGCCCGTGTCGCCAGAGCAGATAAGAAGCTGCTGCATCCGGTAAAATTGATGGATGTTAAACGTCAGGAAGATTTGCTCACAATCAAAGCCCGTGATTTGCTGGTGAAAGAAAAGACTTGTATAATCAATGCCATCCGAGGTTTCCTGCGCAGTTTTGGAATTGATGATACTCAATACAGTTCAGAAACAATAAACCAGATATATGATGAACTGCCGAAAAAACTCAAACAGAATTTGCGTGGATTGTTTGAAACCTTGACTTCAATCAACACAAATATAAAAAATTACGACAAAAGAATAGCCAAAATTTCCAAAGATTATCCTGAAACAAAAACTTTGCAGCAAATCAAAGGAGTTGGTCCATTGATTGCATTAAGCTTTGCTTTGATAATAGGAGATGCCAATCGTTTTACGTCACGGGAATGCAGTTCATATACCGGATTGGCTCCAAAACGAGACCAGTCCGGCGATGTAGATAAGCAACTAGGAATATCCAAATGCGGAAACAAACTTTTAAGACGGTTGCTTGTGCAGGGAGCGCAGTACATAATGGGTCCATTCGGAGAAGATTGTGATCTTAAGGATTTCGGCAAGCGGATTGCTCAACGAGGTGGAATAATTGCCCGGAAGAAAGCAAAGGTCGCTGTTGCTCGGAAGCTGGCAATTACGATGTTGGCTTTGTGGAGAAATCCGGAAGTGGCATACGATCCACATTTCAAAAGCAGTCGTAAAAAAATCAAATTTGCATAAAATCAATTTAGATACAGTAACGAACTGAAAACATAGAAGGAGATAAAAATCAACAAAAGAAGATTTTAAAAGGAATTGCTTTTTGTCCAGTCCTGATGATCACGACGTTTTTCTAAATCAGATATTGCCAATATCATTGAAAAAGATTGTCTTCAAGATGGTTGACATCCGGACGGACATTTATCAGGCGTCGCTTCTTGGCAGAAGCATTACAGAACGCGAATAGGAGCAAGACAAAAGCACACCTTTTTTAAATCATCTTTCGCTGATTGTGAACTTTTTTACATTTTTTTTGCAAACAACACTTGAAATTTAGTCTCTCATAGGAGAAAAGCGGGGAACTTTTTTATTTACTCTTACCTGCCCGTGTCGGAAACAGAGCCTTTTATTATCATGTATATAGCTCAATTTTCTTTAAAACCGCCGGGACAAAAAATATTTTTCTGCTCAATCTGACCCGAGTGTGATTTTTTTGCTTGCATTTGCAGAATGTGCGTGTATATTATTTCT
>JAFQHQ010000051.1 GCA_017397885.1 Clostridia bacterium | reverse complement strand
CAGTGGAAATTTGCACATGATGTTTATGATCATTATGTGCAAGAACTTAAAGAAAATTCCTATGTAAAGGACTTTTGGGAAAGGGTGGTTATCAATGGGAACCATGAATAAAATACTAATTCTTTTGGGAATTACCACTGTAGTTTTTATTGCCGAATGCTTCGGCTTTGTGTGGTTTGAAAAAACCGTTCCCGATTCCCTCATATATTCCTACTTTGCCGCCATCGGCACAGAGGGCTTTATCATGGGATGGATAAAAAATGCAAAATGTAAAATGTACAATCATGAAACCTCGTGCCAAAATGTTATCAACGAATCTGAAGAAAATCGAAAATAGATTCTTCGACTCATTTCATTCGCTCAGAATGACAAAAGAAAGATTGAAAAAAGGAGATGTTTAATATGAATGATTTAAGTATTATGCTTGGTGTACTTATGATAGTTGCCTTTGTTGTGAATATTATTGTGCAACTCACAAAAGGATTTATTCCGCTTCCAACAAAACTATGGTGTATTTTGGTGTCAGTTGCAATAACTCTCGCAGCGCTTCTTGTTATGTCGGCAAACAAATACATAAGGCTTGAATTTACAAGCGTTGTTTTGTCTGTTGCAGGCTCATTTGTTGTGGCATATGTTGCTATGTACGGCTTTGACACTTTAAAGGATTTATGGCAGAGATTTAAGCGTGGGGAGGATATAAGCAATGAGTAACAGTTCACTTGTGGATTTCACGCTGATTTCTCCAAACAGCACAAACCCGAGAAACAAAAAGATTTCAAAAATCACAATTCACCACATGGCAGGTAATTTGACTGTTGAAAAATGCGGCGAGGTTTTTCAAAACAAAAAAAGACAAGCCTCATCAAACTACGGTGTGGGGACAGATGGCAGGGTCGGGCTTTATGTGGAAGAAAAAAACCGTTCATGGGCATCGGCAAACCGTGACAATGACAATATGGCAGTGACGATTGAAGTTGCCAATGACGGCGGTGCAAACTGGCATGTGTCAGACATTGCCCTTGCAAAAACAATTGAGCTTTGCACAGATATCTGCAAAAGAAACGGAATAAAAAGGCTAAATTTCACCGGCGATAAAACAGGTAACCTTACCATGCACAAATATTTTGCCGCAACCGCCTGCCCGGGTGATTATCTTGCAAGCAAATTCCCATACATTGCCGATGAGGTAAACAAGAGGCTTTCCAATAAGGAGCTAACTGTCACAGGCGAAATTGTGGAGAGTTTGAAAAAAAGAGGTATAATCACAAACCCGGCATTGTGGAACGTGAAATGCGAATCTGATATCAACGCATACTGGCTTGCAAGAAAGATTGCAAATATGACAGTAAACAGAGAAAGAGCGACAAAGCTTGAGACCGCAAACGACATTGTGTGGGAACTTAACTACAGAGGAATCATGACAGATTCAAAGCTGTGGCTTACTTTACTCGAAAAAGACAAAGACCTATACTGGCTCGGCTTTAAGGCTTGCAATAAGACATGCAATGTATGAGTTTAGCCTTAACGACCGACGTTAAAGGCTTCAGTGTTGGTTGTTAAGGCTAACTCTTTGAAGGAGGAATTTCATGAATATAAAAACCCCAAAACCCATACTTGAAAACAGAGATACAAAAGAGCAGATTTCAGCACTTTGCGCCTACATTGAGAACATTAAAACAGAAATCGCCATGAATCTTGAAATATTGTCAAAAAAAATTGACACAGTTACAAAGATAATAACTGCATCGAAAGGAGAAGAAACATGACCGCAAACGACATAATAACAAAATGTGACCGCATAAAGCCAAACGGATATTCATATTTGCAAAAGCAAAGCTGGCTCAAAAAAGCAGAGTCTGATATCATTGAATATGTCAATATGTACAGCGAAGCCAAAACCCCGTGCATGTTTGACAGTTCAGACAATCCCGAGCTTTATCTTGATGATACTCATGAAAACATATACCTTTATTATCTGATATCGATGATTGACCTTTCAAATCAGGAATATGATCTCTACAACAACAGCAGTGCATTTTTTAACCACGAGTTCTCACGTTGGAAAAGAAATTTCAGACAACGCACTCTTCCCGAGTGCAAAATCAGTGTCAAGGTGTAGGAGGGATGAATTTATGCTTCCATATTTAAAAACAAAAATAAACAAAGAAGAAATAACCGTCAAAGCTTTTGGCGGACTGAACGTGTCTGAAAAGGCTCGCATGGGAGATTTGTGTTATGAAGAAAATCTGACAAGTGACGACTATCCTTCGCTTAAAATCGTTAAAGGAAAAAAGCTTGTTTACGAAACTGACAGAATTATAAACGGTTTTTCATGTAATGAAGGCTGGATTTGTACCTCATATTCCCAAGACGGTTCAGCCATTTTTTTGACCTATGACGGAACCGACTATGATTTTACAGAGTTTTCCTCGTCTAACGATTTCACCGCTGACCGAAAAATGGCTTCGCTTGCCGACTGTATTTTGATAATTCCCGATAATGTGCTGTTTTTTACCAAAACACGAAGCTTTGTAAAAATTTGCGTTTCTCAAAACTACAATGCATCAACGGTTAAGGAAAAGCTCTTTTGCGAAGACTCCGATTCAAATATGTTTAGCAGTCAATCGGTCGGATATCTGGCAAAGCTTGAACACAATCGTCTGTCAAGTGTCTATAAAATAATTAACACATCATCTTCTTCTCACGAATTTCACTATATCGCCTTTGAACAAAGTCTCAAAGCAGGCGACATAATAACCATAAAAGGAGAAGCGTATTCCAAGTCTGACAATGATTATCCCGAGTTTTATGACTACCGCAAAAAACTGAAGGCGGGGTTGACCCTGAAAATAAAATCGATCACTCCCATCACCCACTCCACCCCAAACGGAACCGTTACCGAAACAACAGAAATTTTTTTTGATGACCATGCCATTGATACCCAAGGGTTCTCCAGTATATATTTTACACATCTTACGGTTGAACGAGGCATGCCAAAGCTCGAAAACATTTGTTCCTATGCGAACCGCATATGGGCAACATCGGGTATTGAGATTTTTACGTCAAAGCTTTCGGATGCATCGGAGTGGAATGATTTTTCCACCGATGCATACGGCACTCTCCCCAATGCATGCTTTAACGCAACTGCAGAAACCGAGGGCAATTTTACGGCAATCGTCCCCTTTGG
Organism: Clostridia bacterium; assembly: GCA_017397885.1. Lineage (GTDB taxonomy): Bacteria > Bacillota > Clostridia > UMGS1810 > UMGS1810 > RGIG1828. Next base: position 3,496 of record JAFQHQ010000051.1, on the reverse strand, counting down.
GCATTATATATATGCCTTCAAAGAAAACTCAATTCACAAGATTTTTGGAGATGAACCCGATGAATATACCCTCCATTCAACAAGAACAACCGGTGTCGGGAAAGGGCTTTCAGCTACTGTCGATTCTTTCGGTGATGCGCTCTTTTATGCCTCATCGGACGGAATTTATGTGTATCGAGATAACTTTCCCGGTCTGATATCAGTGGCTACGGGTGGCATTAAAAATCCAATTAGCGGCACATGTGCAAACAGCAAATATTATCTTTTGGCAGGAGATGAACATGCAAAAATCATTTACACCTATGACATTTCAAAAAACATATGGCACATTCAAAAAGCCGAAAGAGAAAGTCGGTTTTTGTGTGAATATGCAAACACTGTTTACGAAGCCGGAAACGGAAAGGTCTATGCACTTGAAGACCCCGAAAGTGAAGGGATTACAAAATGGAAATTCGGCATGAGAATTGATGACAGGCTTTTTGGAAAAAAAGCCCATGAGCAACTTCTTTTGAGATACATTTTGGAAAAAGATGCATCTTTTACCGTAAGAGCCATATATGATGACGGCACCAAAGGCGAACTGTGTGCATTTTTTCACGATGAGGAAAAATCGGGAGAAGGGCAAGTCTTTCTCAAACACAAAAGATGCTCTGCCTTCACACTGGAATTTTCGGGCAGAGGAATGTTTACCCTCAAAACACTTAAACTTATTTTTTATCGCGGAAGCGAATTATAAATTTTTAAAGGAGATGACCACATTGGCAACATATTTTGACAAAAAGAAAATTCTGGAGGACAACAAAGACCTCTACATTTCAGACCACGACAAAACCCTCGATGCAAATTCTCTTATGGGAATCATTGAGGCAAAAAAGAGCTACGAAAGTGCAAAAAAAGCCGGCAATACTGCGGCGATGGAAAGTGCAAACAAAAGAGCTAATTCCATAAGAATGTCTGCCGGGAGCTACGACGGAGGAACGGACGGAAGTGAATTTAACAAAAGCTATGCATCTTTTTCTTTAAATTCCAAACCCACCTACAAATCGTCATATGACAGCGAGCGACGTAAAATTATTAACAAAATTTCAAACTATGAAGACTTTTCCTACGATCTCGAATCGGACCCGGTTTTCAAAATCTACCGCGAGCTTTATTCAAAACTCGGCGATGATGCCTACGAAAGAGCACTGGCAAAGGGTGCGCTTCGAACAGGCGGCACGCAAAACTCCAGTGCACAGGCTGTGGCAATGCAGGCAAAATCAAATTATAATTCTTCCCTTATGGAGCTTATACCCGAGCTTTATGAATCGGCATACAAAAAATACAGCGATGAATATGAAAAACTGTACAAATTGCTTGGAGTTATGGAAAAAGAAGACCGGACTCAATATGACAGATACCGTGACAGCTTGAAAGACTATGAATCGGACAGAGAATTTTTTTATAACCGTGAAAAAGACATTTCCAATCTGATAGCAGACAGATACGAATTTGAAACAAATGCAGAAGCCGATCGCTATGAGTTTGACCAAAATCTTGCCTACAAGCGTGAGCGCGACAACAAAGACGATGCATACCGAAATTCAAAACTTGCATCTGACATTTATTCGGACAAGGTTTCTTCTGCCATTAATCTTGCAAAAGCCATATATGGAAAAGTTCCCATTTCAAGATATGCGGTTGAGTCGATTTTAAATTCTCTTTATTGATGATTTTGGATTGACATTTTTATATAAAAGTGATATAATCAAATAAAAATACGGGGGCTATGCATGACTTTCGGAATTTTCGGAAGTTTGTGTCGCCCTCTTTTTACGGAGTGAAATTATGAAAAGTTTTAATGGCGGTTTTAAAAACTTTTGGGAATATAACAAAGGCAAAATCATAGCATTGATTTTTTTGGCAGCCTTTGTTGTATTGCTCTTAACCCAGTGTAACATGAATCCGGAGAAGTATTTCAGCATTCTTTATGTAACCGATTCTTACAGTACGGACGGTGAAATGCTGAAACAACAGCTTAAACAAAATGTCGATTTTTCAAAAACCGATGAAGGCGAGATGGAAGTGTATTTTGAACACATTCAGGTTTCAGACTCAAAAGCCGACAGAATAGGCATGGCAACCGGCGAAGAGCTTACCACACGAATGATTAACGGCGACTGTTCGCTTTTGCTTTTTGACAAAGAAACGGTTTTGTATTTTATTGAAGAAGACGGGGTCTATATTGACCTTTCCCAATATGCCAAAAAACATAATATTCCCGAAGAAAACCTCATAAAAAGCAAAGACGGGAAAAGTGTTTATGCAATTTCGGTAACAGACAACAAGTTCCTCACAAAATGCTCCCTGGACTGCTCCGATTTGTATGTGGCAATAAGAGTACCCCAAGACGGTGATGTTGATAAATATACCAACGCAAAAGCATCACTTGAATATATTATATCCAATCAGTAAAGGAGAATTTTAAATGTCGAAAAATCAACCCAACAACAAAAAAGCAATAATCATCACAGCCATTGTCGCAACACTTGCTGTTGCACTCATTGTAACACTTTTTATTTGTGATTCGAAAGACTCAAATGACACCGAATTTTCTTACTCAACCGGAACAAAAATGTCTGAAACCGAAAATGCCGGTGACGCTACCAAAGAAAACGAACAAACCCTTGAGCAATCAACCGCTGCTTTTGACAAAAGCACTGTATTTACCTCGCTTAAAGATCTTGAAGGGCTTGAATTCAAAACAGTTAATGTAACAATGACCGACGGTCAGAGCTTTTCCATGAACATCTATCCCGAAATTGCGCCAAAAACTGCCGAAAACTTTTTAAGCCTTGTGTCCGAAGGCTTTTATGACGGGCTCACATTCCACCGTGTTATTGAAGGCTTCATGGCACAGGGCGGTGACCCCGAAGGAACAGGCATGGGTGGTTCGGAAAATACCATTCCCGGAGAATTTGAATCAAACGGCTACTACAATCCACTTTCCCACCAAAGAGGGGTTGTGTCCATGGCAAGATCAAACGACCCCAACTCTGCTTCAAGCCAGTTTTTCATTTGCTATGACGATGCATCCTTCCTTGACGGTGACTATGCTTCATTCGGGTTTGTAACGGAGGGAATGGAAGTTGTTGACACCTTCCTCTCCGACGGCACAGATGCAAACGACAAGCCCCTTAAAGATGTGAGAATAGCGTCAATGACCATTGTTGAATAACAAATTAAATCTTTGTTTGCACTAACCGCAGGGTGTGACGGGTTTCGTCATGCTCTGTTGTTTTTTTAAATTCAAATTGGGATTTATCCACATAGGGAATAGGGATAAGAGAATAGAAAATAGGGAGTCAAATTGGGGTTTATCGAGCTGTTTGAAAAACAATAATGAAAATCAACCACGGGACATTCCCCGAAAACACATATGAACTTTCGCATGCGAATTTCGAAAATTTACTGTCTCCCACGAACCGCTCCGCATCGCGTCAATCAAACGCGTGCT
>JAFQHQ010000050.1 GCA_017397885.1 Clostridia bacterium | reverse complement strand
TTTTATTTCTATGTATGTGCGTTTGTCGCGTTTTTGCCCTCTCGCAGTACCTTTGTACAGCTTCGGGGCAAAGAACACGCCATCTCGTCACCTTTCCCGAAGTCTCCCTGCTTGCCGAAAAATACTTTTTCGACAAGCAGAAACAGTCGGGTTTTAAACAACCCGACTGTTTTTTAATAAATTTCAGCTGTCAAATTAATTTTTATTTTTTCAATACTTTTTTGCACCAGGTACGTTTGTTGCAGTTGGGGCACTTTAAGTATCGGGTCGTTCCTCTGTGCATCGCATTAAGTGCCTGCGTATAGGAAGGCACAATCTCGTGACCGCAATTCTTGCATTTGTAAGCACCCACGCTGACTTCAAGCTTTACTGCATAGAAACACGGTATCAAAAACACAATGCAAATACCAAAAATTGCGACAAGCTGCCACACTCCCTCGGGTATTAAAAATGCTGCAATAAACAGACCTGCAAACAGCGCTGTAATACTTACAATCATAATAGCCCACATAGAAGACCAGATTGTTTTATTTTTCTTCTCTATTTCCTTTGCCATATCAAGCATAAGCTGTTCATTTATCTGATTGTTATTTTCCATACTGATTTTCTCCCCACTTAATAATTCATTTACACTGATACAAAGAATATCACAAAGTTCAAGCATTATCGAAGTATCCGGCATTGCCACGCCACGTTCCCACTTTGAAATTGCCTTATCAGTGATACCCAATTTTTCTGCTAACTGCATTTGTGTCAAGTTTGCTTTTTTTCTGTTCTCGGCAATAAATTTTCCGATTTTTATTTGATCCATAAGGTGCCTCCTTTCATACACAGTGTAGCTGACATTTAGTATAAAATACACCCACCGTTGGTTTAGTGAGGAGAAGTAAACCGTTGGTAGAGTAAAAACTAATCGTTGAATTCTTATTTTTCTAACTGTTCGGCATAATAAAATTTGTTTAACTATTTTCTGAAATCCATTTCTTTGACCAGGCAAACAATTTTTCAGACATCAAATTGAACTCTACCGCTCCGCCATTTTTTAAATTCAAAAAGGTTTCCACAATAGACCGTTCATCCGACGAGACAACCTGAAGCAAATCCTTCTGATGGCTGATATAATTTTCGGTTTGCTTAAAAGCAATTGCCTGTACAACAAAAGAAGCAGATTTATACAGTCCCCGCAAAATGTCTTCATTCTTATCATACAGCATATTGTGTACACATCCGTGGAATATGTTGCAGACACCGATTTTGATTGCTCTGTTCACTGCACTTTCGTCGACAACAGCCAACACATCGTCAAGACTTCCTTTGATTGCCGTTGTATCATTGCAAAACTGGAACAGGTCAGACGGCTCCCAATTCATGATTTCCTTTTTACCTGAAAGGAAGCCACAAATCAATTCTCTGTGAGGAAGGGTTTCCAACATGTCATGATAAGTCCGGATATCCATAGCAGACAATTCATCCAGAATGACAACAACGTCAATGTCACTTGTTTCTGTTGCTTCACCACGACCATAACTGCCTTGAAGACCCACAAACCATACACGGTTTTTAAAAGCCTCATTTAATGTCTGCAAAAATATTTCCATCCAATCAGTAATATTTATCAAATTAATCACCTCGTCAAATTCTTATTCATCGAACCAATTATATCATTTCTGTCTCAGAAAAACAACAACCCACGATGACAGGTAAAACCTTTCATTGTGGGTACGTTATAATTATTGTTTTTCAGTCGGCATAAGCTTTGCTTTTTCTAAAACCAATACAAGCATGGGAATAAGGATAATCTGTACAATAATTCCGGGAATTGCATTTGCAATTGCACCTGCCCAGAAAGCGGTAAAACCGAATTTTGTCATATCAAAGCCCATAATACAGAACATTACAATGCCCCAGATAATGCGACCGACAATCATTGCACCGACGAGTGAAACATAAATGTTGATTTTCTTTTTAGGTAATGTTTTGTAAAGAAGTCCTGCCATCAATCCGTAAACTGCAAGTTCAAATGCCATGGCAATTGCAGTCGGAAAGAAGGGTGGCATTCCGAGAGTAAGAGACCGAAGTACAGGTGCCGTAAGACCTATAAACAATCCGTACGGTGCGCCACAGACAAATCCGCAAAGCAAAACGGGAATGTGCATCGGGCAGAGCATAGAACCGATTTCAGGGATTTGTCCTGTAAGAAACGGCAATATATAGGCGAGTGCCAGAAACATTCCCGACAAAGAAACTCTTAATACAAGTGCTTTAGTTTTCATAGAAGCTTCCTTTCCATACAAAAAGGCGCAGTTATCTCTTCTGAGAAAACAACACCTTCGTAGTATCGTAAAATAAAATGTATAAATATGAAAAAGAACTTCTGTTCAACATTATTCTTCTGAATAACTGAAATAAAGTTTATCACATAAAACAACAGATTTCAAGCATTAAAGATATTTTTTGCTTACAATTTCTTGTAACTTATTAAGAGTATCGTCAATAAGTGCAGTTGTTGTGAGATTTTGTACACCTGCAACTAAATTTTCACATTTATTTATGGGAACAAGGATTTTCACGGCACTACTCTGACCTACGGTAACTGCCATTTTCGGTGTAATTTCTCCCAGAAGAGAATCTGCAATAACAATTCCGATAGGACCTATAATGACATCTGCCCTACGACTTGCAACAATTACAGGATTTTCACCTGTTGCTCCCTGATTAGCACCTGCCTTGATCATTGATGAAGTTGCAGTAGCATTTGTTCCGACTGCCATAATATATGTGTCACTAAATCTGGTGCGAACAGCTTTTATAATCTGGCTTCCCAGCTGGCCGCCTTGTCCGTCAATCACAAGCAAGTTCAAATCAATTCTCCTCTACAATTTACTTAAATTATAAAAGCTCTTCTGTTTTTAAACAAAAGAGCTTTTTATGGTGGACCTGAAGAGATTCGAACTCTCGACCTCTCGGATGCGAACCGAACGCTCTCCCAACTGAGCTACAGGCCCATTAATATCGCAATTATTATAAGATGTATCATCGGATTTGTCAAGAAAAAAATGATTTTCACTTTTTAATGAAAAAACCTTGCAATTTAGGGAAATATATATTATAATGTATGGGTATATGAAGTCAATCAACAGGGCAATGCTTTATTTGGGTCATGTGGCGTGTGGGTCCTGTGCGACGGGGCGCTGTGAACCATGTCAGGCGGGGAACCGAGCAGCATTAAGCGGTTTGCACCGTGCGCCACAGTCCGCCTACCGCCATATGACCGAAATCAAGGGTTGTTCTGTTTTTTATTTGGAGGAATTTTTGTGTACCGTGCTCTTTACAGAAAATGGCGCCCTCTTACCTTTGATGATGTTACGGGTCAGCCTCACGTAACAGATACCCTGTCACACGAGGTTGCTACAGGTAAGCTTTCTCATGCTTATCTTTTTACAGGCTCCAGAGGTACCGGCAAAACTACATGTGCCAAAATTCTCTCAAAGGCTGTCAACTGTCTTTCTCCCGTTAACGGAAGTCCCTGTAATGAATGTGAAATATGTAAAGGTATCGATTCCGGTGCCGTTCTTGATGTAATCGAAATTGATGCCGCAAGTAACAACGGTGTTGATAATATCAGAGATCTTCGTGAGGAAGCAACTTTTACTCCCGTAAAAGCAAAATTCAGAGTATATATTATCGACGAAGTTCATATGCTTTCTATCGGTGCATTTAACGCACTTTTAAAAATACTTGAAGAACCCCCTTCATACGTTGTATTTATTCTGGCAACAACAGAGGTTCACAAGCTACCCGCAACCATTCTTTCACGTTGTCAGAGATTTGACTTTCATCATATTCCGCCTGAGGATATTTCCAAAAGGCTGATGTACGTTGCAAAACAAGAGAATCTTACTCTTTCTGCAGAAAGTGCAATGATGATCGCACGCTATGCCGACGGTGCATTGAGAGATGCTTTATCCCTTCTTGACAGCTGTTCTGCAAAAACTGACAACATTACTCCCGATATTGTCAGCTCATGCGCAGGTATTGCAGGAAAAAATCATTTATTCAAAATGGCTGACTTTATTTCAGCAAAAGATACTTCATCTGCAATCAATCTTGTCAGCGATCTTCACAACTCATCATGCAATATGGAACGCCTTTGCATAGAGCTTATGGAGCATTTCCGTAATCTTATGATTTCAAAGACCGTAAACAATGTTGAAAATCTGATAATTGCCGCAAACGAGGATATTGAGCATTACAAAAAGCAGTCATCACAATTCTCACTTGAAGCAATTCTAAATATTCTGACCGTTTTATCAAATGCAGTTAACGACTTTAAAAAAGGAATTGACAGAAAACTGCAGGCAGAAATGCTGATAGTACGTCTCTGTACTCCTTCGCTGTCATCTGATAACAGCTCAATTCTTCGCAGAATCGCTGATCTTGAATCAGGAATACACATAAACCGACCTTCGGTTACTGTTTCTCAACCGATCGTTGAAAAAGAAGCTGAAACACCTGTTAAAACAGAAACTCAAAAAGAAAAAATACAGACTTCCGATTCCGACGAACTTACACGATTCAAATCATGGCCGGAAGTTCTGGGAATCTTAAAAGAAACCTGTAAACCGGTATCGGGATTATTATCAGGCTCATCAGCATATACTCAAGGGTCAAAACTGTTTATCAAAACCGATAATGCGGCTCTCGTACAGTTTCTGAATATTCCGCTTTATTCAAACGCAATAATTGACGCTGTTATAAAATCATGCGGTCAGAAGTATTCCGTTTCGGTTTACAATAACGATACAGAAAAAAAACGAACAGACCCTTTGGAAAATCTGGTAAAAAAAATTGATGAATATAAAAAAGAAAGAGAATGATTGATTTATGAAAGCAAGAATCCCCGGTGCCGCTAACAGCGGAAACATGATGAAAAAAATCCAGCAGATGCAGGAAGAAATGGAAAGAATTCAAAACGAAGTTGAATCTTCTTCTTTTTCCGCATCTTCAGGCGGCGGTGCTGTCGAAGCAACAGTCAACGGCAAACACGAAGTTCTTTCCGTAAAAATCAGCCCCGATGTTATTGATCCCGAAGATGCAGAAATGCTTGAGGATATGATTATCGTTGCAGTAAATGAAGCTATCCGCAAGGCAACAGAGGCTATGGATAAGGGTATCGAATCTGCAAAAGGCGGACTGTCAATTCCCGGACTGTTTTAATTTATGAAAAAAGTAATACCTCTTAACAAACTTGTCGAACAGTTTGAACGTATGCCCGGTATTGGTCATAAGAGTGCTCAGCGATTGGCTTTTCACATTCTTTCTCTGACTGATGAAGAAATTAAGGATTTTACCGAAACAATTGTTGAAGCTCATGATAAAATTCACCGCTGCAGTATTTGCTGTGATCTGACCGATCAGGAAGTATGTAAAATCTGTTCTGATGAAAACAGAGATAAAACAACTGTATGTGTTGTTGAAAATTCAAAAGATGTAATGGCATTTGAAAGAACGAGAGAGTACAACGGTATTTACCACGTTCTTCACGGAGTTATTTCTCCGCTTAACGGTGTAGGACCTGAAGACATCGCTATAAAAGAGCTTGTATCACGTATGAACAATACCGATATTAATGAAGTTATTATGGCAACAAATCCTACTGCCGAAGGTGAGGCAACCGCAATATTTATTTCAAGACTTCTTAAACCTCTCGGAATAAAAGTTTCACGTCTTGCATACGGTATTCCTGTAGGCGCAAACCTTGAATATGCTGACGAATTTACTCTTTTAAAGGCTATAGAAGGACGAAAAATTCTCTGATAATTTCCACAGAATTAACAGCATTAAACATCAAGTTATCAACATATCAACTTCACAAATTATCCACATGTTGACAGTTGATTGTTATCAAAAAATTTTCAACAATTTTCCACTCTTGTTTTTCCTTATTTTTCAATAGGTTCCGCAGTTTTCCAATCTTTTCACACCCCCTACTATTACTACTATAATTAATATTATTTGTTTTTTATTTCTAATGCACTTTCGGAGGTATCATTATGAAATTCATTTGCGATACTGCTTCATTGTCAGAGGCTTGTCAGAGTGTTCAAAGAGCAGTTTCAACCAAAACTTCCATTCCGTCAATAGAAGGTATTCTCATTAAAGCTCTCGGTTCGGAACTTGTATTAACGGGATATGATCTGGAGCTTGGTATCACAACTTCCGTTCCCGCACGTATCGAAGAAAACGGCGGAATAATTCTTAATGCAAAGGTTCTTTGTGAAATTCTGCGCAAGCTTCCCTCTTCATCTGTTTCCTTTGAATCAGATGAAAGACAGCTTGCTACTATCAGAAGCGGAGAGGTTGAATATTCACTTATCGGTATTTCTCCCGAAGAGTATCCTGAGCTTCCTACCGTATCGGGTGGATTCCCAATCGTTCTTGATCAGGAAATGCTTCGTGAAATGGTTCGCCAGACAATCTTTTCTGTTGCAACAAATGATAATAAGGTTGTCCATACCGGTATCAAATTTGAAATTACTAAGAATGAAATCAAACTTATTGCAGTTGACGGCTTCCGCCTTGCTATCAGAAAAGAAACAATTTCTTATGACAGCGATGACATTACATTTATTGTTCCGTCAAAGACATTATCAGAGGTTGTAAAGCTTTTCTCGGATGAGAATAAAGTTATTTCCGTCGGTGTAGGAAAGCGTCACATTATATTTGAAGTCGGCAGATATACGATTGTTTCACGTCTTCTTGACGGAGAATTTTTAAATTACAAGTCAGCAATTCCGAATCTTGTTTCGACTACCGTAAAAGTCAATACAAGACAGCTTCTTGAAAGTATCGAAAGAACTTCTCTTATTATTACCGATAAGATAAAGAGTCCGCTCCGCTGTAAGTTTGAAGATAATGTTATCAACATTTCCAGCACAACTTCACTCGGTACTGCAAGTGATAAGATCAATGCGGAAATAACAGGTTCTTCGCTTGAAATAGGTTTTAACAACAGATTTTTTATAGAGGCACTCAGAGTCTGTGATACGGACGAAGTTTATCTTCAGCTTAACGGCTCTGTTGCACCCATTCTGATTGTACCGCCCGAGGGAGACAGGTTCTTATTCCTTATTCTTCCCGTAAGACTCAAGGCAAACGCAGAATAATTTATTGCGGTGATTTTAAATGAAAATAAAAGTCAGAATTGCAGAAAAAAAGAAAATATCTAAAAAGATAGATACTCCCTTTATTCGTCTTGATTCATTTTTAAAAATGTGTGATGCCGTTCAGACAGGAGGCCATGCAAAAATAGTGATTCAGGACGGAGAAGTCAGAGTAAACGGTGAAGTCTGCACGCAAAGAGGAAAAAAACTTCATCCCGGAGATAAAGCGGAATTTGAAAACATCATTTACGAAGTAGAATAATGGTTATTACAGGATATAAAGCAAAAGATTTCAGAAATTTGCAGGAAACACAGTTTGTTCCCGACAGCGGTCTTAACGTGATTTTCGGCGAAAACGGTCAGGGAAAAACAAATATTATCGAGAGCATCTGGATGTTTACGGGATGTCACAGCTTCCGTACTCATAAATGTAATGAGCTTGTAGCAAGTGGTAAAAAAAAGGCAAAGGTCTATCTTGACTTTATTGCAAGCGGTGTCGAGAACGAAGCATGTCTCACAATAGATTCAAAGCGTGAATTTCTTCTCAACGGAATAGAAAAAGAAAGTCCGAGAAGATTTTTAGGTGAATTTCAAAGCGTTGTTTTTTCACCGTCATCGCTCTCTATTGTACAGGATGCACCTTCTGAAAGAAGAAAGTTTATTGACATTGCCATCAGTATGATAAAGCCTGCTTATTCTGCACATCTTTTGAAGTATTCAAAAATTCTTGCAAACAGAAATGCTTTACTTAAACAGATTTCTCAGGGAATTATGACAGAGGATATGTTGTCTGTATGGGATGAAGAATTAGCGAGAATCGGTGCAAAAATTACACTATACCGACTCAACTATCTTGACCGTTTTTCTGTCATCGTTTCAGAGATTTATAAAGAGATTTCTGCAGGAAAAGAACAGCTTAAGCTGGAATATGTACAAAGCAGTAAAAGCTTTGCCGCCGATGAATATGAAATGACCGAAAATATTTATATGGCGTTGCAAAGAAATATCAGTAATGATGTCAGAAGACTTTTAACATCCGTAGGTCCTCACAAGGATGATATTATGTTAAAGGTCAATGATCTTTCCGCACGTCAATATGCATCACAGGGACAACAGCGCAGCTGTGCGTTGTCGATGAAGCTGAGTGAAGCGTATCTGATTAAGGAAGCAACAGGAGAATATCCCGTTATACTTCTTGATGATGTTATGAGCGAGCTTGACGAAACAAGGCAGCACTTTCTGCTTGAATATCTCAAGAGCAGACAGGTATTTTTAACGTGTTGTGACATTTCTCACGTCACACGTCTCGGCAACTGTAAGACGTTCAGAATAGAAAACGGAAAATTGATTGATTGAGGAAAGTTTTATGTATCTTAATCTGGGACACGAAAAAATCGTAACATATGATGAGATAATAGGCATCTTTGATCTTGATAACACAACCGTTTCAAAAATCACAAGAGAAACACTCAAAAAATGTGAAAAAAACGGTACTGCCGAAACGATTGGTTTTGATTTGCCTAAATCATATATCCTGTGTGCTAAAAACAAAGATGACAGTAAAATTTATATTTCACCGACAACGTGTACTACTCTTACAAAGCGTATTAATAATAAAACTGTATAAAACTGTGTGATCGGAAGGATTGAAAGTCCTTCCGACTTTTTATTGACAAAAAAATTGTGTCAAATTATAATGAAATAAAGTTTGAATTGCGGTGATTTTATGATTTATAAAGAGGAAGTTCTAAAATCAAAGGATTATAAACAAAACTATATTGATGGAATAGAAAAGCTAATAATAAAAAGACAAAATGATCTTTCTGAAAAGAGAAAAAAATATGCATCGGAAATCTTGTCCGATACAGAAAGATACAGACAGGATTTTATACATCTTCTCGGTTGGCCTCTGACAGAATATAAAGAAAATATTATTCCGACTGTCAAAAAGACAAAGCTTTCGGATGAAAACGGATATTCAGTATACAGAACGGAAGCGGAAGTTTTACCGGGTGTTGTACTTACAGGACTTTTATATAAAATGAGATGCAAAGAAAAAAGACCTCTTGTTATTGTTCAGCATGGTGGTGAAGGTACGCCGGAGCTCATTTCCGGTTTTTACGGAAGTACGCATAATTATCATGATATGTTGGAAAGAACGGTTAAATCCGGTGTACACGTTTTTGCACCTCAGCTTTTGTTATGGAATAAAAATTATGAAGTTGAGTATAACAGAGAAGTAACAGATGCAAAGCTCAAAATGATCGGCAGCTCAATTACTGCAGTTGAAATCTACGGATTGAGATGTATAATGAATTATTTTGAATCAAGAGATTATGTCAGAAATTTCGGAATGGTAGGTCTGTCGTACGGCGGCTTTTATACATTATTCACATCAGCGGTTGATAAGAGAATAAAAGCAGCTGTGTCGTGCGCATTTTTTAATTCCCGTGAAAGATATTTTACAAGCGATTGGACGTGGTTCGGTTTATCGGAAAAATTCGATGACGCAGAGATAGCTTGTCTGACATTTCCGAGAAAATTATTTATAGAAGTTGCGGATAAAGATCCGTTGTTTGATCATCGTTTTGCCGTTAAATCGTTTGACAGGATAAAAGAAATCTGTAAGGATAAAACAGATTGGATAAAATTTTCCGTTTTTGACGGCAGTCACGAATTTGATAAAAATGAAACCTTTGTAAAAGAGATGATACAGGAGCTTGAAAATGAATAATATGCAGACAGAAACAATAATACAAAAGGGAAGAGTATATTCCGATCCGCCTGAAAGAATACGTCCCGCAAGCAGAGGTCTGATTATTTGTGACAATAAGATTCTTTTGACTTACGAGACTGAAACGGATGTTTATATGACACCCGGAGGCGGAGTTGAAACCGGAGAAACGCTCGAAGAGTGCTGTGTCAGAGAACTGAGAGAAGAAGCAGGCATTGAAGTAAAAGTTATAAAACCGTTTATAACCGTCAACGAATACAGCTTTGAAACTCTTTACATCAGCAATTATTTTTTATGTGAAATTGTCGGAAAAAGTCAGCAATCCTTAACAGATATTGAGATCGAACACGGTGCTGTTCCGAGATGGATCCAAATGGAAAAAGCGATTGAAATTTTTTCACATTACAAGGAAAAAAGAGAAGACGTTATGAGTCTTTATCTTCGCGAGTATACGGTACTTAACAGATTAAGAGGTGCAATATGAAAAAACAGGATTATCCTAAAGAGTTTGTAACACATCCATCCGTATTTGCTGTTGAAAACGAATATCAGATTTTCGTTCCCGTCAGAAGTGAGCTGTTGATGTGGATAGAGATCGGCAAAGAAAGCTTTTATGATCATTCAAACGGAGTATTGCGTTCGGATACACCGCTTCATAAAATGTGTGTGCCGATGGAGCTTCTTGACACAGCGAAAGAGTATACTGTTTGTTACCGAAAAGTGATCAAGCGAAAAGCATATTTTACAGAAACAAAGGATATTGTAAAGGTTACATATAAATTCAATCCGATTGAAAAGGGAAAAGCGATCAATATTTATCATATCGCAGACTCACACAGCAGAGTAAAAGCAGCTGTTGATGCGGCATTGGCAAACGAAAAAAAGATTGATCTTCTTATCCTTAACGGTGACGTTGCCGAGGACAGCAGTACAATCGAAAGAATCATCGGTATTTATGAGATTTCAGGTAATATCACAAAGGGACAGATTCCTTGTGTCTATTCAAGAGGAAACCACGATATGAGAGGAATCTGTTCCGACAGATTAGCAGAGTTTGCTCCCAACAGATACGGCAGGACATACTATACCTTCAGACTCGGTGATTTATGGGGAATGGTGCTTGACTGCGGAGAGGACAAAAACGACGATCAAGAGGAATACGGAAATACAATCTGCTGTCACGCATTCAGACTTGAGGAAACACGCTTTATCAAAGAGACAATCGCAAAAGGCGAGTTTCTGGATAACACTATAAAGTACAGAATGGTCGTTTGTCATATTCCGTTTACACGGATAAATTATAACGGCGAAGGTAAATTCAATATTGAGAGCGAGCTTTACAGCGAGTGGTGCAGAATTATAGGAGAAGGTGTGAAACCCGATTTGTATCTTTGCGGTCACGTTCATGTTTGTACCGTCGTAATGCCGGGTGATCCTATGGATAACCGTGGGCAGACCTGTCCCGTTATTGTCGGAACAAGACCGTGCACCTTTGATGAAAAAGAAGGCTTTACGGGAACAGCTCTGATTCTTGACAACGATAAGATCACCGTAAAATTTACCGATAATGTCGGAAACGAAGAAGAAATAAAAATAAAATAGAAACATCGGTTTTACATATAAAAGTTTTGGGGTTTTTACAGGAAAATTCAGCCTGTAAAAACCCCTTGTTATTAGATTCTTTTTAACATTTTGGGTGCATTTCGTGATCGGTAAACGGAGATTTTTTACTGTAATTTGATTTGTTACAAGTCAGTCATTTTTTTGAAGATGTCAAATGATCTTATAAACAGCATAGATTCAAGTCAAATCAAAAGCGTTTCTGATGTGGTTAATATCGAGCAATTCCCCGTCTTCGTCAAGAAAAATTTCGATAACATCAAATCTTGCCACACAGTCGGGTTCAGACTGCATATATTTTGACGCCGCCGCCGCTATCTTCTTTTGCTTTCTTTCATCAACAAACTCTGCAGGGGATGCCAACATATTTCCGCTTCGTGTTTTGACCTCGACAAAGCAGATGCAGTTATCACGGTATCCTACTATATCAATTTCTCCCAATCGACCCTTGAAGTTTGCCGACATAAGATCAAATCCGTTCTGACGGAGATACCTTGCGGCATACACCTCACCGATCGTACCTGTAAATGCTTTTCTGTCCATAGTTATTTACCAATCAATCCCGCATTACAAATTGCCGTATACAGAGCATCTGCCCATACGGCACAGCCTGTTTCATCGGGATGTCCGCCATACTTTGCTTTGTGCGGTTCTTTTGTGCTTTCGGAAAGAACGCTGACCGTATCAAAAACAAGATCGGCTTTGTCTGATAAAACGTCATTGATGTACTTGTTTACGTTTTCCCATACGGCAATTTTTTCTTCCGTATAGTTAAACGGAGGAACTGTCTGCAAAACAATCTTTTTGCCGTTGTTTTTCATATTGTCAACAATTTTTTCTATGTCACGAATGACTTGATTTTCGTTAGCTCCACGAAGAATATCGTTGACACCGTAGCAGACAATGACCGTATCATTTTGCTTTGCCTTGAACGCCCAAGCTCCGTCGGATGCCATATCAGAGGCTCTTGCAAAGCCGAGTCCGAGATTCCAAAAAGCATAGTCCGAACCGATTTTATCGGAAAGCAGAGCGTTCCAATGTGCATATGAATTAAGCGCAGTACCGATGCCCTGTGTGATGGAATCACCGAGAAACGCAATCTTTGACTTTACCTTTCTGTCGCAACCGATCATCGAAGCGAACGGCATTTTTTTGGAATAAACAAAGCCGTTTTCCGTCTTTTCAAAAACAGGTAAAAGAGACTCTTCGTGATACGGAATCATTCTGCCGCAAAATGTAATTTCAAGACAAAGATAGTCTCCTCTGTCGAAATACATCTTGACGGGATCGGTTGAAAAGAACTCGCCGGGAGCAACATTTTTTGATGTGCTTCCGTTAAAGGTGATCGGAATCAATTCAACTGACTTTTCGTTTGCAAAGCCTTCAAGCTCTCTGACATCTGCAGTTGTGCCAAAATAATTTTTATCTGCCTTGCCGATTTTTGCAGAAAGAATTGTCCACTCATCGCAAACAAGATTTTTGTGACTTTCCGAGCCGTCAGCAAAAGTACTGTCGGTTATATTGGAAAATAGCAAAGAATAATTATATTCGCCTTCACAAAAAATGCGGTAAAAAATCCTGCCTGTTTTTACTGTGTTTTCCGTGTCATAAAACACGAACTGGTTGCCGCTTCCCGCACAGGTGTTGGATGAAAATCTTTCAAAAAATTTCAAACGGATCACTCACTTTTAAAAGAGTCAAGACTGTCAATAAAATAGGCGTTTGAATATGCTTTGTATCCGAACTCGTCAACAAGTACGATTCTGAACCACTTGATATCACGCTTGATTTCAAATTCGGCACCGTCAATGAGCGTGCCGAACGGGGCGTTCTTTGATTGACAGTAACGCAGATTTGTCATAAAGTAAACGGAACGGACTTTTGATGTTTTTAACGTTACTTTTTTGTCCTCATATGAGAGTGATAAAAATTCGGGTCCCGTATGAACGGGTGTACCTGTCGAACTGTAAAACATACCGTTTTTAAGAGAATTGAAAATATCGGAATAGCTCAGCGACGGCGAACAGATAACTGTGTATCCGCCGTATGAGTCGCAGTCCTCGTGAGTGTCGGGATTTCTATTGTGATTGTCATCGCTTGCAATACAGTAAATTCTTTTACCCTGATTCAGAAAATCCTCATAGCAGTGACCGTTATTGTCATCATATCCTTCGACAACGCAACCGTAATTGACAATTTCCATTGCATCCATGCCCTCGTATCCGTTATAACAAGGATAGTTTTCGAGCGACCATGCAGGATGATTGTATGTGACGAAGCAACCGTTTTTCTTTGCTTCTTCGATCATGGCATTAACACCGTTTGCGCTGTATTCTCTGATAAAATCGGGCAAAGATTCGTCATACTGTGCAGACTCACGGTATTTTGCGGCGTTGCCCCAGATGTTATCCGTTCTGTGATAGCAGACCATCTTATGGTTGTTTTCAGGAGAGATAAAACAGATGTGACAGACCTTGTTTGCTTCGCCCTTGGGATGATGCTCTTCTCCGACATCAATTTCAAATCCGTTGAGTGCAAGGAATTTATCATCGGTTAAATCATCGTGTGCGACAAGCATATTGTGATCGGTATAGGCAACTATACTGTAGCCGTGTGCCATGTAGTCTGCTTTGATCTGTTCGGGTGTTTTTCTGCCGTCGGATATTACGGAATGGCAGTGCAGATTTGCTTTGTAGTAATTTATGTTTTCGCTTTTTTCGGGTAAAAGAATGTACTTCATTTTTTATTCTCCCTTATGATTTATTTGTTACAGACAGACTTACCTTCCCACTCTCTTGCGGGCGGAACATCCATTACATCCGTGATTGTCGGGGTAATGTCGAGGATGCTGACGTCATCAAGCACCTTGCCTTCTTCAAAACGTTTTCCGAAAAAGAATACGGGAATCGTCATATCCTCCGGCATTTCGGTTCCGTGACTGCGATCGTGACCACCGTGATCTGCCGTTACGATTATTGTGTATTCATCACCGACAGCCTCGTAAACTTTTTTAACGTTATCAATAGCTACGTTGATGCAATCAAGGTACTGAGGTGTCATCCAGCCATAGTCGTGACCGCCTTTTTCGTCGGTTTCGGCAAGATACAGAAACACAAAATCGGGCTTGTTATTTTCGATACAACGAAGTGCGGAATCCGTAAGAGTCGTATCCGTTCTGTCTGCCATGCGTGCGTGATAAAATTCGGCAAATCTCAAGGAATCGGGTCTTGAAACATCACGTATCTGTTCCCATCCGTAGAACATTGCATTTACTTTTCCCATAAGCTTCAGCTGTTCAAAAAGTCCGTTAAGCGGTCTTGCAAGCGGAATGTAAATGTTGGTTGTGATGCCGTGTCTTTGCGGAGTTACGCTGTGGAACATGGACATATGACACGGAAGCGTTACCGATGGTGAAACCGTCTGAGCATCAAGAGAATACGATGCTTTTTTCATCATTTTTTCAACAAACGGATTGCCGCATTGCAAAAGACCGTCCGGTCTCATTCCGTCAATAGAAATCAGAATTACTTTTTCCATTCTTATATCTCCTTAATAATTTGATTTGCAAGCTCGATAAGAATACCGCACATTTTTTCAAATAACGCATCAGCAAAGCCGAATCCCATTATTACATTGACAGTAAATTTTTTGCAGAACGCAATATACACTCTTCCATATTGTCAAGTCCGAACTGTTCTATGGAAAAATATCCGTCATATCCGCTGTTTTTAAGATCGTTTATAACGGGAGCAAGTGACATAACACCCTCACCCGCAACGCACGATACGGAACGGTCGTAGGGTCTGTCCTTGCAATGAACGTGAACCGTATAGTTTTTCAGCACATCATAAGCATCGGGAGTGTTTTCTTTATTATAAAGAAAGTTTCCTGTATCAAGAGTAAACTTCAAGCCGTCAACATTTTTGAAAAACCATAATAAACAATAAATTCTCGAACACGGCGATGTTTCGTTGTCAAAATCCTCAAGTGTAACGGAAATGCCTTTTTCCTTCCCGAATGATACCGCCCTACGAAGCATTTCGGTCATTTTTTCGATGTCCTCACAGCTTTGCATAAATTCTTCAACGTTTTCACAAGAATTCATTCTGTCAGAGGTATCTTTATCCAGAAATCCGGGAACAATAAGTATGGAAGGACATCCCGACAATACCGCATTGTCAATGTGATGAAGCAGTCGTGAGCAGTCATTATATTCCGCTTTGCCCCAATCATAAAAATCATAGATTGAAGCGATCTTTATTCCGGTTTCCTTGCACAGGGATAAAATTTCGGAATTATCAATATCATCGTTTGAAACATCAAGTGCATTGATACCGTGATTTTTCAGGTTATTCAGAACCTCTTTTTCACTTTTACCGCTTTCCAGAGCGGCTTTTTGTACGTGACAGTAAAAAACAGAAAGCTTCATTTCAGAATCTCTCCCAAACACACCAATATATATGTATTGTAGCAATCGGTATAAAAATTGTCAATTAAAATGTGTTTTGCACGTTATTTGAACATATTAAACAAAAGAATTTTTAGTTTATTACGTAATTTATTATAAAAATATATGGAAATTTCCGGATATACCTGTTATAATATATTTTGATTCTCGGAGTCTTCCGAGTCTTACATTGTCTAAATAGCCAAAACAATAAAAACACGGAGGTATTTAAATGGCTTACAAGTATGCATACCTGTTCAGCGAGGGTAACGCTAATATGCGTGAGATCCTCGGAGGCAAAGGCGCTAACCTTGCCGAAATGACAAACATCGGTCTTCCCGTACCCCAGGGCTTCACAATCTCTACTGAAGCTTGTACAAAGTACTATGAAGACGGCAGAAAGATTAATGATGAGATCCAGGCTCAGATCATGGAATACATCATTAAGATGGAAGAAATCACAGGCAAGAAGTTCGGCGATAAGGAAAATCCCCTTCTCGTTTCCGTACGTTCAGGTGCTCGTGCATCTATGCCCGGCATGATGGACACAATCCTTAACCTCGGCCTTAACGAAGAGGTTGTTGAAGCTATCTCTGTAAAGTCCGGTAATCCCCGCTGGGCTTGGGACTGCTACAGAAGATTTATCCAGATGTATTCCGACGTTGTTATGGAAGTCGGTAAGAAATACTTCGAAGAGCTCATCGACAAGATGAAGGAAGAAAAGGGCGTTACTCAGGACGTAGAGCTTACAGCAGAAGATCTTAAAGAGCTTGCAGGTCAGTTCAAGGCTGAGTACAAGTCAAAGATCGGTAAGGACTTCCCTGCTGATCCCAAAGAACAGCTTATGGGCGCTATCGAAGCAGTTTTCCGTTCATGGGACAACCCCCGTGCAAACGTTTACCGTCGTGACAACGATATTCCCTATTCATGGGGTAC
>JAFQHQ010000049.1 GCA_017397885.1 Clostridia bacterium | reverse complement strand
CGCAAAAACTTCTTTGAACTATCCAAGTGCGAAAAAATATGGATTTTTGGTGCGGAAAGCGAAGTTGGGCTGACGCCCTACAAGCTTGACAATCCAAAAAGGCATGATTTTTCACACTTGCAGAGCGTGCTCAGTTCGAATATCCGACGGCTAAAAGCATTATGCTGTTGATATCATTTTTTGAATCAACAGAAACTGTTTCGATTTTCTCTTTTATATCATTAATTTGTATTACGATGGTTTCACCCATGTCTTTGATTATTTGTGTTGCATTATTTTCAAAATCGCAGATTTCATCTGTAAAGTTATTTATGTATTCTTCGTAAGCATTGCCGAATTTTTTACATATATCGGCAGTTGACTGAGTGATGGGGACAATTATATCACCCATAATATCTGTTACGGCGGCTGTGATATCTTCTTTTGGAAAGATAAGTGCAGGAAAAATCTTTTCAAACACAAAAGGTTTTAAAGCATTATCGGTAAGTGCGTTGTATCTTTCGCTGATTTTTTGGCTTATTATTTCTTTTTGACGCTCAAAGGTTTCGCGGGATTGTGCTGCTATAATTTTAGCTCTTTCATTTATTTCGATTAATGCCGTGTCAAGTGCATTATTTATTGCACTCTCGCAATAATCGTCTGTTGTGATTTCATAAAGATGTTTTGCAAAGGTTTCGACACAGCACACCTTTTTTTCAATA
Source organism: Clostridia bacterium (assembly GCA_017397885.1). Lineage (GTDB taxonomy): Bacteria > Bacillota > Clostridia > UMGS1810 > UMGS1810 > RGIG1828. The sequence goes on along the minus strand of JAFQHQ010000049.1, from coordinate 3,420 downwards.
TCGGGGCCATCGTAATAGTTTGAAACAACACCGTAATCACCGGGAAGGGTAAAAAATTCTTTCATGTCATCGTTTAAAAGCGTTTCTCTGTTTTTGATAAGTTCGATAATTGCTTCAAGCTTTTTTTCGAATTCTGTCAAGCTGTTTGTAAGTGCATTTGATCTTTTTTCGCACCATGCAGATATTTCGGATTTGGATTTGTTAATCAGACGCATTGCATTGCTCAAAATATCGAGCTCGTTATTTGCCGTAAGAATTGCCAGAAGATTTGTTTTGAATTCGGGGAAACGGCTTTCTTTTATCATATTCATATCATTTTTGAGGAAGCCGTTTATTGCAAGCTTTGCAGAAACTGCAAATATATCAGGATCGCACAAAATGCTTTCTGCCTTTTTTAAAAGCTCTGCATCGTCACCGTATTTTTTACAAAAAGACTCAAGGGTATTTTCGCTTATTCTCTTTTTTATTACTTCCACAATTCTGTTTTGCTCGGATTCTTCATCGGATATTTTGTCGATAAATGTTACGACAAATGTAAGATGGAATATTCCCGGTTGCAAAATGAGGTCATGAATTATGGTTTGTTCGGTTTGTGACAAGGGCTTGTCTGCGGCTATTACAACAAGTGCGGTGTCTGTCTTTCCAATAATTTCCAAGGTTCGTTTTGTCATGTGTTCGTCATCGTTGAGCCCCGGGGTGTCGATGAGCTCTATGCCGTTTTGTCCAAAAACCGAAGGATAATGAACCGAAATTTCATCTATTAACATAGCTGTTTGTTCTTTGTCTTCATCAAGCTTGGTTGCATAGTTTTCAAGTTGTGCTACTGTGGTTTCTTCGGTAGTGCCGTCTTTGTAATTAATAATGATTTTTTGCTCGGTATCATATACGATTCTGTTTATTACTGCGGTTGCGGGAAGAATGTCGGTAGGGAGGATATTCGTACCCATAAGAGCGTTTATGAGGCTTGATTTTCCTCTTTTAAATTCACCTACGACAGCAACCTTGTAGAGGTTTGATGACATACGTTCAAGCAAAGCCGTGGTTTCGTCATACACATCTGTGGCATCGGGATATTTACAAATAATATCATTCATACTGTGCAAGATATGATAGAGCTTTAAATAATTCATTAAATGACCTCCGCGTTTTTTATTGGTGAAATTAAAACTTTTGTTTATTAAGGTTATAATAGCACAGTCGATTTTTGTCGAGTCAGGATTGTTTCCGTTTTTTGAAAAAAACATGCCGGGTTGTAGCCGATTCGTGAGCAAAGTTTTGTTAACATCACATCTCACTAACGAAATTAAGCGTAATTACAGAATAAAAAAAGATTGTAAAAAATCTTTTGGAAATTTTACAATCTTTTAATATTATTTAATTTTTATAAATTATAAACAGAGATTATCAGATGTTTTTGCTGTAGTTGGGAGCTTCTTTGGTGATTGAAATATCATGGGGATGGCTTTCAATGAGACCTGCGTTTGTAATTCTCACAAACTTGCCTTTTTCCTTGAGATCGGCAATTGTGGGGGTTCCGCAATAACCCATGGAAGAACGGATACCGCCAACCATCTGATAGATTGTGTCACAAAGAGGTCCTTTGTAGGGAACACGACCTTCAACACCTTCGGGAACGAGTTTTTTTGTTCCTGTCTGGAAATATCTGTCCTTGCTGCCTTTTTCCATGGCGGCAATTGAACCCATACCTCTGTATACCTTGAAGCGTCTGCCTTCATAGATTTCGCATTCGCCGGGGCTTTCTTCGCATCCTGCAAGAAGTGAGCCAACCATGATGACATCGGCACCAGCACAAATCGCCTTTGAAATGTCACCGCTATATTTGATGCCGCCGTCAGCAATTACGGGAATACCATATTTCTTTGCAAGCTGAGCAACATTGTAAATTGCAGTAATCTGAGGAACACCCACACCTGCTACAACACGGGTTGTACAAATTGAACCGGGACCTATGCCGACCTTAACCGCATCGGCACCTGCTTTAATGAGCTCTTCGGCTGCTTCGGCTGTGGCAATGTTTCCTGCAATAACTTCAACATGGGGGAAAGCATCCTTAACCTTTTTGAGACAGTTTAAAATGTTTTGCGAATGACCGTGTGCAGAGTCAAGCACAAGCACGTCAACATTTGAAGCAACAAGAGCTTCAACACGGTCCAAAACATCGGCGGTTATGCCGATTGCCGCACCGGCAAGGAGACGTCCTGAATTATCTTTTGCGGAATTGGGGTATTTAACGGATTTTTCAATGTCTTTAATTGTTATGAGGCCTTTGAGTTCGCCGTTTGCATTTACAATAGGAAGCTTTTCGATTTTATATTGTCTGAGAATTTCTTGAGCTTCGTCAAGTGTTGTGCCTTCGGGTGCAGTGACAAGTCTGTCTTTTGTCATTGCAGAGCTTATGGGCTTTGAATAATCGGTTTCAAAGCGAAGGTCACGGTTGGTGATTATGCCGACGAGCTTGCCGTTTTCGGTAACGGGTACGCCTGAAATGCGGTATTTGCCCATGAGTGCATCAGCTTCGGCAAGGGTGTTGTCGGGTGAGAGATGGAAAGGATCGGTAATAACACCATGCTCGGAACGCTTAACCTTGTCAACTTCGGTCGCCTGCTGTTCAATGGTCATGTTTTTGTGAATGATACCGATTCCGCCTTCTCTTGCAATGGCGATGGCGAGATCAGCCTCAGTAACAGTGTCCATGGCAGCACTCATCATGGGAATGTTGAGCTTGATGTTTTTTGTGAGATTTGTCTGAAGGTTAACCATGTCGGGTGTGATGTCCGATTTTTGAGGAATCAGAAGCACGTCGTCAAAGGTGAGACCTTCGTATGCGAATTTGTCTGTCATAAAAATACCCCTTTCAATATATATCATCTTAATATAAAACCGTATTATGGAAGATTGGCATTTTTCATGGTTATTTGATTAATGTGTAAACTTCCGTATATTATTATATTACATTATAGTATAATAGATTTTTTGGATTTAGTCAACAGCAAAAATACAATTTGTTAAAAATAGCCGAAACAACCAATTTTGACTATGGTTGTTTCGGCTTTGTTACTTTATGAAGCTTAATGAATTGATTCGGGATGATATAATAGAAAGGACAACGCAGAAATGACCGTGTAAATTGAATTTTGTCGCTGACAAATCTCAAAATGAAGTTATCCTTCGGATAGTGAGGTTTTGCTTTACAAAATTATTGTTCAAACTCGCAATGGCGAGTTTGTTTATAATATTAAATGTATTTTCAAATTGAAATTTATCGAGCTGTTTGAAAAACAATAATGAAAATCAACCACGGGACATTCCCCGAAAACACATATGAACTTTCGCATGCGAATTTCGAAAATTTACTGTCTCCCACGAACCGCTCCGCATCGCGTCAATCAAACGCGTGCT
>JAFQHQ010000048.1 GCA_017397885.1 Clostridia bacterium | reverse complement strand
GAAGCAAGCCAAATTGAAATCTCTTCGCTTCCGGTGGTAAGATTTTTACTTGTTTTTTCGGTTCCATCCAAAAGTAATTTTACTATAGGTGTGTCTCCTGTACGGTCTATTTCAACTCTTATCACATGATTTGTATTATCTGCAAGGTCCCCGCTTGCCCAGTGGCTGAACAGCGTTGTTTCTCCCGCAAGTACTTTTGCATAGGTTCTTCCCTTTGCATTTGTGTTGATTGTGAATTCAAGATATCTTTTGCAGCCTTCTGTGTTGTTTGTTCCATCTGCAAAGCTGATTTTAATTCCTGAATTCCCATTACTTGCACTATCACTTACTCCATGGAATGTCAGCTTATCCCCGGTATATTTTTTTATAGTACTGTAACCGGTATTTCCACTGTCTTTTGCAACTGTTACGGTTGCACCGTTTTGAGTGTGAACTTCGTCACCATCAAAAGCCAACTCTGCTCCATCCGCTGTTGCTCCACCGTGCAGAGTATCAATTAATACCGTTTTTTCTTCATCCTCAAGTGCAGATGCCATACAAGGAAATGAACCTAACACCATTAAAACCGATATCATAATGCTAATCAAACTTACTAAATTCTTTTTCATAAAATTCTCCGTTTCTGCGTATAAATCGACAAATTTATACACCAATAAATTAATTATTTTTTAACGCCAATCCAATTTCTGTTGGTGAGTTCCAGGTTCCTGAACTGGTACCAAAGAAATTAACCTTAACATATCTTGCTTTTTGCTTTCCTAATTCAAACGATTCCCAACTATCAGTCGTTCCGCTTGTAGTAAATTCGCCCAAAGAGGTATAACTCTCGCCATCTTCAGACACTTCAATTGTCAACTTACTTGTCCTCTGATTTCCAAGATACATCGAAATAAAGAACGTATCAAACTCTTTGATTTCACCAAGGTCAAATTTCAGCCATTGTCTGTTCTCTGAAGACCAACGTGTTGACATATCATTATCCAAAACATGTTGTTTGGGATTTTCGGGCTGTGGTTCATCGGATGCCTCAACATTTGTCATCGGTATCGATTCATATCCGTCAAAGTGACGCATTCTGTACATGGGTTTAAACATAACAGAATAATTCACTGAGTTAGACGAATCATTTTTGTCTGTAACTGTTACAACAGTGATTTCATCTGTTGACGTTGCCGGTGTTACAGAAACATCATATTTTGACGAAGTTGCTGTCACCTGTGGAATCTGTGAACTTTCGTCATTAACATATACTGTAACATATCTTTCATTAACCTCATATCTTTCGCCACCAATGGTAAGGGTATCAAGCTGAGGAATTTCATTTAAAGTGCCATCCGGGATTTTCCATGAATCCATCGATACATTATATTCGTCTACAGAACTTCCTGCAAAATCCATAGGAGTGAGTTTAGCAGTTATATTTGTATTGCCCGAAGCATTCACCTTATAATAAAGTCTGTAATATCCATCATTGGCATTTTGACCGGGAATGGTCGGCGAATTCGGAAACGGCTTCGCAGCCTCAACAACTATCGTTCCCGGTGCAGATGAACGGAATTCAACTTTGAGTTTTCTTGATGAGTACTCCTTATCAGTCAGAATAACTGTATTATTATCAACTATTTCTGCATCAGAGTCTATAATCATAATCCAATAAAGATCTGACTGTTTAGGGAGAGAAACTTCATCACGAATGACAAGGCTTCTTCGATTATCAGTAAAGAAATATCCCCTCTTTGCACTTTTTGCTCGAGAGCCCTGAAGTGGCGAAAGGTCAATCTTTGAAATAACCCCTTTGTCCTTGCTTTCATATGATAGCACCTTTGCCCATTCAAAGGGTTCATAACCGGGAGTTGAATCGGGATTTATAACAAGAAGATTATGAGATTCGGGTCGAATTCTGAATACGTCAAAATAGTTTGCGGTTGAGTATAGGTTATAATCCTCTTTTCCAATATCATATGCCCATCTTTTACCAAGTGCATCAAACACAAAACTTCCGGAATCGAGATGAGAATGAGCATTCACATAGCCACCGGTTTTAATTCCAACAAAAACCTGCCCGGGCTCAAATGTGTTTCTCATTGTTATTATCTCGTCATTATCATAATAAACATCCAATACTCCGGGACCTGAATCGCCTGTCGTTTCGTTTTCGACGTTATACCAAATGAGACACTGAGATATTATGTCTTCTGATGGTATATAATACTTACCATTTGCCAGACCATCTTTTTTACCCTTGATGTCATAGTGATCATAAAGCCAAAACATTCCGCTGGCATTTGTAAGCGCAAGATCACCATCACCGAAGTTGTAAGAATATATATCAGACTGCAGATTCATCAAATAATCACCGGTAAGATTAAAGCCCTGAATAGTATCCAAACCATAAAGAGTTCCAAGGGCTGTTTCCACCACATTCATAAGTCTTACTTCATAGTCAATAGCTATAGTTGCATAATGGGGTCCCTCAAAATAAGAACCATATGGTGCAAAACAATGAAGAAACGACTCTTGCATTCTAAAAATATCTGCCGCAATTTTGGAGCATTCCTTAGGATAAACATCCATAAATGCCATACACACCGCCATGTTTCCGGCATTTACAAAGGGGTTATGGTTATTGGTATGCAACACCGTTCCGTATGCAGTATCTGCACTTTCAACAGCCTGATTTACTGTCCAAAGGCAGTTCTGATATGCACCCTTTTCCATAAGTTGCCTTTGCTCGGGAGTCAACAAATCATAAAACCAATCGTATGCAATAGCATAGCCAAGAGCCATAATACCAACATCAATATGATGCGCCGGATTCCAATCAGGGAATTTAGCTATTGCTTCCAGATGACGCCATGCACAGTCAAAGTATTTTCTGTCTCCGGTGAGCTGATATGCCAAACCGAGATTCATCATCCAGTTTTCACAATCATCAGATACATACATCAAACGATATCCATCACGAAGTTCATATTTCAGAATTTCTTTGTCAAGCAAGCCGTCGGCATATTTAATAAGAGCTTCAAACCAACGTTTTTTTACTTCATTTTTTTTAACCTCTTGACGAAGTCTGGCAAAATCATCTGCTGTTGCCCATATTCTCGGATGAGCACCACTATTGGGACTATTTTCATAATCTTCTAAAATTCTTTCCTTGGTGGGTCTGAAATAAAAACAGTAATCATTGAGCTTTTGAAGTTCATTCACATCAGCAGGGAGCGAAATCGCACTGTCAGCAATAACCACCATACCATAATGAGTAGTTGTGCCATCATATGTTAAATTCTTTTTGAATCCATTAATCGTTATTGCTTTAAGAGGAAGATATACCACTCCATTTTGCATCTCGGGAGCTGTTGGAATTTTATGCTTGTTACCGCCCTCAATCATTTCTTCAGAATTCAAAGCCATATGAATTCCATCGCCGATTTTAATGTTATCATTTATCAATTCTACTTCTTCTCCAAACAAAAGCTCAATAGCTTCTGCAGGAACCATAAATTCCTCATTCTTATAATATGGAGCATTTTTGAGCAATGATTTTTCTCCGTCTGACAAAACAACACCACTTCTCATGTGAAGACTACTGTAATCCTTCATAAATACCTTTTGAGGAGTTTCTGAAGGAATGGTCGTTTTTGATGTCAATACAATTGTTTTGTCTTTTTGTACCGGAGCACCATTCGGATTATAGTATGTACCTTTGCGTGTTTTTTCCCAAGTAGAGTATGCCAACACATTATCTATGTACACATCTGCTTTTTCCAACACCGGCACAAGGCTATAAGTAAATGTAACCGACTTGCCTGAAAGTGCACCCGCATAGCATCGCTTAAGAACACACTTGTCATTAAGATATACATCGTATAAGCTGTACGCAGGATCATAGATAATCGTAAATTTTTTGAATTCTTTTCCGTATTTTGTTATCTGCTTTCCTGCGTAACTTGTGACAGTGCCGTCCTCGTTAAATGAGAGTAAATACGCCGATGGACCACCCCCCTGAATTGAAAGTGTGCCTGTGAATGATTTTGGCTCAGCTGCCAACTCAAAAGAAATGGCAATTTCACCCATTGAAAAGGCATCAAAAATCAATTCTGTCAAATTGTCGGTACTCACCTTCAGCACTTTTCTGCCGTTATATTCTGCAACAACACCTTTTTTAAACTCCGTACCAAGTGCTTCGTTTTCAAAAGTGTGGTCAACAAGAGGTTCGGCAAGCTTAGCAGCATACGTTTCCACACTGCGACAAACAGGTGATATAAATGCTGCAATTAGCAAAATTGCAATTAGTCGCACCGATAATGATTTTGTCACTATTTTCATCCTCCTTTTGTTTTATAATTTTGACTACATCACGTCAATATATTTTACTTTAATAATATTATAAACTTATCCATTTTACAATTATACAAAAATTCCGACCAGTGATGCAAAAATTCCGACTTAACATTGACGATTTTTATCAAATATATTATAATTTTAAAAAAAGGATGGTGGAAAGTGAAAATGTTTGACAATACTGTCACAATTTACCCAAATCTTATGAATAAAAAAGATATAATTGGCACAAAAAATCAAATATTGGTTGATAAAATAGCCGTAGGTCCGACTGATATACCTAATTATCATCGTCATGAGCTTTTCAGTATCGAGTTAATATTAAGCGGCGAATGCATTCAATATGTTAATGGTGTAAAATATAAATGTAAAAAAGGTAGCGTTTGTTTAATGTCTCCATTTGACGTACATCGTTTTTATGCAGAAGAAGGGATGGAACAATATATTCTTTATTTTGCGGATAATATTGTATTGCCAGAAATGGAAATCTACTTAAACATCAGTAGTATGCCATTTATAGTTAATCTTAATGAAAAAGATACTAATACTATGGTCTCAGATTTCGAAGAACTAATAACCACCAATACTTTGGACAAACCTCACAGTTATATATTTGCAAAAATAATGGTCAATAAAATTCTTAACAAAATCATTTGCAACACCAGCAATTTGCCAGATATGCCAAGAGATAATGCAGGAATCCTGACAAAGATTATGGCATATATCCGATATAATTTCAAAGAACACCTAACGGTATCCGGCATCGCAAATGAATTTGGAATGTCTGCAGACTATATATCAAGATATTTCAAAAAACATACAAATCAAACTTTGAAAGATTATATTTTATCCATGCGATTGGAATATGCTATGCGTCTTTTGAAAACCTCCTCGCTTGATATCTCCCAAATCTCATACGAAAGCGGATTTTCATCACCATCATATTTTTCAAAGTTATTTTTAGCGTATACCGGTAAAAGACCATTAGAGTTTAAATCCGAATTAGATATACAACTTTAAAAACAAACTTTTTCGCAAGGTTTGTTTATCACCTATACGTTTCATATTAGTTTTTTGATTTATTTTGTGTAATATAACCTATGTTTTTGTTTTATGCAATTGAAATTGTATAAAACAGACAAATTATGAATATTTATGCATTTTCGACTTGCTTTTTTATATTTTTTATGTATAATAGTAAAATATGAAAAAATATTATTTGAGATTAAATTGATAAACAAACAAAGGAGACGATTTTCATGATAAATGTTGGTGTGCTCGGTGCTACCGGTTATGCAGGTATTGAAACCGTAAGACTTTTGTCAAAGCATCCCGAGGTTAAAATAACAAGACTTGTGTCTCACAGCTTTGAAGGGCAGAAGATTTCGGACATATATCCAAACTTCAAAGGTGTGCTCGACATTGAATGTACAGGTCTTGACATTGATGACATTGCCGCAAACTGTGACCTTGTTTTCACGGCACTTCCCCACGGTGTTTCAAAGGAAGTTATTCCGAGCCTTTTTAAAAAGGGTCTCAAAATTGTTGACCTGAGCGGTGATTTCAGATATAACGATGCCGCAGTTTATGAAAAATGGTATGGCGAACCCCACCCTGCTCCCGATGTGCTTGCACAGTCGGTATACGGTCTTTGCGAAATGTATCGAGACAAAATTCAAAAAACAAACCTCGTCGGCAACCCCGGTTGCTACACAACCTGCTCAATTCTTGCACTCTATCCCCTTTTGAAGGCCGGAGTTTTAAAGACAGATAACATCATCATTGATGCAAAATCCGGTGTTACCGGTGCAGGAAGAACCGAAAAGCTTGACTATTCATTCTCCGAATGTACCGAAAACATGCTTGCATACAAAATTGCAACCCACAGACACACATCGGAAATTGAACAGGAGCTTTCAATTGCCGCAGGCGAAGAAGTGCTTGTGTCGTTCACTCCTCACCTCATGCCTCTTAAAAGAGGAATTTATGCAACATGTTATGCAAATCTTGCAAAAGATGTGACCGGTGAAGAAATCGAAAAAATATACAAAGATTTTTACAAGGATGAATTTTTCATCAGAATTATGCCTGCAGGAAAAATCCCCGAATCAAACTGGACAGCAGGTTCAAACTTTGCAAACATCGGTTTCCAAATTGACAAACGCTTAAACAGAATTGTTGTTTGCTCAACCATCGATAACCTCATTAAAGGTGCGGCAGGTCAGGCAATTCAGAACATGAACATCATGATGGGCTTTGATGAAAAGGCTGGTCTTTCAATGCCCGGAATGTATCTGTAATAAGAAAGGATTTTTTGACATGGAATTTATTGAAAGAGACCCACAATATCTTGAAACTCTCATAAAAAAAGCCAACATTCTTACCGAAGCTCTCCCCTACATAAGAAAGCTTAACAAAAAAAGAATCGTAATCAAATATGGCGGAAACGCCATGCTCAATGACGACATCAAAAAAGCGGTTATTCAGGATATTACCCTTTTAAAATTTATCGGCTTAAACCCGATTGTTGTTCACGGCGGCGGACCCGACATTTCGGCAGCTCTCAAGGCATATAACATTGAAAGCAAATTCATAAACGGTCTTCGTGTCACCGAAAAAGACACTGTCGGCATTGCCCAGATGGTGCTTGTGGGAAAAACAAACAAAGAGCTTGTATCACTCCTCAACCACGAAGGCGGAAAGGCAATCGGTCTTTGCGGTATTGACGGAAGCCTTCTCAAATGCAAAAAAATGTATACCGAGGTTGACGGTGTTAAAACCGACATAGGCTATGTTGGTGAAGTTACAAAGGTTAACACAAAAATCATTGAAATGTTAAACGATGATGAATATATTCCCGTTATTGCCCCCATCGGCGTTGATGAAGAAGGAAATTCCTACAACATTAATGCAGACTCTGTTGCCGAAGCTGTTGCAGAAGCTCTCCACGCAGAGAAACTTATGTACCTCACCGATGTTGAGGGAGTTAAAAACGCAGACGGTGAACTCATCTACAAAATTCATCTTGATGAAATTGACCGGATGATTGAAGACGGAACAATCACCGGAGGCATGATTCCCAAAATCAACAGCTGTAAGAAAGCCATTAAAAACGGTGTTGGAAAAGTGCATATTATTGACGGCAGACTTCTCCACTCCATTCTTCTTGAAATCTTCACCGACACAGGTATCGGTACAATGATTACAGAATAAGTAAAAAAGGATTAAAAAACATGGAAGAACGACTTTTTGAAGAACTGAAATATCTGATATCATATCCCGATGGATTTAACGAATATGAGAAATATCCTTTGTTAATATTCTTGCACGGACGCGGAGCAAGAAGCGCAACAACAGAGAAACTCCACCAATACCCCAGCGTTTCGCACCTTAAAGAACGTCAGAACGAAAGAGGATATATTTTGCTTGCACCACATTGCAAAAGCGGAAACTGGAGCGAGTGGATGGCAATGCTGATTCGTCTTATTGAAAATTTTCGTGAGCTTCCTTATGTTGATAAAACAAGACTTTACCTCACAGGCAACAGCATGGGCGGATACGGTACATGGGCACTTGCCGCTCTGCGTTCAGAATGGTTTGCCTCTGCAATGCCGATTTGCGGTGGCGGAATAGGCGGCATGGCGAATGAATATGAAGATCTTCCCATTCGTGCTTTTCACGGTCTTTGTGACCAAACCGTAGATCCCATTGAAAGTCTGCAAATGGCAAAAGCTGTGAACAACGCAGGCGGAAACGCTGAACTTATTCTCTATCCAAAGCTACCTCACAATTGTTGGGATGCTGTGTATACCGATGAGAAAAACTATGACTGGTTGCTGTCATATACTAACAAGCGACATGGAATTGGTGAGCAGTTGTCTGTGGATTAATGCTTGGCTATAAAATATCTGTTTAAAAATTTCAAATAAACATAGTTTATTAAAAACGAGAAAAAATCTGCAATAAAGATCTTTTTCTCGTTTTTTTACAACAAAATTATTGACTGATTTATGATTATATGGTATAATTTATTTGTCACATAAATTCTCAATATTTCACACAGGATAAGTATGTATTTTTATACTTTGGTAAAAATGCATGCTCTATTTTCGCATACTTATCTGAGTGTGAGAGAATTTGTGTGACAACAAACAGAGTTGTGCATTTTTCGGTGCATCAGCTTTTGTTGATGCACCTTTTTTATTAATTGTACACTCTGTTTATAAAAAAGTCGCCAAACACTAAAAAGCCCGCATTTAAGCGGGTTTTTTAGTGCAATCATTAGCTTTTAATCAATTACAGTGCCGAGTGTGTATCTGTGAGTGTACTCTGCGGCTCTGTCATCGGATTCGATGAGCTCCATAAGAAGGTCGAGCATTTCCTTTGTCCATGTGGTTTTGTCAATTTGTGCGGTGGTAATTTTGTATATTCATATATTATTCACATTGACAAAGAAAGAATCGTGTGGTATAGTCTTTATGTTTAAATAACCTAAACAATTTCAAATTGGAGTTTATCGGTGAGTTGCGTTGAAATCACTTGGAGTAACTTTCTATAATCACGCAGTTCTTTTCAGAGAAATTTCTATAATATCTGTTTCTTTGTCCGACCGCCTTCGACTCCGTCACTCAGACGTCGGCTCAGGCTAAATCCGAATCCCGGCAGCGGAAAATGATGGATTCAGATTTTCGAAGTCGAAACAGATATTATAGAAAACGAACTGCTACGATTATATAAAGCTCCTCCAAGTGATTTCGCAAATTTGTGCCTCACTAAAATGTTTGAAGGTCGCACAAACTCGGCAAAATCGACCACGGGGCATTTTCAGAAAACAGTCATACGAACGGTTTCGAAAATTTGATGTCACGCCGAAAATTTTGGCGTAAATCAGTTTCCT
>JAFQHQ010000047.1 GCA_017397885.1 Clostridia bacterium | reverse complement strand
TCGGGATGGTTGAGATGAATTCGTAGGGGAGGGTCTCTGCGCCCTCCCGGTGAGAAAACATCGATATATACGGGAGGGCACGGAGACCCTCCCCTACAACTTCCTTGTGTTAAACAGCTCGACAAACTCCAATTTGATGCTCAAATAATTTCTGACGAAAGGAAAAGTACCATGGAAACAAATTTCTTTGAATATGAAAATAAATGCCGTGCAAACGGATACAAATTAATTGCAGGTGTCGACGAGGCAGGCAGAGGACCGCTTGCAGGTGCGGTTTATGCGGCGGCAGTGATTTTTGATGAAGGGGTATATATTGAAGGAGTAAATGATTCAAAAAAACTCACTCCCAAAAAACGTGATGCACTGTATGATGAAATCATCAAAAAGTCAAAGGCGTATTGTATTTTTTCGGTTGATGAAAAAGTTATAGACGAAATTAACATTTTAAATGCCACCTACAAAGCTTTTCAGGGTGCAATAGCAGGACTTGAGATAAAGCCTGATTATGTTTTGATAGACGGAAACCGCGCCCAAGGTATAGACATTGCCCACGAAACTGTTGTAAAAGGAGATTCCAAAAGCTTTTCCATTGCGGCGGCATCAATTTTGGCAAAGGTTGCCCGTGACCGCTATATTGAAGAAGCAGATAAGCTATATCCCGAATATGGCTTTGCCGCTCACAAGGGCTATGGCACAAAGGCTCATCTTGAGGCGATTGCAAAATACGGTCCGTGTCCCATTCACCGTCTCACATTCGGTGGAGTAAGGGAGCATGTAAAATGATTGCAAAAAATATATCGGGGAAATTTGGAGAGGCATATGCCGCAAAATATCTTGAAGGAAACGGATATAAGATAATTCGCCGAAACTATAAGACAAAAATCGCTGAAATTGATATTGTTGCCATGGATGGAGATGTTTTGTGTTTTGTTGAAGTCAAAACCCGAAAAAACAAGGAATTCGGCATGGGGCTTGAAGCGGTTGACAAAAATAAGAGAAATAAAATGATTCTGGGAGCAAGGAGCTATCTTGCAACTTTTAATCCTGATTGCGATATTCGCTTTGATGTGGTGGAGGTATATGGTGAAATGCTTTCAACAGGTTTTGCCGTTTCGGAAATAAACCTCATTAAAAATGCATTTTATGTAGATTAAATATTGATTTTATATGAGATTAATGATACAATGATTTTATATGATACATATGGAGTACTTTTCAAATGATAGGCTATGCTGAAAGTGCAGATAAAAACGGTGATTACCGAAAAATTCAAATAACGCTTATTCATGCGGACGATTTTGAACTTGCCAAGTTCGGCTTTGAAAAAGAAGTATATACGGTGGACCGATTTTCGGCTTCTGTCCGGAAGATAAGCTCCGAATCCCAATCTTCGTGTGTAGATGTTGAATTTTTAAAGAACATAGTTATTAACCTCAGAGCATGCGAAATCAAGCAAAGAATGGCACTGAATGCTTGTTGGAGAAAGATTGGCGACAGTGGTGTTGAAATTGTCGGCTTCAAACCATTGGACAATGTGTGGCTTCCGCTTCCTGTTACAAATGATAATGCAAACGGGGCATGTATAAACATTACAAAGCTTTTGTTCAAAAAAAGTCCAAAGCCTTTGGAAGTTTCGTTTGTATGTGATATGCTTAATATGTTGTTGATTGTGTGCAATATAAACCTGTCCAATCCGTTTTATAATGTGTACAACGGTATCTTCTGTAGTGACGAGGTTATTGGTGTTTTGCGAAAACTTTTCAAAAAAGATTTTCTGTCGTACAGTTCCATGAGGCAAATCGGTGCTGAGCTTTATTCATCGGGTGAACTCAAAAAATATAAAAGATGCAAGGTGAGTTCAGGGAAAATACTGAAATCTATCAGAAGCTCAAAGCTCAAACCCGCAGAATTTGACGGTAATGATCACTGTTTTCTGGTTGGGGTTAAAAGAGATTGCCTGTTTTCGCTTGCAGATTCTGTGAGACAATGCCTTGAAAAGGGGCATGGCTTGGATCGTGTGATGATAATGTTTTTAAAAATCTTTGAAACCGCATTTGATCGCATGATGGCACTGGGTGAAATAATGGTTATTAAAGGTCATTTGAACAGACTCAGTGACATTAAGTATCTGGAATTCTATAAATTGCTCGAGGGTTTTGCCTTTCAGGACAAGGCTTTGGAACTAAAAACAGCAGTCCGCGAATCGGCAAACAAATTCAGAGTTCTTTCCGGGCTTACATTGCCGGATTACATATCTTCAGACAAAGAGATTAAATATGCAGAAAGGGCTGATTAATATGAAAATAAGAGATGGATTCTTGCTTAAAGAAATTGCCGGAAGTTTTGTTGTGGTTCCTTCAAGTGATGACATGATGGATTTTTCACTTATGATAACCACCAACGAAACAGGAGCTTTTTTGTGGAAATGTCTTGAAACCGAAACCGATATTCCCGAAATTTGTCAAAAGCTGAAAGCCGAATATGAAGGCGCTTCGGACGAACAGTTTGAAGCCGATGTAAAAGAATTTGTAAAAATGCTTAAGGAAAATAACATTTTGGAGTGAGATTATGATTGTATCAAAAATCAGTCCAAGCATGGACGAACTTGCTCCTTATATAACAGATGCAATTTCCTCGGGTAAAAAAGTTAAACTTACAGTCACGGGAAACAGCATGTATCCACTTTTCAAAGACAGACGCGATACTGTTATACTTGCACCGTTTGAAAGCGTGAATAAAAAAGACGTTGTTTTTTACCGCAGACAAAACGGCCGATATGTGCTTCACCGTGTGCTCAAGAAAAAAGGGGATAGCCTTGTGCTTGCCGGAGACAATGAAACGCAAAAAGAATACGGTATTTCGGTGTCCGATTGCATAGCTGTGATGAAGTCTTTTGAAAGATACGGTAAAAAATCGGATGTATCGGATTTGTGGTATAGACTATATTCGTCTTTCTGGACTTTTGTTTTTCCTGTTCGCCCCTGTTGCAGATGGATTTTGCGCTTGGGCGCATGCGTTTTTCGGAAACGATAAACTCCCAATTTATATTCCTATCCCTATTCCCTATTCCCTAATCCCTAATCCCTATGTTAAGGAAGTGATTGTAATAAAAAAGAATGAATATAAATCTGTCAGATGGCTTTTTAAAAATGCCAAAAGCATATATGCACACATAATCTTTCTAACACTTTGTGCAATTTCGGTTTCATATATTTCTGTTCGGTTTGCGCTGGTGTCAAAAGAGCTTCTTGACTGTGCCACAAATGCTTCGGCAGGTCATATGCTTAAAGACAACATCATAAAGCTTGCCGTTCTTGTTACAATTCAGCTTGCACTCCAAACTGCCTACACTTTGCTTCTTCTTCGAACAGAGGTTGTTTTTAAACAAGGCATGCAGCGAAAAGTCTATTCAAAATTGCTTGGCAAAAAATGGTCATCACTCTCAAAATTTCACTCCGGTGAAATATTAAACAGATTAAACGGTGACACGGGCATAGTTGCAACAAACGTTTTGCAGATGGTGCCAAACATTTTTGCCTTTGTTTCGAGAATAGTGCTCAGTTTTTCCGCACTCTATGTCCTTGATTCCGATTTCGCCCTCATCTTTTTGGTTGTCGGACCGTTTGTGATGATAGTTGCGCGTATCTACAGCAAAAAAATAAAACCCCTTCACAAGCAGGCACAGAGCTGCATGGGCAAAACTCATTCGTTTATTCTTGAATCCCTCAGGAATATTCTTGTGGTAAAATCCTACGGCGCTGAAAAAAGCATGACTCAAAAGGTTGCGGGTCTTCAGAAAAACACGTTTAAGGTGATAATGAAAAGGGGATACCTGAGTATTATTGCAAATATTCTTTTTTATATATCACTCACAATAGGCTATTATTTTGCCGTTGGCTGGTGTGCCTACAAAATTTCTCTCGGCATAATGACCGTCGGCACATTTACCGCAGTCATTCAGCTTGTCGGTCAAATTCAGACTCCATTTAAGGAGCTTGCATCGGTCATTCCGCAGTTTTTTGCAACCACTGCTTCGGCAGAGAGAATTATGGAAGTGGAAAACCTGCCCGATGAAGAAAAAAGATATGACAACATAAATGCGAATGACGTATATAATAGTATGAATTCGATTTGCGTTAAAGATATTTCCTTTTCCTACGGAGATGAACAGATTTTCAAAAATGCATCTGTCACAATTCCAAAAAACTCTCTTACGGCAATTGCGGGAATATCCGGCATAGGAAAAAGCACCCTTTTAAAACTCATTCTCGGCATCATCGAACCCACAGCCGGTTTGGTCAGTGTTGAATGCCAAAACGGCGAAAGCTACATTGCCGATGCATCTCTCAGAAAACTTTTTGCCTATGTTCCCCAGGGCAATATGCTTCTTTCGGGAACAATAAGAGAAAACATTGCCTTTGTGTGCGATGAAGTTTCGGACGAAGACATTGAAGAAGCAGCAAGGATAGCATGCATATATGATGTTATAGCCGAACTTCCCGAAGGCTTCGACACAAGGCTCGGCGAAGGCGGAAGCGGACTTTCGGAAGGGCAGATTCAACGTCTTGCAGTGGCAAGGGCAATTTGCTCAAAAGCTCCGGTGCTTCTTCTTGATGAGGCAACCTCTGCACTTGATGAGGAAACCGAAGAAAAAATGCTCTCCAACATAAAATCCCTCAATGACAGAACCTGCATCATAATATCCCACAAGGAATGTGCTCTTGAGCTCAGTGACCTCACTCTAACAATCTCAGACGGAATAATTAATTCTAAAACAAAATAAATTAATTTGAGCACTTGTTGTAAAAATAACCAAAACGGATTTGAGTTAATTGTGCATTAATTATATAAAATTTTTTCGAAAAACTATTGACAAGTTTTGTTTAATTTGTTAAAATGTCTATAACGAAAAACATAAATAAGGAGATGTATGTCAAAATGAAAAGCAGAAAATTAAAAGCTATTCTTGCAGCTCTTTCAGCAGTTGCAGTAATGGCGACTGCTATGACAGGTTTTGCAGCTACAACAACTTATGATGCGACCACTGGTAAAGTAAGTGTTAAAGAAACCGTTACAGCAGACCCAGACAAAGAGGTTACATACCTCGTAAAGTCAAACGACCAGATTGTGTACATTGATCAGGCCACAGCAAATGATGCAGGTGAAGCAGTATTTGAATACAAAATTGCTGCTGGAAAACTTGCCGATGATCTCAGCACAACAGCAACTTTCGGTACAGATGGTAATGGTGTTACAGGTGGGGATAGTGTTCTTAAATTGTATGGCTATAAAGATGATTCAACTTCCTTCGAAAATTGCACTGTTGACTATGATTATGAAATAGCTGGTAGTGAAGATACTGTTACTGCTACTCTTAATGTTGATGACAATTATGAAATAGTTTCATATACTATTGACAACGGAGAAAAAATATCATTTACTACTAAGGCTGTTACATTGACGAATGGTCAGAAAATCACTGCAGTAGAAACCAAAAAAACTTATGTTGCTCCTACAATCAATGCTCAGGAAACTGTAGTTGGTGCGATGGAAGATGATAGTTCTTTGGGTGAAACCTATAAAGCGATAACTACTGTTATTTCGTACACAGGTGATTTTACAGATGGCGCTATTGGTGTTATATGCGGTGATTATTATTATCCTGCAAAGGTTGCCAAGGATGGTAAGGCTGCAGTTAAACTCATCCTTCCTGAAGGCTCTAAAGATGTAAAAGTTGAAGCATATGCTAATACTAATAATTAACAGAGAGGAGATATTGAAATGAAAAATTATGTAAAACCCGAACTCAATGTTGTTGAACTTTCTGTTAAGGAAAACATGGCTGCTCTTCCCGTAGGTATTGAGACTGCTCCTGAATCTATTTCGGTTACAACTAATGTGGATGGTGATGTACCCCTTACAGTATATAACCTCACAACACTCAACACATCACAGGTTAACGGTTAATAATTAAAATGATAATAAAAAAGGTTGACAAAAACTGTCAGCCTTTTTTTTGAATAAACTGTTATTGATTTGTTTTAGCATTAAATGCTTTAAACAACAATTCGATTGATAAGATTTTTGCGAAAGGTTAATCGGATATAATGACAAAAAAATATTTAATAGCAGATTTGCACATATCAATAGACTGTTACGACGATGCCAATTTAATTTCAACCCACAAGTCATATGAATATGATTTCGCATGTTCACCGGATATTCAAATTCATATTAAAAAGAGCGAAACTGAAATTGAAAATAATTTCAGTGATGTTACAAAGCTTTGCCCGGGAAAATATTTCTCACGTTCAAACGGAATTGATACCGTGATAGATTATGATGAGTCAAAAGGGAAAATCATTGCTATCACAGAGTTTAAAGAAAACTACTCTGTCGCAGACATCACAGCATTAAACATCAAAAGGCTCTATGACATTTCCGACAAGTGCTTTGCGGCAAATTTGATTGACAGTGCAATGCACTACTCCATAAGGAGTTTTAATGGAATAGTATTCCACTCTTCTGCTTTGAGCTTTTCCGGTGAAGGTGTTGTTTTTTCTGCAGAGTCGGGAACGGGTAAGTCCACACACACGTCATTGTGGCTAAAGCAATATCCCGGTTCAAAGGTTATAAATGATGATACCCCCATAATCAGAGTGCACGAAGACGGCTCGGTTATGCTTTACGGTACTCCGTGGGCAGGCTCAACCGGAATCAATCAAAACGAAAAAGTACCGTTGCGTGCAATTGTTTTCCTTTCAAGAGGGACAGAAAACAAGATAAATCTTGTTTCCCCCGGAAGGGTTATGCAAAGTTTCTTTGATGCTATGACATCGGCATTAACACCCAAAATGATGCTTGATACTGTTGATATATTAAACAGAATATGCTCGAAGGTTCCCGTGTTTTCTCTTGAATGCAACATGGACTCTTCAGCCGCAATTTGTGCAAAAGAATTTATATTTGATAAGCAATTTAACATTAATTGAAGGAGAGGATTAAAATGAAAAAAATTATATCATTACTACTTGTGCTTGGCATGCTTATGATATCTGTCTCATCAGTTTTTGCCACATCTTTTAGTGATTTGCCTTCCGATCATTGGGCAGTGTCATACATTGACACTTTGGTTGCCGATGGCACTATCAACGGCTATGCAGATGGCACATTCAAACCCACCGGCACTGTTACAAGAGCAGAATTTGTAAAAATGATTGGCAACGGACCTACAAGACGTGCTGCTGACTTTGCTGACGTTGACAAAACTCACTGGGCATATGAATATATCATGACCTCCGGCTTTGACACAGGCAGTGAATTTTTTGAACCTTCAAAGCCCATAACAAGAGGCGAAGTTGCAACAATTCTCTGGACGAGAGCAGGCAGCCCCAAGGGACTCACAGCTCCTCCGGTAATTTTTACCCAGGGGAATAATCCCGACGCAATTTCATGGGTATACACCTACAAAATCATGAATGGTGACGATTATCTTGATCTCAGACTTGGCGACACTCTCACAAGAGCCGAGGCTGCAGCTCTCATTGTTCGTTCCCGTCAGATTAACGCTTCAAGCGAAAAGGTTAATTTTATAGCTTCAATCGATCAAAAATTGTTTGAAGTGGTGTACAATGCTTTTGGTGTTGTTGACAAGGCATATAGTGCAGATGCAACCTTGACAATCGGTGAGTTGGCAATGGCTGCCGCGCGTATTCTTTCGGATTGTGACAAACCTGATTATCCGGGTGTATCTGCTACAATTTCATTTGAACATCAATATGCTCAGCCCATTAACATGATTTCTCGTTATTATGCCGGCAGTGAAAATGATAATGCTGCATATGCCGACAAAACTGCCACCGTAAGGGATGCAATTATGGCTCTTATGTTTGCAACTCAAAGAACATCTGCATATCCCATCTCATATGACAAAAACGGTGCCACATATGCAAATGCAAACCCTGCAAATGATGCACAGTCAAACCTTCTTAAAAAAGCATATCAGAACGGCTTTTGCTTTGACAGCGTTGACAATGTGAACCTTGATAAGGAAATTACTCTTAAAGAGTTTTCTTGCTTACTTATCGAATTTGACGGATTTTCCGGTTTTAACAGCGGATACAGATATTCATCCAATTCACGCAGTCTTGATTATAAATTGAATAGCGTTCTTGCTTCTTATCCTGAAAATGCTTCTGATTACAGAATGATTCTCAAAGATGTACCTGCATATGTATATGAGAAACCGTTTGTTGATGCTGTAGAGCTTCCAAAAGACAGTTACAAAACCACAAGCGTATTTGACGGTATTTTCCAAACTATGTTTAAACAGTGGTACACACTTTGCAAAAATTCGGGTGTTCAGATAGAAATATATGATAATCCCGTTTTGGCAGTGAAAAACAGCAATGGGTATACATACAGAATTAAGCTTAAAATTGTAGACAAGGCACACACAACAAAACTTTCGGATATAATTAACTGTGCTAACGAAACAATCGGTTCCACACCCCTTGAAAACGGTGCTGAATTATACTTGGACGTTGATACCGGAAAAAAGCTTGACGATGTATTCTTTCCCTTTGAAAACATCTTAGTAAGTCAAATTATTTGACAATTGAAATGGGGCTTGGCTTATGAAACAAACCAATCAAGGATTTATATACAGATTCAGAACTGAATGGAGTTACAAACAAATTAACAATTTTGCAACGCTGTCTGTTTTTGCATATCTTATAAAATTCCTTATAGATTTAACCATGTATGTTTTTATGGTTTACGATCCGTTTGGAACATATTATAATTATGACTGGTATCTTTTTCCGCCGCATATTATTTCAAGCTTGTTGATGGTTATATATTATTTTATGTATTTCAAAGACATATTTCTTGGATGGCTGTTCAAGATATCATCAATAGTAATACTTGCAGTAAACATAATATTTGTTGTAGTTCTTTTCTTTGACAGATCGACAAATTTGATGTACTATTTTTCATATGTTGGTTTACTGAATTTTTTGAATGCTCTGTTTCTGAAATGTAACATAATTCCTGCAAGACATGTGGGAAGTGCGGAGGTGGCACCGTTCCTGTTTGAAATAACTTGCTTTGTTGCAATGGTATTCGGAATCCTTGCAACAATATTCGGATTCCCCATTCTTCGAGAAGATAAGGCACAGCTATTGTATATTAATGTTGATTTTGCTTTCAGATTTAACATTATATCCAATGCAATACTTCTTGTTTGCTATCTGTGGACAAGGCACAACAGTTCCGCATTTATACGCGATAATATGTTTGATGAAAGCGAATTATATGACGAATAAGCTTGAATTTGACATTTGCGTCAATAAGAAGGACTTAAGTTTATGCAAAATGACTACAAATTTGTTGATAATTCCACTTGCAACAATTGGAATTATCTGTTATAATAACTGTAGACCAAAATTCTAGGAGGTAGTAGGTAGAAATGAACAAAAGTGAATTAATTGCTAAAATAGCAGAAAAAGCTGAATTATCTAAAAAAGACGCTGAAAAAGCTCTTAACGCTTTCGTAGATGGCGTTACAGAAGCTCTTGTAGCAGGCGACAAAGTTGTTCTCGTTGGCTTTGGTTCTTTTGAAACAAAGAAGAGAGCAGCAAGAAAGGGTAAAAATCCCCAGACAGGTGCTATCATTGATATCCCCGCTACAACAGTTCCTTCTTTCAAAGTAGGTAAAGCTTTAAAAGATGCTGTAAAATAATTCAAGTTTGTTAATCCCTGCCGAATCCGGCAGGGATTTTTTCGTTTATCAATTGACATTAATTTATGATTTGTATATAATGTAATAGAATATAATAAGATAATACAAGGAGGAATCAGTATGAGAGTATGTATTTACGGAGCTTCAAGCACAAAGACAGATAAAAAATATATTGATGCAGTAGAAAGCTTAGGCGAATCACTGGCAAGGAGAGGACATTCTCTCGTATACGGTGGTGGAGGAAACGGGCTCATGGGTGCTGCGGCAAGAGGCTTTACCAAAGGTAAAGGCCACATAATAGGTGTGGTTCCTCATTTTTTTAATGTTGATGGAATTTTGT
This sequence comes from Clostridia bacterium, assembly GCA_017397885.1. GTDB lineage: Bacteria > Bacillota > Clostridia > UMGS1810 > UMGS1810 > RGIG1828. The sequence continues at coordinate 4,225 of JAFQHQ010000047.1, read as the reverse complement.
ATGACAAATGTGACGAAATGATTCGAACCGATACCATGCGTGAGCGTAAACAGCGTATGGAAGACGAGGCTGATGTTTTTATCATTACTCCGGGAGGAGTTGGCACATTTGATGAATTTTTTGAAATTCTTACATTGAAACAACTTGGCAGGCACAGTAAAGCTATTGTTATTTTTAATGTTTGCGGCTATTATGACAAACTTGAAGAATTTATGAGGGTTGCACTTAGTGAGTTTTTTATTACAGAAGCTACAACCAAACTCTATACCCTTGTTGATAACGAAGAAGAGCTTATTGACTATATTGAAAAATATGAAGGCAAAGAGCTTTCTTTTACAGATACAAAATATGTGTGAGGTAAACTGTAACTATGAATAATAATGTTAAATCGGCAAGTGAACTCTACAAGTCAATATTAGTAGACATTCATAAAGCCGCTCTTGAAAAAAATTACATCGAAAAAGATGCAATTATGGTTGAAGAGCTTTTGACAAAAGGGTTTGAGTATTCATCAAAGTGGCTCTCCGACACTGAATTTCTGGAAACCTTTAAGGGTAACAATGTAGGATATTACCTTGGCCTTTCGGTTAATTGTCTGTGTGGCGGCATGCTTTGCGCAGATGCTTGGGCTGACGGTGGTGACAGATTGTCCAACATCAAATATGATGAAATATATGATGGCGGGGTATGGAATAATATTTTTGTTCTCCTTGAAATGACCTCCGACAACGATAAAAAGGACTTTCAAAATTTTTCTCTTGAAATTTACGAAAAATGGGTTGTTGCCCTAAAAGATTATTTTGCACTTTCCGATGCAAAAGACTATATCTCAAAAACTCTTGCGGCGTTTTTTCAACTTGGTGTCACAATGAGACTTGACATTTTGGGGTATTAACATGGCGGATTATATATACACAGTTTCAAAGAAAAAATTCTATCCGTTAAATCCACAAATTGAGGATATTGACATTTGTGATATTGCCCATGCTCTTTCCATGCTTTCCAGAGCAAACGGCCATTTCCCTTTTTTTCATTCTGTGGCACAGCACTCAATTGAATGTGCAAATGAAGCATTGGCAAGAGGCCTTGAACCAAAACTTTGCCTTGCATGTCTTTTGCATGATGGAGCAGAAAGCTACATGTCCGATGTTACCACCCCGGTGAAAAATAAACTCTCGGATTACAGAGAGTATGAAGACAAACTCATTGACCTCATTTTTAAAAAATATGTCGGTGAGCTCACGGAGGAAGAAAAGAAAATTGTCTATTCCATTGATAAAGACCTTTTGTATTATGAGTTTTATCACTATATGGGCATTGAACTTTCCGAAAAACCGCATATCGTTTCAAAACCCGTTTTTGAATTTAAAGAGTTTTCAGTAGTCAGAGACGAGTTTTTGGAACTGTTCAAGAGACTGAAATCAGAAAGATAAATTGGAGTTTATCGGTGAGTTTGAAGATAAAATAAACACTAGAGCGTTGCCTCCTTTGTGTAAAGGGAGGGGGACCGCGTAAGCGGTGGAGGGATTGTAACAAACTGCCTCAATTGCAGTATTTGTGCTTGTTTGAGAGTTTCTCTTTTAACAATCCCTCAGTCACTTCGTGACAGCTCCCTTTACACAAAGGAGCCTTTCGTCCTCGTGTTAAACAGCTCGATAAATTTCGATTTGTTGAGCTGTTAAATAATAAATTAGTTGACACCTTTCGGATTTTATTATATAATAAAAAGGTATTTTTCGAGGAGGTGCTTATATGCCCAAAAAGGTTAATATATTGGGAATCAAGGTTGACAAAGTCAACATAGAACAGGCTTCCGATATTATTATAGATAACATTAAAAACAAAGGTGAAACCATCAGCGTTTTTACTCCCAATTCCGAAATTATCATGGCGGGATATCGTGATAAAGATTTTGGTGAGCTTCTCAATAACGCCGATCTTTTAACAGCCGACGGCATTGGTGTGGTTTATGCTTCAAAAATTGTTAAAAACCCAATTTCCGAAAGAGCTCCCGGTTATGACATTGCATGTCGCAGCCTCGAAAAGCTTGCCGAAATCGGCGGCTCGGTTTATCTTTTCGGTTCAAAACCGGGTGTTGCCGAAACCGCCGGTGAAAACATAACAAAAAAATATCCCGGTGTTAAAATTGCGGGCTTCAGTGACGGATATTTTGATGACGAAAAAGAAAAACTTATTATAGAAGACATAAACAAATGTAATCCCGATATGCTTTTTGTGTGTCTTGGTGCTCCCAAGCAGGAAAAATGGATTTCGGCTCATAAAAATGAGCTTAGCACAAGGGCATGTCTTGGCATCGGCGGAAGTCTCGATGTTTTTGCAGGCACTGTCAAACGTGCTCCCGAGTTCTATACCAAACATGGCATTGAATGGCTTTACCGCCTCATAAAACAACCCTCTCGCTTTGTGAGAATGCTCGAACTTCCACGATTTGGCTTTAAGGTTCTTCTAAAAGGCAAAAAGTTCCCGCAGGATAAAGACGAATGATATCAATTCTTTTTATGAAAGGATTTTTAATATGAATGTAGAATTGTTGCAATATAATCCCGATGCCGAAAAAATTGTTGCCGCATCGGCAAAGCTTTGTTATTCTTCATCGGAAATAGACGGTATTTTAAACGGTCTCGACAAGGAGAAAACTGTCAGCTTTATTGAAAGACTCATGAGTATGGGTCACGAGAGTCCTCTTGAACACATTGCTTTTACATTTGGGATTGAGGGCGTTTCAAGAAGTCTTTTGGCTCAGATTACCCGTCACCGTATTGCATCATACAGCGTTAAATCTCAAAGATATGTAAATGAAGGTCAGTTTGAATATATCATTCCCCATGAAATAGAAAATGATGAAAAAGCCAAAGCTGTTTTCATAAAAGCCATGGAAGATGATGAAAAGACCTACAATGAGCTTGCAGATATCCTGAAAGCTAAACATTTAAAGGCATTTCTCGCAGAAGGCATTGACGAAAAAAAGGCGGCAAACATGGCTGAAAAAAAGGCTATAGAAGATGCACGCTATGTGCTCCCCAATGCCTGTGAAACAAAAATGATTGCTACATTCAATGCTCGCAGTCTCATAAACTTTTTTCATCACCGTTGTTGCGAAAGAGCCCAGTGGGAAATCAGGGAACTTGCATGTGAAATGCTAAGACTTGTAAAAGAAGTTTGCCCCACAATTTTCAGGGTTTCCGGTCCAAGATGTGTAGCCGGTCCGTGTCCCGAAGGGAAAATGACTTGCGGCAAAATGCTTGAAAAGAGGAAACTCTTTTTGGAACAGGAATGATACATATGTCAAAAGATTTTAAATTAATAGTTATAGAGGGTGTTGATTCAAGCGGAAAAGCAACACAGTCGTCTCTCCTTAAAGAAAAACTTTCCGACATGGGAAAAAGCGTTGTTTCCGTGGAATTTCCCAATTATGCAAGTGACAGCTCATCGGTTGTGAAAATGTATCTTGGGGGCGAATTTGGCGATGACCCCAATGCAGTGAGTGCCTATGCGGCATCCATGTTTTTTGCAGTTGACCGTGTTGCTTCCGTAAAGGTAACATGGAAAGAGCTGTTTTCCAACGGAAACATTGTCATTGCCGACAGATATACAACTTCAAACATGGTTCATCAGGCATCTAAAATTTCTGATATGAAAGAAAAAAGCGAATTTCTTGACTGGCTCTATGACATGGAATATGAAAAGCTTTCCCTGCCAAAACCCGACATGGTTATTTTCCTTGATATGCCTGTGGAAAATGCCCGTCAGCTTATGGAAAAAAGAGCTAATAAGATTGATAATTCCGATGTTAAGGATATTCACGAAAGAAACGAAGGCTATCTTCAGCAGTCTTATGACAATGCTGTGTTTGTTGCCAATAAATATGGCTGGAACACGGTTCATTGCGCTAAAGACGGCAAGGTGAGAACCATTGAAGATATTTCGGAAGAAATTTTAAGCAAGGTAAAAACTGTTTTATAAATATCGGCTGCCTGATGTGGCAGCCCACATATGCGCTTGTAGCTCAGTGGATAGAGCACCGGCCTCCGACGCCGGGTTGTCGTAGGTTCGATTCCTATCAAGCGTATAGATGCCCCCGCCAAGGGGCGGGTGTATGCTTGATAGGAAACAAAAGTGAAGACTTTTGTTTTAGAAAACAAAAAGAGTAGGCGCTGTGAGCTTTGCAAGGCAAAGCGAGGAAGTACTCTTGGGGTGCTCGATT
>JAFQHQ010000046.1 GCA_017397885.1 Clostridia bacterium | reverse complement strand
CTCAAAAAAATGGCAATGTGGAAGTTCAAAAACGAGGATTTTCATGACTTTTACGTCTTTTTATTCAATTTATTCCAAATATTCAACAATACAGACAGAAAACCGTGTCTCGCTTGATCGCGAAACACGGTTTTTCGACAGTCTGAGAGCAGGCTACAAACCTGCTCGATACATAACAATTTAAACTTAGAGGAAATATAAAAAAAGAAAAGTGAGTATTCACTTGTGTTATGAATACTCACTATGGTCGGAGTGACGGGACTTGAACCCATGGCTACCTCTTGCGGTGCCCGAAATCGTTTTTCGGCTTGGAGCGCCGAACGATTTCGACCGCTGCGCCATCCTCGCCTCGCTGCATCGTCCACCGGACGCGCTTCGGCGACGATGCCTGGTCCCTCACAGTTGGTTCGGGACTGTAAAAGGCCATGGGTACAAACCAATCAATCTGAATCAAAAAAAACAAAGACCATCGTTGACGGTCTTTATTTTTTTGGTCGGAGTGACGGGACTTGCACCCATGGCCTCTTGGTCCCGAACGACAGCGCGAAGTGTTGCTTTCGCAACACATTGAGCCGACGTATATGCTTGAACACACTTGGTGTTTTTTCTTTTGTTATAAGTTCATTTCTTTAACTCTGCGATAGAATGTATTCGGCTTCAATCCGACCTCTTTCATTGCGGAGGTTGCGGTAATTTCACCGTTGCGCCATTTCTTGCAAACGGCTTTGAAAAGTTTTTCATCAACGTCAACAGGTTTACGACCTTTGTATTTGCCGTCATTCTTTGCTATCTCAATACCCTCGCGCTGACGTTCTAAAATGTTCTCGCGTTCAAGTTCTGCAAGCGCACCGAAAACGGTCAGCATAAATCGTCCTTGCGGTGTTGTTGTGTCAATGCTTTCTTTCAGGCTGACAAACTCAACGCCCTTTTCGGTCAGTTCAGAAACAATAGAAAGTAAATCGCGTGTATTTCTTGCAATTCGTGAAATGCTTTCAACTATCACAATATCCTCTGTTCTGACAAAGGACATCATTTCCTTAAAAGCGGCTCGGTCTGTGTTTTTACCGCTTGCCTTATCGATAAACAATTTTTCTGCGCCCTGTTCTTGCATCATCTTTAACTGACGAGCTTCGTTTTGCTCAATAGTAGAGCATCTTATATAACCAACCTTCATATCATAAGCTCCCTTGCTTTACTGTGTCTTAATTGTAGCACAAAACACAAAGTATGTCAATAGGGTATATGAAATATTTTGAAATATTGCAAAATTATTTTATAACTTATATGACATATAAAATCCGTCTGTTTTACTTTGTCATTGAGGTATACCCTATTGAAACACCAAGAGAGCAGAAGAAAAGCGCGGAGATTGTCCCCCGCGCCGTAAATGATTATTATAAACCAAGCAACTGCTTTTTCTTTGTGTCAAATTCTTCTTGGGTGATAATACCCATGTCAAGCAGTTCCTTGTATTTTTTGATTTCTTCAACCGCAGAAGATGCAGGAGCGGGTGCGCTCTGCGGCTGTTGAGTGGTTTCTCCTTCTTTTATTTCGGTGATATTGTTGGAACGGCAGGCGGGGCAACGGCTGAAATCAACAACTTTACTCAATTCGCTATCCATTCTGCTTTGCTGCCCATACGCATCCAATCTTGTTCCAAATAAGGATGCTGCTGCGTGTGCTTTCGCCCAATTTTGATGGGATTGACTTTCACGCACATCTGCGTCTGTATAACAGAAGATATGACCGCACACATTGCAACGCATACGATGTTCATTTTTGGATACGATTTCTCTGCGCTGTTTTTCTATCGCATCTGCCACAGCTTTTTTCTCTGCGTCCTTTTCCGCTGTTAGGTTAATGGGCTTTGCAGGAGGTGCGCTTCTCATTGCGTTTTGTGTAAATGCAAGCATTTTCTGCATCAAAGGTTTATACTGCTTGTTAAAGGCAAAGGTAAGAGTATTTCCCTCGCAGGGTGTGATTTCAAAACCTAAAAAACCAATTCTCACCTGCTTAATGCTGCCGTAGGGAAAGCGAAGACGGGAAATGCCACTTTCCCATGTAATACTATCATCTGTAAAAGTTAGGGAAACACCAGAATTATTTTTAATGCGCTCTTGCATTTTTAATCAACCAACTTTCTGCGATAATGTTTTAACCGCAATACGGATATTGCGGGGAATGTCTTTCATTTGAACATATTTTGCAACTGTTGAGCCGCTTCTGCCTATTTGTCTGCCGACCTCGGCATAGTTGCCGTATTTAGCATAAAGGCGGTGCATTTCAACAATTTCTTTGCGGACTTTGTCTTGCTTCAAACACACCTCCTGTACATTGCTACACCTTTTTCTCCGCAAAAAAAGTGCGCCAACCGAAGCGGCGCACTGAAAACGCAAACTCCGATTGTCGCCAAACAAAACCAGATAAATGGGAATGACTATTCATCGCACTCTATCTGTGGAATTTGCAGTTTTGCAAAATTCAAAAAATAAAGTACGAAAAGATACAGTATCCCCATAAAAGAAAATACCATTCCCGTTACATTTATTTGGTTTTGTTTGGCATAATTAGTATAGCACACTCCCTTACAAAATTTCAATACTTTCATAAAAAAAGAAGCATTCACAAGGCAATCCCTTATAAATGCGCAATACGGTCGGAGTGACGGGACAAGGATTTGCCTTGCAAATCCTTCGGTCTCGGCGACCGTTGCCATGCAACAGTACCCGCCTCAACCTTCGTCGCTAAAAACAATTCACCGAATTGTTTTCTTTACGCTCCTCACCCTCTTAGGGTTCAAGTCCCGTCTTTGCAAAAAAAACAGACACCATCTGACGATGATGTCTGTTTTTTGGTCGAGCGGGTGGAGATAAATCCGAACCTTCAT
>JAFQHQ010000045.1 GCA_017397885.1 Clostridia bacterium | reverse complement strand
TCTTTTTACCACAACGAAAACAGCACTTAACGTCATAGCCATAAATTCTGCAACGATTATAGAATACCATATTCCGTCTATTTCAAAAATCATAGGTAATAACAGCACAGCGGCAATTTGGAATACCAATGTTCTTAGAAAAGAAATAATAGCCGAAGTAAAGCCGTCATTGAGAGCTGTAAAGAAACTTGAACTGAATATCGCATATCCCATAAACAAGAAAGATACTGCAAATATTCTGAAACCTGAAACAGTCAAACCCAGCGGCAACACCGTTTTCTCCTGCATATTCCATTAGCTGAACGTTGCAAAGCATACCAACAATACTCATAGACACATTCGTCATAAATTCGGATGAACCGTTTGTTGCTGCTCTTATAATTATTCTGCCATTGAAATCAGTTTTGCCAATGCGAAGAATACTTTTGTTTTTACGACTGAAATATATTAACGGAATGGTACCGCCAACAACCTGACTCATTGCTATTGCAGCACCCGCAAGTTTATGTTCCTGTGGAAGAAGCAAAACAAGCACTGCATCGAGAACGATATTCATCATACCGGATGATATTGTTGTAACTAAACCAAGCTGTGGCATTTCTGCTGTAGAGAAAAATGGTTGAAACAAAAACATAAGCGTATTAAATGGCAAAACAAACAAAACAATACGGGAATACCTTACTGCATTTTCAAGTAATTCTCTTTCGGCACCAAGCAATACAGCAACCGTTCTGACACAAGCAATTCCTATAACAGCAAACAGAATACCTAAAACAAATGTCACACAAACAAACAGAGAAAAATAGTTGTTTGCTTTATCCTTTTTTACTTCACCAAACGTCTTTGCAACAACAGCAGAGCCGCCTGTTCCGAATATAAATCCTATTGTAGAAAAAATCATTATATACGGCATAATCAGATTGATTGCCGCAAATGGTGTTTTTCCTGCAAAATTAGAAACAAATAATCCGTCTACAACTCCATAGATTGATGAAACAATCATCATTGCCATAGTAGGCAATGTGAATTTTATGAGTTTCCAATAAGTAAAATGGTCCGAAAGTTGAATTCTCATATCAGGTAATCCTTTCTTTTCAAAAAAATAACTCGGCTATTTCAAAAGGCATACGCCTTTGATATAACCGAGCTCACTCGACATCTTCTATTCGAGCAGGAACATTTTGTTCCGTAGCATTACGATGCTCGCTCCTCCGATGACAATTATTCAATTTAAAGCGTAACTATTCAGTCCCCAAAGCAAATTGCCCAAGAAAAAGAGAAAACAAAGCATCAAAAGCGGTAATACCCATTTTAGCAGCAGTGGAAGTAAGCGATTTTAGTGTAAGAAAATCTTTTGCTCCTTGTTCAGAGCGGAAAGTACCTATGACCTTATTTTTCATTTTGACCATACGCAGATCACGTTCAGCCTGATTATTCGTGAAAGTCACAAGGGGATTATTGGCAAAACGGCATACTTCCCCCTTGTGTGTCAAAAGACGGTCAATCAGGGCACGTATCTTACCCTTTTTCTTTTTGCCACGCTTCCCGCTTTGTTCGGAAATCGGGTTTTGTTGGATCGCTTCTTCCAGAATGGCATCATATCTCTGTTGCAGACAATCCATATAAAACTTTCGTGAGTCGATTCCCGGATTCTGATTATAAAAATCAGCAGCACGACACATGGATAGTAACTCGTAATACATTTCACGTGCCCATTTCTGTTCC
>JAFQHQ010000044.1 GCA_017397885.1 Clostridia bacterium | reverse complement strand
ATATAATCGTAGCAGTTCGTTTTCTATAATATCTGTTTCGACTTCGAAAATCCGAATCCATCATTTTCCGCTGCGGGGATTCGGATTTAGCCTTCGCCGACGTCTGAGTGACGGAGTCGAAGGCGGTCGGACAAAGAAACATCAATGCTTTCAGCAATACCCCTCAGTCAGTTTCGCTACGCTCACTGCCAGCTCCCCTTAGGCAGGGGAGCCTTTCGCCCTTGTGTTAAACACAGCGCCAAACCCCAAATTATTTATAATCAATGATGATGGTCGTGGGGATCTCCGTCTGCAAGAAGCTTTGCAAAAGAAACCTCGGTTTCATCGAAAACGGGGATTCCGTTTTCAATAAGTTTTCTGACAGTCACGCCTTCACCGGTAATTTTAGTTCCTGTGAAGGTTCCGTCATAAATTTTTTTGCTTCCGCAGGAGGGGCTACCCTGCTTCATAATTGCAACTCTCACACCGTTTTTGCGGGCGATTTCAAGCGCCTTTTCGGCACCAAGCTCAAACTGAGCCGTAACATCTTCTCCCTCTTTGTTAATGACCTTTCCGTCCTTTTGTTCCGAAGGACTTCGGGGAGTTGAAAGTCCGCCAAGCTCTTCCGGGCATACGGGAATGAGTCTGCCCGAGTTTTTGAGAAACTGAAAAAGAGGATCTTTGAGGGTGTTCGTTCCGCCGTCATACTTGCAACAAAATCCATAGAGACACGCAGAACATAGAATTTTACTGCCTTTTTGTTTTTTATCCATTTGCTTCTCCTTGCATAAGTAGTTTTGAGCTTAAAAATTCTTGATAACCGCAACAGTGTTTTCCTTAAGAATAAACTCATTTGGATTAAGCTCGGTTTTGGTCATCAAATTGTCTTTGTCAATAATATAAACCGAGAAGTCATCTTCGAGATTCAGCTCTATCTTTACATCTTCTTCTATATTGGAAACAATAACTGATTTTCTATCTCCGTCTTTAGCTGCCAAAGCATAAACCCCTTTGTCATGAATGCACAAAACCTCATTTCCCAGCTCATAAAGCTCACCGAATGCCTTGAAGGAATAATAAACGCAGGACGGTTCGAAAGTAGCAAGGTCATAAAATCCCCCGTAGGCACCCACCGAAACATATCTTGCATCATAATACATAAGCATATCGGTATTTTTGTGCTGCATGGCAAGCATCATTGCCATTGTGTTAGCAGATGCATAGGACGAGGATGTGTTACGCTTTCTGTCGTGGGAAAGATTCCATTCATTGAGATGAGTTTCGATATTTTCATAGCCATAATCCTTTAAAACCATGTCAACAAAATCCGCCTCTGCTGTTACAACATCCACGGTGCCGTAGGTGTGCCACGAAAAGAAATCAATGGGCGAATTATGTTTTTTTATATAATCAAGGAACCCAAAAAAGAATTTAATGCGGTATTCTTCTTTGGAGCTTGTGTATCTTTCGTCATCTCTTTTTTCAATATCAAGACCATATTTATCGGGATCTGAAAATATTCCGTAAAAACCACATGCGGCATATCCGCCAACCTTAATTTTGTCACCAAAACATTTCTTAAGGTGCTTTGCAGTCACATCATAAAGCTCATAATACTGTCCGGCTGTGCCTGTCCACATCTGATTCATATGGGGTACGTCACGGTTTTCGGGTTCGTTCCAGATTTCCCAATATCTGATGTCAAAATGAAAACCGTCTGCCCAGCCTTCATTGTAGTGTCTTATTATGTGCTCACATATTCTTGCCCATTTTGCATAGTCTTTGGGCGGATGAATGCGGTAGGCTTTTATGACGCACTGATTTTCTATTGTTACACCAAGCCTGAAATAAGGCTTAACACCGTATTCCACCAAAGCTTTTATTAGCTCATCGGTAAAAGCAAAGTCATAGGATTCAGGTTTTGTTTCATCGGCATCAAAGTCTCTGAAAATGTTTGGTATATCAACATAACGATTACCGCCAAACGCCCCGCCGACGTCGTGAAGACGCGAATAAGGAATGTGCGCATCTTTCAGAATATGCATAGGGGTAAAATTAATACTTGCAAAGCCACCGGTGAACGGAGGCTGACCCACTGCATGCATCGGTTTTATTTTTCCCTGTATATTGTTAAAATCAACATTAATTTTCATATGTCGAATTCCCCTTTTGTCACGATATAATAAGAATTACCGGGTCGAGAATATGAGCTGGGCAATCAAGTATTGTTTTGTCGTTTTCTGTTTTATAGCCTACATCAGCACGACTTCCGTCAGGCATCAGCTTTTGAATTTTTGAAAAATCTCTGTTAATAACAAGCTCAACATTATCTATAATATCAAGACCAATGTTAAAGAGTGCACAAAGACTTGAGCCATCACTCATTTTGCCCGATTTAAAATACATTTCCTCGTCACCGGGGCAATATGCCGAAAAATCTCCATAGCTTTTAAGAAGCTTTACAAAATTCTGTTTTCTTGACCAGTTAAGGAAAGAAAAACCATCAATTAGTGTGTGATTGCCTTCAGGAGTGCCTGCAAAAGTTATCACAGTCCCGCCGAGACTGTTTTTGTAAACAACAGTCCCCGGGAAAATTTCCTCGTAATACACTTTGTCTTTTGAGTTGCAGATGTAGGATTCAATAACCGCATTGTCGTCAGTTACAGCAAGTTCTTTAACCTTGTTCTGACTCGACACCACATTGTCAAAATCCAAAATTTTGTCACCCATAGGTATTTTTCCATGCCACTCTCTCACATCGACACCCAGATATTTTCCGAATCCGCGTTTGATAAGTTCTTCAGCACTGTTGGATGCAAGAATAACAAAGCCTTTGAGTGCACTTAATATTTCTTCATCTGAGAGCAATACACTGCCTTCAAGACACAAAATGCCGCCATCATCGGGCGAAAAATACACAGGCAGACCAAACTGGTCAAGCACACATTTGCACCATGCACTAAACATTTCACGACGTGGATTTTCTTTTGTGATATGATAATAAGCCTTGTTACGGATAGGTATTCTGAAGCCTTCCCATTTCACATTTTTTGAAATTTCACTCAAAGCGTCATAAAAACCTCTGTTCTTTGAAAGAATCTGACGATATGCCATTCCGCTTTCGGGTTCATAGGGTCCAAGCCTTGTTATCCAGTGTTTTGCACCTGACGCACCTTCGAGAAGCGAGCCGGTCAGATGGGAATGAAGCATTGATTTTGAAGTGGAATATCTGTTTTGCGGGCAAGTGTCAGGTTCGTCAAGAACAACGTCAACCACATCTTTGACCTTGGCAATCTGACTTGCCGCAAAAAAGAATGCAAAGGTGAGTCTTCTCGGACCGGGTGCATTGTAGCAGCCGTTGTTGATTCGAAGAACCGAAGGATTGCCTTCTCCTGCCAGAATTGGCGTTATCTCATCTGCAAATTCAGCAACTTCTCCATCACAGCAGAACGAACCCGGAATTTTCGGGTTAACACTGTCTATGGCTTTTCGCATAACCTTTGCGGTTTCAACAAGGGATTCTCTTTGGGTTTCAACAAAAATATCGTTATATTCTTTTGCAAGCGCAGTACCCTCGGAAAGAACATCGAGAAGTTCTTCTCTTGTAAAATCCGTGCCTGCAAGTTCATTGAAACGCTTCATGTGAAGAGGACATCCGCATCCTAATCCCGGTCTGCTGATAAGCCTGAAATCATCATCAATCATTATGTGACCCGGATTGGTTTTGGCAATTTTGCGAATTGCATCATAAATATATTCTTTAAACCCTTCATCATATGGACACACAACCTCAGGCGACTTTCCATCTACCATACCTACTATTCTCTGATAGGGAAACGGTTCACCAAGCTTCCATCCGTGACCTATTGATGCCTGAACCAAAATTCCGTTTGGTATGTTATCTTTATCAAGCTTTTCTTTGAATTTTACATACTGTGCGCTCATTATAGATGCCTTATCTGCAGGCGGTGTGCCTTCGGGCACAAGAGTCATCTTAAACAGTGCACAGGTGGCAACTCCTTTTTCATATTGATATTTAATATCTTCGCAAATTTCGTTTATGCGATCTGTGCGAAGTGGCATTATTGTGTATAAATTATCCATTTTTATTATGCGCCTCCTTGAGATATTCATTTCAAATTGGGGTTTGTAGGGGTGTTCGCAAACGAGGCTGAAGCGAAAGCCGCCCCTGCCTAAGGGGAGGTGGATTTGCCGTTAGGCAAAGACGGAGGGGTACGAAACGCAGAAATATCAATGGTTTCAATAATACCCCTCAGTCAGTTTCGCTACGCTCACTGCCAGCTCCCCTTAGGCAGGGGAGCCTTTCGCCCTTGTGTCAATCTCACCTACAAACTTCAATTTGTTGTTCTGTTTAATTCGGCGTGCCGAGGTCGTCACGCCCTACGATGTCTTTGAGTTAAACAGAGCACTAAACCCCATTCCAATTTTCAAAAACAGGACTGTGTGAACACAGCCCTGTTTGTATTGCCGGTGAGTGATATTTTCAACAGCCAATAATTTATTTAATAACTTTTATCCAGCCTTCGGGAGCAGGGATTCTGCCCATCTGAATGCCTGTGAGAGTGTCGTAGAGTTTCTGAGTTACAGGACCCATAGCATTCATGTGAAGGCAGGCAGATTTCTTTGCCGTGGTCAACGATTTTACCAACAGGTGAAATAACAGCCGCAGTACCGCAAAGACCGCATTCTGCCATATCGCCAAGCTCGGAAACAAAGATTTCTCTTTCTTCAACTTCGAGACCGAGATAATCTTTTGCAACAACCATGAGAGAACGGCGTGTGATTGAAGGAAGAATTGTGTTTGACTTGGGAGTTACAACCTTGCCGTCTTTGGTTACGAAAATGAAGTTTGCACCGCCGGTTTCTTCAACCTTTGTGTGAGTTGCGGCATCAAGATACATATTTTCGTCAAAACCGCAGTTGTGAGCATCAACAATGTTATAAAGGCTCATTGCATAGTTAAGACCTGCTTTGATGTGGCCTGTGCCGTGTGGTGCGGCACGGTCGAGGTCAGACACTCTGATTGTGAGGGGTTTTACACCGCCTTTAAAGTATGGACCAACAGGAGTTGCAAAAATTCTGAACTGATATTCGGTTGCGGGTTTAACACCGATAACGGGGTTTGAACCGAACATAAAGGGACGAAGATAGAGAGTTGCTCCCGAACCGAAGGGAGGAACATATGCTTCGTTTGCTGCAACAACCTGCTCAACAGCATCAATGAATCTTTCTTTTGGGAATACGGGAATTTCGAGTCTTTCAGCAGATGCAATCATACGGTCTGCGTTAAGATCGGGACGGAAAACAACAATGTGACCGTCTTCGGTTGTGTAGGCTTTGAGACCTTCAAAACAGGTCTGAGCATACTGAAGAACGCCTGCACATTCGCTGATTACAACATTAGCATCAGATGTGAGACAGCCTTCATCCCATGCACCGTCTTTATAATTTGAAACAAATCTCTTGTCTGTGGGAATGTATCCGAAACCGAGATTGCCCCAATCGATATTTTTCTTTTCCATTGGAATCATCCTTTCGTTTATTTATATAAAAATTCATACAATTACATTATTTATATATTTTAGCACACAAAACAAGTTATTGCAATACCCAAATGTAACAAATCACATTTCTTTTCTGTATTCCGACGGAGAAACACCGTATTTTTTGCTGAACAGCTTTGAAAAGCCAAGTTGATCATCATAACCGACAGACCTTGCTATTTCAGCCACGGTGTAATTTGTGGTTTTCAAAAGACTACAGGCTGCATCAAAGCGCACACTTTGAAGATATGCCTTTGGTGACATTCCCATTTTTTCAAAAAACACATTCCGTATGTATCCCCTTGACAAAAACATGTCTGATGCAATGTCCTCCACCTTGATTTTACGGTGATAGTTGTGGTCAAGGTAGTTTTTTACTTCGTTCACAATTCTTTCGCTTTCGGAAACATTTTCATTTTTATTTTTTACATTGTGAAAAGACAAAAGAGTATGTGCAGTTGCAACAAGAAATTCTTTGTTTATTTCTTCTTTAGATTGTTTTGTTTTAAACAGTTTAAACAAAAGCTCCAGTTCATCACAAAAGTCAAAATGCCCGTGAGTTTTTGACTTGTCAAACTCATATTTTTTCAAAATTCCACAAGCGTCGTCGCCATAAAGGTCAACAAAATAATAGGACCACGGATTATCTTTATCGGGATACCACATCGATTTGTGATTTTCAAAGGTACAAAAATACTGTCCCTTGCCAAGTCGAACACCATTGAAATATCCATATCCGTCTGTAATGTAATGAATGGCGGTGTGTGGCATAATAATATCATATTTTCTCTTGTTGGCAGAGCATCTTTCAAATTCGAACTGCTGTATATAAATATCCTTCATTTCAATCACCACATACGATTATACCATATATTAGCACCATTTTGCAATATGAGAAATAAAAACTTTATGATATACTTTAAAAATAACTTATCGAATTATTTTGTCATACGGAGGAATTTATATGTATAAAATCGGACTTTCAAGTTGCGGAAAAAAGCCTTACACTAAACTTTTTGAAGAGTTTTCTACAAACGGAATCACCGAAATGGAAATATCAGAAGATTATTATGATGAATTTGATTACCGTGAAATTTACAGACTTTCCGAAGAATCCGGTGTAAATCTCTGGTCATTGCACCTACCATTTTGGTACAACGACATTTCATCATGCGACAAAGAGCAAAGAGAAAATGCACTTAAGATATATTTCGAGATTATAAAAAAAGGCTCAGATATCGGCATAGACAAATTTATTGTTCACCCAAGTTTTGAGCCTGTGATGGGTGACAGAAACGAACATTTGAAACATTCAAGAGATTCTTTGTCAAAACTTGCCGATATATGCGAAAGAAGCGGTTCGGTTATTTGTGCTGAGGACCTGCCGAGAAGCTGTATCGGACATTCTGCCGAAGAAATGAAATTTCTCACGTCAGACGACAATAGGATAAAAATATGCTTTGACACAAATCATATTACAACCGAAAAACCTGAGGATATTATCAGGGTACTTGCCGACAAAATCGTCACACTGCATGTTTCGGATTTTGATTTTATTGATGAACGCCACTGGCTTCCCGGTGAAGGGCAAATAAACTGGAATGCTGTGTTTGAAGCACTTAAACAGATTGAATATAATGGCGTGTTTATGTATGAAATTTCATATGAATGTCCCGAAACCATCACAAGAGGAAGAAAGCTTACTGCATCGGACTTTACAAGAAATGCAAATGAACTGTTTAACGGAAAAGAGTTTACATTTCCATGGATAATACAAAAACGAAAGGAAGAAAGATGAAAACACTTTACCCGCAATATTATGATTTTGATCTCAAAGAAAACTTTTTCCTCAACAAAATAACCGTTGTTCCAAGCTGTGACGACTATATGTACTACTCTGTGTATACAAGTCTGAACGGCAGAGATTTTGACTTTGCAGCCGGAAACAATCCTCAAAAAATCTCTTGTTCTGAAACAGGCGATGTATATAACATTCCAAGCACTGAAGCACGAATCATCAGAGTGTATGTTCAGTACTCAGAAAAAGGCACAACGCAAATAAAAGATGTTTTGTATGAAGGAGCAAAAAGCAACACCCCCGTTTTACCCCTTCCGAAAATAAATGTTGTCGATTTCAAAGACTCCGTCTACAATGTCGAAGTAACAGACAAGGACACGTATGATGAAATTTACGGAATGATCGAAAGAAATCTCGGTGAAAAATACAAATCGAAATTTATACTTAGCAAGGAGCCGAATCCTCATGGCGACAACATAGCAGATTATTTCATACTCGAAAACGCAAATGACAAAATACTTATAAGAGGAAATGAGGGAGTATGCATCGCCGCCGGACTCAATCATTACCTCAAATACTACTGCAATGTTCATATTTCTCAGGTGGGAAATCAAACAAAAATGCCCGATGTTCTCCCGAAAATCCTCTCTCCCCTGTATAAATGCACAAAAGCAAAAATACGCCACGCATATTCTTGCTGTACCCATGCATATACAATGGCTTTCTGGGGGAAGAAGGAATGGCGAAAAGACCTTGATTGGCTTGCGTTAAACGGTGTTAATGTCATTTTTGATATAACCGCACAGGAGGAAGTTTGGAGACGATTTCTTTCGAAAATCGGATATTCCCACGAAGAAATCAGGCGTTTTGTTGCAGGTCCCGCATACTGCGGATGGGCAGTTAAAAACTTATACGGGTTCGGCGGACCGGTTCACGACAGCTGGTTTGAAGAAAGAACAGAGCTTGCAAGAGAAAACCACCGGATAATGAAAAAGCTCGGAATGAAACCTCTGCTTCAAGGCTACGGCGGAATCATTCCCTGTGACATTGAAAAATACGATAAAGATGTTGAAACAATAAAACGAAATCACTGGAACGGATTTGAAAGACCACTCCTTATCCGTCCCACAGATAAGTCCTTTTCAAAATATGCCTCTTTATTTTATGAGTCACAAAAAGAGGTTTACGGAACATATAGCAATTACTATATGACAGAGCCATTCGTTGAAGGCGGAATTGGCACAGACAATCCAAAGCTGCTCAGAGATTCGGCGACGGCAGTCCTTAACGAAATGACGATATCAGACCCGGATGCTGTGTGGGTGCTTCAGGCGTGGGGAGCGCTTCCCTACTCCGATATGCTTTCGGCAATCGACGAGATTGACAAAGACAAAAAGCATGTGTTTGTTTTAGACCTGCAGGCTGAAAGAGATCCGAAATATGTTCTCGGAGACAAAGACAACAAAATGTACGGATATTCAAAAGAGTTTGATTCAACTCCATGGGTATACTGTATGCTTAACAATTTCGGCGGACGAATGGGACTCCACGGACATCTTGACCGTATGGCAGATGACATACCAAAGGTATTTGACTGTACTTCGAACATTGCCGGTGTCGGTGTTGTACCGGAGGCAAGCTGCAACAATCCGGTGCTTTATGACTTTTTGTTCGAATCGGCATGGACAGATGCTACAACCGGAAAAATCAAATCAATTAACCTGAGAAAATGGCTCTATGATTATGCCGACAGAAGATACGGCAAAGTCTCAGACAAGGCACACAAAGCATGGGATATTATGCTTGACACCGTATATAAAGCAGAGTTTAACGATATTGGCGAAGGTGCACCCGAATCAATTGTAAATGCAAGACCCGACATTGGCATTAAGGCAGCATCATTCTGGGGGAATTCTCAGATATCATATGACAAAAACAAATTCAAAAAAGCAGCAGAGCTTCTTTTATGTGATTATGAACTATTAAAGAAAAGCGAAGGATATATGTATGATCTTACAACGACATTTCAACAGGTTTTATCGAATGCGTCGGGAGACATATATGAAGATATGGTCAGAGCATACGAAAATAAAAATCCTGAAGAATTCAAAAAACATTCCGATAAATTTTTGAAAATCACAGGCTATATGGAACGGGTAACAAAATCAAATCCATATTATCTTCTCGGCAAATGGCTAAATGAAGCAAAGGCTTTGGCAAATGATGACTTTTCAAAAAAGGTGTATGAATTTAACGCAAAAGCACAAATTACGACCTGGGGTTCATATGAAAACTCCGAAACCGGACATCTTCACGACTATTCAAACAAACAGTGGTCAGGACTTATAAAAGACTTCTACAAACCGAGATGGGAAAGATGGATTGAGGAAAGAATTAAAGAGCTTTCAGGAAAAGATTTTGAAAAAGAAATAAATTGGTTTGAAAAAGAATGGCGTTGGGTGATATCAGACTTCGAATATCCACTGAAAGCAACCGATGCCGACCTTTATAAAATCGGAAATGAGATAATTGAATTTTGTCATAATGAAAGGTTGTGATAAAGTGAGATGTTCAAACGATAATATTACAGTTAATTTTGACTTTGAAAACGGATATACATCGGAAATATATTATTCGATAATAACAAAAATATGAGGTAATTTTATGAAATTGGAAAATGCCAAATTTACAGTAACGGTGGATGACCAATCGGGTGCAACTACCGGTATTTATGACAAAGGGAACAGTTACAACTGGATTTTGAGCGACGGTAACTGGGGATTGGTCGACAGTGAATTGCTTGTTGACGGATTTACAACACAATCTGTGTCGCAAAAGGATGAAAAAATTATTGTGACTATGACAAAAAACCGTCCGATTATCGTGCAGATTGAAAAACGCATGGAAAAAGATTCTTATGTAGAAACCTACATAATTAAAAATGAAGATATTGTTGAATATTTTATGACAAAAGATTGTTTCGGAATTCCGTTTCCATACGACTGTCTCTATACGCCCGGACAAGACATTTTAAACAAGTGTTGTATTTCGCATGTATGGTGCGGCGGTGATTGTTCATGGATATATTCCCTACGTTGTCACGGAGATGCACCATATCTCGTAATGAAGGTGACCGAGGGTGCTATTGAAGACTATAGTATTGCGTATGATGTTTCAAGGACGAATAACGGTTCTTTTTATCGCGGTGCAATTGTTTTGCATCCGAAATCCTGCGTTATTGCGCCGGGCGAATCAAAGTGTCTGGAATTTAAATATTATTTTACAGAAGAAAAACCCGAAAACGCTTCATTGACTGAGCCAAACGAGATTCGTCTGAGTGCAAGCAAGTATTCCGTTTTGCAAAATGAGGAATTTACGATATGTTTCGAAAGCAATTGTATGTGGAAAACATTGAAGCTTTCGTGTGATGGGAAAGAATTACCCTACACTTTTGACGGAAATCGCGCAGTGTCTGTATGCTCATTCGAAACAACAGGAGAGCGAAAGATTCTGGCGGAAGCAGACGGAAGAAAAACATGGATTTTTGTGCAGGTGTTATTACCTGTTTTGGAAATACTAAAGCGTCGCGCCAATTTTATAGTAGAAAAACAGCAGTTCCGCTATGAAGGCAGCAAATTGGACGGGGCATATTTGATATATGACAGCGATAATGATTCATTGTATTTCAGCGAAGGTTTCGGAGATCACAATGCCTCCCGTGAACGGCTTGCAATGGGAGTTATCGTATGCAAAGCAATTCAGTTGGAATATGATGATGTTAAAATGGAATCTTTGCGCAGACATCGGGCTTTTGTTGAACGGGAGATGTTTGATGCCGATAGCGGAGTTGTATACAATCAGGTAGGACACGACAGCTCCGAACTGAGAGTCTTTAATTTTCCATGGATGTCTACTTATTATCTGGAATGGTATGAGTTGACAAAAGAAAAACAGTGTATTATCAATGCCGCAAAGATTCTTCTGAATTTCTTTGAAATTACAAATTGTACAAGAGATGCACAGTGTATGGAGGTAGTACGCATCTGTGATGCCCTGCAAAAAGAAGGGCTTGACGATTTGAGAGAAGCTTTAAAGACTAAGTTTTTGCGTTATGCAGATCAGATCAGATTTGGGAAAGCAAATATGAAAGATATTACACACATTCTTGAGACATCGTATGTCAGCGAACGACCTAATGAACAATTGTGTTACCTATCACAGGCTTATTTGTTAGAGCCAAAAGATGAATACCGCCTAAAGGCAGAAGATAAATTTTTAGAAACAAAGGCTTTTTTTGCAAATCAACCTGATTTTCATATGAACTGTATAAATGTCCGCTATTGGGATCGATATTGGTTTGGAAAACATCGTTCCTACGGAGATTTGTTCCCTCATTACTGGAGCTCACTTGCAGGTTGGGGAATGTTGTGGTTTAACAGTGTGTTTGGAAATGAAGAAGCAAAAAAGCTTGCCGAGCGTAATCTGACCGGAAATTTGTGTGTATATCGCGAAGACGGTTTTGCAGCAAACAACTATTTTTACCCATATAAAGTGAAACAGTATTCATCAAAAGAACATAAACCTCATCCTTGTATGGAACATGGTATATTCTATGGTAAAAAATATGATGCCTGGGCAAATGACCAAGATTGGGCGTTGTATTATGCACTTATGTTAATTGAGTAGCCTTAACGACCAACACTAAAGATGGTTTTAAAATATAAATTTAGCCTCACTCATCGTTAAAATCCTCGGAAATATTACCATATTCCCTGCGTTTTTGCCTCGATTGAGACCAAATTTATTATTTTAAAACTCACAATGACCTCAAACGAATGAATTTTTGAGGATATTTTGGTACGGAGGATGCAGGAAGGCTGTCGCCTTTCAAAGACGACAAACCAAAAGATACCGAAAATTCACCATTTGAGGCATCTT
>JAFQHQ010000043.1 GCA_017397885.1 Clostridia bacterium | reverse complement strand
GCTTGTTTTGAGGTTATGCAGTCCCTCAAACTAACAAAACCTCAAGATGATCCTGTCTACCTTTTTATGCTGAAAAAGGAGCAGGAAGGAAAACCTTACAACGTAGCCAAAATGGCTGGCGTAAATAAGTTCCTCCGAATTTACTATGCTCGTGCGATGGAGCTATATAAGTAAATCCGAGTTCATTATCATATATTTCTAAAAAATCTACAATAGGTAGGTTTATTAAGGTTGTCCTTTTTTACCCCTATCTTTTTTATATTTCTTATTGACAAACATTAGCTAGATTTGTCTGACTGTTGATTACTCTGTGGGCTCAATGTCTGGCAACTCCAAACATTCCCCGTCAACAGGCTGAACGATTGGCTCACCTTTTTCGTCAAGCAGGAAAATGGAGATAGTGTCTTTTAATACTACTGTGTTACCTTCTGTTGTCTTGCCGATATACAAGACACGAACATTGTCGCCCACTTCCAATTTAGGAACAGCCTCACTCGAAACGGTGTTTGTGCTAATCTGTACTTTACTGCCAACAGAAATTTCGCCCTGCAAACTTTCAGTACACTCCACGGTGACAGTTTCATCTTCGATTGCAATAACCGTAGCATTGAAGAAACCCTGTCCCAAAGGCTGCTCCATATTCTGCTCTCCAATCAGACCGGGAGCAACAAAAGCACCAACAACAATAAGGCAAAGACAAGCTGCCATAGCGCCCCATTTGAGCCAGTTACTCTTTTTCGATCTCTTATTCTCATATTCAATGGCACCGGAGATCAGATCGTCATCGATATTATTCATCGCTTTAGCAATTCTCGGAATACTCATATTTCAAAACCTTCTTTCTTCAAAAATTCTCTTAATCTGTTGCGGGTACGGAACAGCATAGATTTTACAGTATTTTCAGGCAGCGAATACCTCTCTGCAATATCGCTGATCGTATCGAAAAACCAATACTTGCGGAGGAACACGTTGCGGTCAAGCTCCTTTTCGCTCCACAGAAAGGCGCTGATCAGTTTTCCGAGTTCTTCTTCCTCGATGCCCGGCGCTATGCTGTGATCCGGCAAGGTCGCCTCGATCTCGGATAGGGATATGATTGCGTCGGCAGATCGTTTCATAGCGTTTGACGTCTCCAATTTCTTCAAGGACAGGTTTCTTGTGATCTTGCAGATAAAAGCTGTGAAATTGTTTGGGCGAGTGGGCGGTATCTTGTTCCAGACTGTCAGATATGTATCGTTTACACATTCTTCGGAATCCTCGTTATTGAACAGCAGATTTTTCGCCACCCGAAAACACAGCTTGCCGTATTTGTGGTCTGTTTCTTTGATTGCGTGTTCATCACGGGCAAAGTACAGCTCGATAATCTGTAAATCATCCATGTTGTTCACCCCCTTTGTGTAAGTTAATTGAAGCCACACATAGTTGCGGTCATAAGACGCAGTTTATTTGCGAACAAAACGAGTGGCGGCCTCTGCAATTACCGAGCCAACAGCCAGACAACTCGACATCATAGCCAAGATGCCGTACAGTTCGCTGCCATGACTCGGTACAACGAGGTTGACAACCCACATTACGATAGCTAAAGCAATCAAGCAAATGGTTAAAACAAACGCCTTATCTGTTTTACGGATCAAAAATCTTGCAAAGAATCCGATCAAAAGCGGAAGGATAAAAATAAAAGAGATGTTTTTGATAATTTGAGCCATAATGATACCTCCTTGTTAAGTCACGTATTGATACTTATGTGTGGCTAATATTTCTTGAAAGACCCTTTCACCCCATAAGTACGATTTTTTTGCGTTTGGTTGCAAAATTTGAGAAAATTTTTGAAAAAAGTTTTTGTTAATGGCAAGCGGCAGCAGACATGAACCGCTGCCGCTTTATTGCGACAATTTTAATTCTTCTCGATTGTTTTTCTCCCAATTCACTTCTGTGTTCCTAACGGCAAAGTCAGCCTTCTATTTCTTTTTCTTATCATTTTTTATCGCAACGATTACGCCAATAACAATCGGGATCATCGCGCAAAACATAATTAGTCCAAAGTTTTCGATCATTCTTATCTCCTCGTATTCTCAACATTGATTTTGTTGTTAGTTATCGTTGGTGAGCCATGCACTAAGCACAGAGATAATTAAGCCTACAACGGAAATTCCCCAACCGACGAATGATATATCGTTGCTGATACCACTTGCGGAAATAGAGATACCGAACAAAATGACTGCTATGCCAACCAAAATTCTTTTAATTGCTTTCATAACAAATCCTCCTAAGATATTGATGTATATAGTTGTCCTCACCTATAAGTACGATTTTTTTGCGTTTGGTTGCAGATTTTGAGAAAATTTTTG
>JAFQHQ010000042.1 GCA_017397885.1 Clostridia bacterium | reverse complement strand
AGATGTCGAAAATTCAATGTTTCAGGCATCTTCCGTACTGGTTACATAGGCTCTTGCGAGTGGTGAGATTTGGCAAGAGCAAAAAGGCATATAATTGAAGAAAAACATCTTGAAACAGATGTTTTTCAACATTTGTAGTAAAATCATATGATTTATAGGCTAATTAATACTCTGTATTGCTTATTATTTCTGCCTTTTTGCGGTCTGGAGTTTTTTACATTCCCTTTTTTTACCGTATAGGAATTTACGCTTGATTTTGTTCGCGAGATATGATGTTAACAAAACTGTGTTCGCGAATTGGCTGCAGGCACTGCCTGCTTTTTTAAAAGTTTGTCAGGCATGGAGTGTGATACCTTTGGAACATAAATATAAACCCGATGATTATGAGGCAAAACTTGTTTTGATATACAGTCTCAGCAATCTCAAAAAAAACCCGTCATATGCAATTTTAAGTCAGGTTGTGTCATCAGGAGTGGACATTCAGTATTTTGAAATGCAGGAATATCTTCACGCTCTCATTGATATGAAAAGTGTTGAGGAAATTCAGGAAGGTAATGAATATGTATATTCTCTCACAACGCTCGGCGAAGAGTCATGTGAGTATTTTTCCAATCGCATTCCTGCAAGCGTGCGAGAAAAAATAGAAAATGCCGCTGCCGCTGTTAACAATGACCGCACTTCTCAGAACAGAGTGTATGCAGACTACATTCCCATAAATGAGAATGAGTATAAAATCGAATGCGGCATCATGGAGAACAATCTGAAGCTTCTGGATTTCGAAATGTATGCCGGCTCAAAAGAGAAGGCAAAGAAAATGTGTGCTTGCTTCAAGGAACATACGGACGATTTTTATGTGCATGTGGTAAGGTTTTTTGATGACAATTCAAGTAAAGATGAATAATAGACAGCCCGGGCAGTTTGTGTTTGGGCTGTTTTCACGAATTTTAAACAAGGCATGAAATGTTGATATACAGCCATTAATTAATAACGTAAAACGGAGAGTTTATAATGAAAAAATTACTAAAAAATCTCGGTTATTATGACGGATCCTACGATCTCATAGAAAATATGACTGTTCCCATGACCGACAGAGTGTGCTGGTTTGGTGACGGCGTCTATGAGGCAACGGCAACCCGAAACGGAGTTATCTACTGTCTTGACGATCACATCAATCGTTTTTATAATTCCGCATCAATGGTAGGCATTGAAATTCCCTACACTAAAGATGAACTTAAAGCTTTGCTTTCGGAGCTTATTTTGAAGGTTGACACCGTCGATACCAACGAAGAGACCTTTCTCTATTGGCAGATTACACGTGGGGCAAACATTCCTCGCAATCACGCTTTTCCCAAAAATGCAAAGGCAAAGCTTTGGGTAACAGTTACTCCCCGAAAGCTTGCCGAGGTTGGCAGAAAGGCTAAACTTATTACTTATGAGGACATCCGCTATTTCATGTGCAACATAAAAACTCTTTGTTTGATTCCGAGTGTTCTTGCGTCGGAAGCTGCTGAAAGGGCAGGGGCAGACGAATGCATAATGTACCGTAGCGAAGCCAACGGCATTCTCAAAAGAGTTACCGAAGGTTCTCACACCAATGTTCATTGCATAAAAGACGGTAAGCTCTACACGGCACCTCTCGATAATCTCATTTTGCCGGGCATTGCAAGAAAGAATCTTATCAAAGCCTGCAATGAGCTTGGCATTGATGTTGTTGAAGAGCCGTTCAGTCTTGATTTTCTTTTGAACGCCGATGAAATTATGCTTTCCTCAAGTTCGAATTTCTGCATTGTTGCATCACACGTCGACAATATTCCTGTTGGCGGCAAGGCGCCCGAACTCATCTTAAAGCTCAAGGATTTTCTTGTGGCGGATTATCTTGAAGCTACAAAAACAAATTAATTTTGTTTTGGATACACCATCCATATCTGCATCACGGAGAATAAAGGATGAAAAAACTATTGACAAATCGACAAAATAGTAATATAATAACCTTAATTTAATATTAATTAAACCGTTGAGGCAGAAAAAAGGCAAGCCAAGGCTTTTAAGAGCGAGTGGATTACGGTGTGAGTTCCACAAAAGCACCTTGCGTAATATGGACTGCTAAGGGCTGTGTTAAATGCACGGACGTGAGACCGGCGTCAGAGGTCGGGAGTATGTTTGTACTTCGCTAAGGGCACAGGTTAAGCTGTGAATCAAGGTGGCACCGCGGATATTTGTTTATGTTCGTCCTTGACAGAATATTTTTGTGTTTCTGTCAGGGGCGTTTTTGTTTTTCAATCCCTTTGGCAGCAGCTTGAGGAGGTTTTCTTTATGTATATTCTTGCAAAGCGATGGCGCAGATTAAACCTTATATAAATATTAATATGTTTTTAATATTCAAACCAATAAAATCGAAAATAAAAACGGAGGAATTTTACCATGAAATATAATGACGTTGAATTTAACACCTACTTTAAAAACTATCCCGACGAAAAAGGCTTTTTCGGAAAATACGGCGGCTCATACATTTCACCCGAACTGCAAAAAGCTGTGAACGAGATATCCGAAGCATATCAGACAATTTGCAAATCAAGAAAATTTATAAACGAGCTTCGCAGAATCCGTAAAGAATTTCAGGGCAGACCCACACCGATTTCTCATCTTGAAAGACTTTCCGACAAAATCGGCACAGGGGTTCAGCTCTATGCAAAGCGTGAAGACCTTAACCATTCCGGTGCTCACAAGCTCAATCACTGCATGGGTGAGGTTCTCCTTGCAAAATACATGGGCAAGAAAAAGGTCATTGCCGAAACAGGAGCGGGTCAGCACGGTGTTGCTCTTGCCACAGCTGCGGCATATTTCGGTCTTGAATGCGACATATACATGGGTTCTGTTGACATAAAAAAACAAGCTCCAAACGTTGCAAGAATGAAAATTCTCGGTGCAAGAGTTGTTGAAGTTACAGAAGGTCTTCAGACTCTTAAGGAAGCTGTTGATGCGGCTTTTGATGCATACTGCAAAGAATATAAGGATGCCATCTACTGCATTGGTTCTGTTTTGGGACCCCATCCTTTCCCAATGATGGTGAGAGATTTCCAAAGTGTTGTTGGAATAGAGGCAAGAGAACAGTTTATTGAAATGACCGGAGAGCTTCCCGATGCCATTGTTGCATGTGTTGGCGGTGGTTCAAATGCCATGGGACTTTTTGCAGGATTCTTGAATGACCCTGTTGATATATACGGTGTAGAGCCCTTGGGCAGAGGAACTGCACTCGGCGACCATGCCGCAAGCCTTGCCTACGGAACAGAGGGCATTATGCATGGCTTTAACAGCATCATGCTCAAAGACGAAAATGGTGATCCTGCTCCGGTATATTCCGTTGCAAGCGGTCTTGATTATCCTTCAAGCGGACCCGAGCACGCATTCTTGCATGACATCGGAAGGGTAAAATATGACGTGGTTAATGACGAAGAAACCATCGATGCATTCTTTGAGCTTTCACGCATGGAAGGCATCATTCCCGCCATTGAAAGCTCCCACGCTGTTGCCTATGGCATGAAGCTTGCAAAAACCATGGGCAAAGGCTCTGTCCTCATCAACATCTCGGGCAGAGGCGACAAAGATATGGATTATATCATCGAGAATTACGGAATCAGATAAGTATATAGTCTAGATTTAGTAGGATGAGCCTTTTCCCCAGATTGCAGGGTTAAGGCTCATTTTCATACCTGAATATAGTGTTTTATGGTTGATTTAAAGTGGGCAGTTGATGGATTTTTTGAAAAATATCGTTGAAAGATTTCAGTTGTGATAAGGGTTGAAGTGGATTTATGTGTTCAAGATTAAAAATTGTTCATGGTTATTTACTTTTCTGGTAATTTGTGATAAAATATTTTTATAAACAATGCAACTTTTTAATGAGTTGAATTGTATTATAAATGAAAGGAACATTTTTCCTTGTTATTACGTCTAAAGAATAAAACAATTTGAAAGGTGGTTTTAGAATGAAAAGGTTAGTTTCTATTTTACTTGTGGTTATGTTGTTGGGTACACAGTTAGTTTTTGCGGAAGAAAAAACGAGTGGTGATGGTCCTACTCATTTCACCTTTGCACAATTATCTGATATATCAATTGAAAATATTGAAAAGATTTCCATAGGTTGTAGTAAATGTGGATTAGGATTGTCAGAGTATTTTATCTCATCTCCACTTATTATATCAGAAATCTTTAATGCATTTAAGGATATGGAGTTTGTAGAGGATACAAGTGATGGTAGTGCAGGTGGTTGGGTATATGGCATCAATTTTTATATGAAAGACGGTACGTATATTCAATTTGGTACAAGATTACATATTGATAAAGTTGACTATAATGCAGTATTTCCTGATACTGCTCTTGAAAAAATGGCATATTTTCATGATTTGATTGAGAATATAGATAGTAGTGAATGGGCTACTGATTACATTTTAGAATGTCAAGAACTTGACTTTTTAGAGAATGTAACAGATATTTCATACAAGGAACCTATAACACGTGAGAAGTTTTGTGAAGTTCTTTATAATATGTATGCGAAAACAACAGATAATCCCACAAGTTGGAATATCAATATGAGAATGATATTTGAGGATTGTCACAATGAAAAAGTTGCAATACTTTATCTTGAGGATATAATCAAGGGCAAGGGCGATATGATTTTTGCACCCGATGATTATCTTACCAGAGAAGAAGCAGCAACAATTCTTGTTCGATATGTGAATAAGTTTAAGCCTATGCCTGTACATGAAGTGTATTTTGAATATGATGATATAAGCGAAGTATCTGAATGGGCATCCAATTCAGTACAGGTTATCAGTAATTTAGGTATCATGGAAGGTGTTGGAGAAAATAAATTTGCACCAAAAGATACTTATACAGCGGAGCAGGCAATAGCAACAATAATGAGATTGTATAATAAGAAGTAAGGTGATTGCTATGAAAAGGTTAATATCAGTAGTTTTGATATTGGTCTGTGTGTTAAGTATTGTTGGCTGTAATCAAAAAGAGAAACCTCAACAAGAGAATAATAAAATGCAATACTACTTTACAGCAAAGGTTGTTGAAAGTCATGAAGAATATCTGCTGTTGGAAGTGTATGATATAGGTAACAGCAATCTTTCTGACGGAGATGAAATTGAAGTTTCCACAAATGTTGTAGCAGCGAAGGGTTGTCCAAACTTTTCAACAGGTGAATTTGCAAGAGTGGTAATGGCAAGTAACCCAGATAAAAATACACATGAGCGCTTAAATGCACTTTCAATTTATAAAACAGAAGAAAAATAGATAAAATTTAGGCACTCCCTTTCATTCGGGAGTGCCTAAAATTATGCCTATTTCGACCTGCAAGACCTTTTAGAATGGTAGAGTATCATCATCCTCATCCTCATCGAAAACAGCGCCAGATTGTTTCCTGTGCTTTTTAGCAAGACGTTCTTCCTTGTATTCTTCAATCTGCTCTGCTGTCGGGTAGATATTGGGGTTATACAGAGGACTATCCTCTCTGATTGATGGTAGGTGCCTTCCGTAGGTTTCGTCAAGAGGAGCATTGATAGATAAGTCCAAATCAGTTAAGCCTAAATAGGTAAGCAAATCAGCATCTTCAGCTTCAATGTGGATTTTCTTCTCTTTAAGCAATAACTGTATGATAATACTATTAATATCTTCTAATGCAAGTATTTGAGTGGTTACATTGAATTTGTTAAATCTCTTACCTTTTTGTGAATATTGAATGCCATGCTCTCTTGCGATTTGCCTTATCCACGAGTCAGGACAATCCAAAAGGTATTCTCTTTTCTTGAAGTCATAAACACGGTCTTCTTCGTTAAATTTCAGATATTTATTATTAAATAGTATTCTTGCTTCTGATGTCATGGCTGCAAGTAAATCGATATATTTTGTGGTTGTCTTTGGTATGTCAAACTCTTCTTTTCTATAATCTTCAAGAGTATATACTGTGTCTTTGGTATTTTTTAAGACATACAACAAAATTTCTTCTGCATCTTCAACAGAAGATGGGGATTTCCCTGTTCTTACTTTCCAATTTTTTATAAAAGCCATTAGGTGAATATATTTGTTAAGATGTTTGTTGGCAACACTTGTTTTGTTTACTGTAAGTCTTCGTGTTATTGTGTTGTGGAATGAATTGACTGCTGATAATGATAACTTGTATTGGTCTTTGATTGCCTTAAATTGAGAATATGGCAAATATCCTCTGTTTGCAATATAGTCTATTTTCCTATCATTATATAGTTTTTCTAATATTTCTTCGTTCTTTGCTTTTTGTTCATCCGTCTTTTTAGGACCAAACACATATCCTGCTTGTGATAATACTGATGTGTATTTGGAGTGTCTTATATAGTGGGTAATATGGAATTGCCTGCAAAACTTTGTATATGTATTATTTGCATCCGTACAGATAATGGATGCATTTTTAATGTGGTCATAGAATAGGTCAACGAAAATATCAATACCTAATTTACCCATACAAGCGACTTTTGCTACTACATAGCCTTCTTCATCAACAGCAGTTGGTACATTGATATAATCATTACTCATAACACCTAATGAGGAAGATTGTGCGCCATATCTTGGTAATCTTTCATTATAAACACTTGGCATATAGTTTATGAGTTCAATTGTACCTTTTTGTGATTCCCTAAAATGTTTTTCATCAATTTGGATAACACCTTTAAGAATGGGTTGAGGTAGTTTTAATAAGGCATTAAGAAACTTATGTACTGCTAATATAACAGTTGCTTTATGAATACCAGCACAATTATATTCTTTACCTGTATCAAGGATGTTCTGCATTTTTTCAAATGATAATCCATTGATGGTCATTTCAACGATTTTTACCCAAGCCTTCCAACTCAAATTAGAATTCTGCAAGAATGTACCTGTAACAGCAGTAAAATCTTTGTTGCAATCTTTACATACAAACTTCTGGTTATGACTATTCCTACCATCTTTTGTGAAATCTATTGAACCACAATGACGACAACAAGATACAGTACCATTTTCAATTAGTTTCTGTTCCATTTCAGAAGAATACAATTTTGCTAATTCTTTTTTCATAACAGTATGATGCTTTTTACCATATTGTTTAAGCATTTCTGCTACTTCTTCTTCATTCCAAAGTAATATTTGGTCTATGATTTTTTGCTTTTGTTTTTCCATAATTTCCACCTCATATCTATATTATATATAAAATATGAAAAGTTGTCCATCAAATTATATTTCAACGATATTTTTTGTTAAAATTGCCAGAAAAGTTAATTATATTGTGGTTTCAAGGGATGTTTGAGCATCCGACAAATGCTAGACTATATAAATCAGATAATAAATCACTTGAAAATTATCTGAAACTATGCTATAATAATCAAAAAAAAGGAAAATCAAAAGTAACAGTTTAATATTTTTCAAAAAGGTGTGGGTTTGGTTTCATGGTCCTATGCCTTTTTTCGTATATGTTTTAAAATCTTTATACAGCATTAACATAAAATGCGTATCTCAATTAGTGAAAACACTTTTTGAGACACGCATTTTAAATTGCATGAAAAATCTTTTATTTATCCTGTTCGATAAAGCTTTCTTGTTTTTGCACACTTGCAGGATTTTTGCCGAACATTTTTTTGTATTGCTTATAAAAACCCGAATAGTCATTAAAACCGCAATCAATGGCAACCTGAGTAGGCTTTTCGCCCTTCGAAAGCTTCTCTGCTGCAAGAATAAGTCTTTTTGACAGTATGAAATTATATACGGATGTGTTCATTTCAGCTTTGAAGGTGCTTGTAAGGCACGAATAAGACACATTATGAAGCTTTGCAAGTTCTGCAACGGAAATCGGTTCGTTGAGATGATTTTTTATGTATTCAACTGTTTTTTCTACAAGGGGATTTATAAGCTGAATTCCTTTTGTTTTCTTTTGGTTACTCTTGTCAAAATTAACGAAAATTTGTGCGATAATTGCTTTGGCGAGAGTCTCTCTTTCAACATCGGAGAAGTTTGAATCATAGAGCTTTTGAAGCTGCATATAGAGGTTTGTCAACTCATCGCTTTGGTAAAGTGCAAATTCGCTTGCTTTGAGTTTAACCAGATCATCAAATCCGGTAAATGAAAAAAAGGCAATAATAAGTCTTTTATAAAGCTCATTTTCTTCGTTTATGACAAGCTTGTGATAGGTGTTTGGAGGAAGAACGATAGCTGTGTTGGGTTGCAATTTGTGTTGCCCGAATTCTGTTATGAGTTCTGCTTCTCCGGAAATGAAGAAAATGATTTCGTAATTATTGTGAATTTCATCACCTTTCACATTGGGATTTGCCCCGTTGGCATAGAGACAGTGAATGTTGTGGTGTTCAGGATGATAATTATTTATAAGTATTTGTCTTGAAAATTTTTCTGCCATTTTACCACCTCTTTTTTTGAGAATATCACACATTTGTCGGATTGTCAATGTATTATTAAAAAAAGATGTATATATTGATTATTTAAAAGCGAGGTGTGGAGGAGTTCAATTTGATATTGAATTATCGTGGTATATGGTGTATAATTTGCTTATTATATTAAATAAGAGGAGAAAGCTTAAATGTTTAAAAAAGAAACGTTCACCAAATATGATTATACATTGAACTATGCAGTAGATTATCCTAATAACTTTTCAAAGGCTGAAAAATATCCTGTTATTTTCTATTTTCACGGAATGGGTCAGGTTCCGGGGAACACAGACATGGTAATTGACTCTTGTCCCATCAGGCGTGAGAACATGAGAGATGACATGCCATTTATTATTGTAGCTCCAAGCTGCGGTGATGATTACACATGGTTTGAAAACTTCAATTATGTTATTGATTTTATGAAAGATATCATTGCAAGGGAATATGTTGACGAAGACAGAATATACCTCACCGGAATAAGCATGGGTGCCTACACTGCCTGGACAATGGCTTTTGTTCATCCAAAGCTTTTTGCAGCCGCAATAATGTGCTGTGGCGGAGGGCTCTATGCCGGGGTGCGTGACCGCATCAAGTTCCCGGTGCGTGCCGTTCACGGAACTCATGACACCACCGTTCTTTTTCGTGAGAGCGAGATGATGGTTGACCGTGTAAATCGTGGAGGCGGGAATGCGGTGCTCATTCCCATGGAAGGATATGACCACGATGTGTGGACAGATTATTTTTCAAATTACGAACCCTATGAGTGGTTTTTGCAGCACAAAAGGGAAAATGCATGATTGTTGTATGTTATGCACAACTTTCCAAAATAAATTTGTGCAATGGTATAAATGATTGCTAAATATTATAATATTTGGAATTTTTTGAAACTTTTTACTTCTTTCAAAAGTATTACATATAGAAATAAAGAAAAAGGATGGTACTAAAACATGAAAAAACTATTGGCACTCATTATGGCACTTACCATGACAGGCTCAGCTATAGCCTATGCACAGGAAACACCTGTGTCCGAAGATGAAATTATGCTCATAAGCGAAGAAGCAACCGAAGCAATTCCCGAAAAAAGAATTGTTGAAGGAACTGTAACCGCAGTATCCGAAGGTCAGATTGAAACAGAAGACATAGTTTTTAAAATTGGCGAAAATACACTTGTTGCAGATGTAAATCTTGTTCCCACCGAAGTTAAGGTTGGCGATTCAATCTACGGTGTTGCAGACACAATCGAAACACTTAGTCTTCCTGCACAAACTCCTGCTTACTATATTATAGTAAAAGATAGTCCGGAAGCTCAAGCTCCCATTTTCATGACAGTTGATGAAGTGAAAGACGGTTTCATCTACAGCAGCGATGGTTCATATGAAGTTTCTTACGAAGAATCACAGGTTGAAATGTACAGAACCAAAAACATTGTTAAAGCTGAAGAACTCACAAAAGGCTCCGAAATTTTTGTTTATTCGGACATCATGACAATGAGCATTCCCGCTCTTGTTAATCCTGAAAAAATCGTGATTATGTCAATTGCTCAGGCACAAGAATCCGAAGAAGTTCCCGATGTTGCGGTTGAAGAAAATGTTTCTGACAAAAGAATTGTTGAAGGAACTGTAAAATCTGTTTCCGATGAGCAGATTGAGCTTGATGATCTTGTCCTTAACCTTGGTGAAAACACTCTCGTTGCAGACACAGCTCTTGTTCCCACCGAAGTTAAAACAGGCGACTTTGTCACAGCAGTTGTAAGCACAGCTGCAACATTCAGCATTCCCGCTCAGTCTGCAGCTTACTATGTAATTGTAAAAGAAAATGCAGAAACACAGGCTCCCATCTTTATGATGGTTAATGAGGTTAAGGATGGCTATATCTACAGCGCTGACGGTACATACAAGGTTTCTTACGAAGAATCACAGGTTGAAATGTACAGAACCAAAAACATTGTTAAAGCCGAAGAACTCACAAAAGGCTCCGAAATTTTTGTTTATTCGGACATCATGACAATGAGCATTCCCGCTCTTGTAAATCCTGAAAAAATCGTGATTATGTCAATTGCTCAGGAAGAAGAAATTTCAAAAGCACTTGCGTTAAATGATCTCGGAATCCTTCTGGGAACAGACAAAGGTCTTGAACTTGAAAGAGATGTAACAAGAGCTGAAGCTGTTGCTCTTATTCAGAGAGCCACAGCAGCAGATAAAATGGTTTACAAATCAAGCTTTGACGATGTAGCCGATAGCCATTGGGCATACAACTACATCAGTTGGGCAACAGAAAAGGGTTATGTTCAAGGAGTTGGTGACAACAAATTTGAACCCGACAGAACAGTAACTGCAAAAGAACTTGCAATGATGCTCCTCAATGCACAAGGCATTGAAGCGGAATTTGAAGATGCTTTTGAAAAAGCTACCGAAGAAGGTTATGTAACTGCAGAAGATGAAATAGTTGAGAATGATACTCTTACAAGAGATGCAGTTGCCAAAATGATTTATAATTATCTTAACAGATAATTTTACAAATTTGCAAAACGGAACAGCTAAAAACACAATGACCTCATCGTTTTTGATGAGGTCATTGTGTTTTTGGGTTGTAAATGTAAAATAATTGTGAAAAAAGTCATTGACAAAACAACATATGTTGGGATATAATATACTGTATGATTTTATGTACTATTACAGATTAACGGAGGTTAAAGACTTATGTCCGGTCATTCCAAGTGGAACAATATTAAACATAAAAAAGAAAAATCCGATGCTCAAAAAGCTAAAATTTTCACCAAAATGGGAAGAGAAATAGCTGTTGCGGCAAAGTCGGGCGGTCCCGATCCTGAGGTTAACGGCAGACTTAAAGATGCAATTGCCAAGGCGCGTTCATTCAACATGCCCAACGACAACATTGCCCGTGTTATCAAAAAAGCCGCAGGCGAACAGAACATGGATAACTACGAAGATATTAATTATGAGGGTTATGGTCCCAGCGGTGTTGCAGTTATTGTTGAAACACTTACCGATAATCGTAACAGAACAGCAGGCGATCTTCGTCACTATTTCGACAAATTTGGCGGGAATTTGGGTACAAACGGTTCTGTGTCGTGGATGTTTGATCAGAAGGGTATTATAATAATAAATAAATCAGATGATATTGATGAGGACGAACTCACCATGGATGCTCTTGATGCCGGTGCAGATGATTTTGCTGCTGAAGATGAGTTCTATGAAATCTCCACTGCTCCCGATGATTTCCGTGCGGTAAGAGATGCTCTTGAGCAAAAGGGTTATACATTCGCTCAGGCTGAACTTGAGATGATTCCTCAAAACACAATTCAGCTTACCGATGAGCATGACATTCTCATGATGGAAAAACTTATCGAACACCTTGAAGACAACGACGACGTTCAGAATATCTATCACAACTGGGAAGAAACAGAATAATTATTAAAAATACAAATTAGGAGGATTTGACGTGGATAAAATCCTTATAAACGGCGGAAAACCCTTGTGTGGTGAAGTTAATATCAGCGGAGCAAAGAATGCTGCTGTGGCAATTATACCGGCAGCTCTGCTTGTAGAAGGAAAATGCATAATCGAAAATGTTCCCGACATCAGTGATGTTGACAGCATTTTAAAGATGATAAAATCTCTTGGGGCAAAGGTTGAAAAGTCCGATTGCAACACAGTTGTCATAGATTCCCAAAATCTTACAAGTCATATTGCCGATCCCGAGCTTGCTTGTAAAATGCGAGCATCATATTACCTTATGGGAGCTCTTTTGGGACGTTTCGGCAAGGCTCAGGTTCCACCTCCCGGCGGATGCAATTTTGGTACACGACCAATAGATCAGCATCTCAAAA
Source organism: Clostridia bacterium (assembly GCA_017397885.1). Lineage (GTDB taxonomy): Bacteria > Bacillota > Clostridia > UMGS1810 > UMGS1810 > RGIG1828. The sequence continues at coordinate 3,682 of JAFQHQ010000042.1, read as the reverse complement.
GTTTTGAGTGTCTCGGTTGCAAAGTTTCTCTTGACGAAACTTTTGTCAACATTGACGGTGACGAACTTGGCGGTGGCAATGTATATTTTGATGTCGTAAGTGTGGGAGCAACAATCAATGCAATTCTTGCAGCTGTTCTTGCACCCGGAAAAACAGTTTTGGAAAACTGTGCCAAAGAGCCACACGTTGTTGATCTTGCAAACTTCCTAAATTCAATGGGGGCAAGTGTCAGAGGTGCCGGAACAGACATAATAAAAATTAACGGAGTTGAATCACTTCACGGCGGAACATATTCAATCATTCCCGACCAGATTGAAGCCGGTACATATATGGCTGCGGCAATTGCAACAAGAGGAAATGTTCTGATTAAAAATGTTATCCCCAAGCATCTCGAAGCCATTACGGCAAAATTTGAAGAAATGGGAGTCACAATAGAAGAATATGACGAAGAGGTAAGGGTCATAGCTGACAAACCCCTCAAAAGCATAAGAGTAAAAACCATGCCTTATCCCGGCTTCCCAACCGATCTCCAACCTCAGATGGTTGTGCTTCTTGCCACGGTTCCCGGCACGAGTGTGGTTAATGAGGGTGTGTGGGATTCCAGATTTCAATATGTTACAGAGCTTGAAAAAATGGGTATGAAGATAAAGGTGGATGGCACGGTAGCTACCATAGAGGGTGGCACACCGCTTTGTCCTTCCAAGGTTTGTGCAACTGATTTGCGTGCCGGAGCAAGCATGGTTATTGCGGCTCTTGCTTGCGAAGGAACCACCGAAATTTCACAACTTCGTCACATTGACAGAGGTTATGAGCACATTGTGGATAAGCTTCTTGCTGTTGGCGCAGACATCAAAAGAATAAATGACTAAGTTTTTAACATTATACAGTTCAAGCTCAGGCAATTGCACCCTTGTTTCAGACGGTGAAACCAACATTCTTATTGATGCCGGAGTGAGTTGTGCAAGAATTTGTTCGGCACTCAAAGAAATCGGAATACAACCCGGTGAAATAGACGGGATTCTTGTTACTCACGAGCATTCCGATCACATAAGCGGCATCAGGGTGTTTTCTCAAAAATACAACACAAAGGTCTATGCCAATATAAAGACAATGGCTCATGTTTTGAAAGCAGCTCCGAATCTTGCCGCAGGCAATGCATGTGTCATAACTCCTTCAAAACCATTCGGCATACGCTCAATGAACATAAAAGCATTTGTGACACCTCACGATTCGGCAGAATCTGTTGGATATATAATAGAGTGTGACGACAAAAAGTTTGGCATAGCTACCGACACGGGAAAGATAACTCAGGCAATGCTTTCAAATCTTGCAGGTTGTGAAGCAGTGCTTATCGAGTCCAATCACGATGAAGAAATGCTGAAAAACGGACCATATCCTTACATGCTTAAAAAGAGAATTCTTTCTGATTTTGGTCATCTTTCAAATGCAAAATGTGCATGGCTTGCAACGCAACTGGCTATCTGGGGCACAAAACGCATTGCATTGGGGCATTTGAGTGAACACAACAACACCGAGGATAAAGCATATAAGACAACCTGCGAAATGCTTCAGTCCAACAATTTTAAAGTTGGAACCGATGTAATTCTTAAGGTTTGCAAAAAAAGTGAAATTTGTAATATATAATAAACAATTCTGACCGACTGTAAAAATGATTTTGCAGTCGGTTGTTTTTTTGTAAAAAGTTTCTGTTAGAGGGCTTGTTTCAAAAAAGTTTGTTAAATATTAATTTATTGTTGACATATCGGAAATTTTGTTATAAAATATATATGTATGTATTCAAAATTTGATATAAAGCGGAGTATATGTTCCTCTTATATCATTTCTCTTCGGTGCATTGCATCGCGAACGTTGAAAATTTAATAAAGAAAGGAGTTGATAAAGATGGATATAATAATTACAATTGCGGCTGCAGTCGTTGCTCTTGTTGTTGGGTTCTTCGTAGGAACCGTATACAGAAAAAAGATTGCAGAAGCTGAAATAGGCGGAGCTGAAGAAAAAGCAAAGTCAATTATAGACGAAGCAAAAAAGACCGCCGAAACCAAAAAGAAAGAAGCTCTGCTCGAAGCAAAGGATGAAATCCATAAGAGCAGAAACGAATTGGAAAAAGAACTCAAAGAAAGACGTGCTGAAATAAACCGTCAGGAAAGACGTATTCAGCAAAAAGAAGAAGCGCTTGACAAAAAGTCAGAAGCTCTCGAAAAGAAGGACGAAACGCTTGCTAAAAAGATTAAGGAAGCCGAAGCCCTTAAAGAAGAAACAGCCAAAGTCAAGAGTGCACAACTTGAGATTTTAGAGCGTATCTCAGGACTTTCCGTAGAAGAAGCCAAATCATATTTGCTTAAAAATGTTGAAGCAGAAATCAGACATGAAACGGCAATGATGATTAAAGATATTGAAGCTCAGGCAAAAGAAGAAGCTGATAAGAAAGCGAAGAATATTATCAGTGCAGCCATCCAGAAATGCGCTGCAGATCATGTGGCAGAAACAACTGTTTCGGTTGTAGCATTGCCAAATGATGAAATGAAGGGACGAATTATCGGTAGAGAGGGAAGAAACATCAGAACCCTCGAAACATTAACCGGTATAGATTTGATTATTGACGATACTCCCGAAGCTGTTGTATTGTCAGGATTTGATCCGATTAAGAGAGAAATTGCGAGAATGTCTCTCGAAAAACTTATTGTTGACGGACGTATACATCCGGCACGCATTGAAGAAACTGTAGAAAAATCCAGAAAAGAAATTGAAGCCATCATCAAACAGGAGGGTGAACAAGCCACCTTTGAAACGGGGGTACACGGACTTCATCCCGAGCTTATCAAATTACTGGGAAGGATGCGCTACAGAACAAGTTACGGTCAGAATGTGCTTAAGCATTCTACCGAAGTTGCTCACCTTGCAGGTATCATGGCGGCAGAACTCGGCGCAGATATCAAAGTTGCAAAGAGAGCCGGTCTTCTTCATGATATCGGAAAATCAGTCGACCACGAAATTGAAGGTTCCCACGTTGATATCGGTATTGATCTTGCAAAGAAATATCACGAATCAAACGATGTTATTCATGCAATTGCGGCTCACCACGGTGATGTGGAAGCACAAACAGTAATTGCCTGCATAGTACAGGCTTGTGATGCAATAAGTGCGGCAAGACCCGGTGCAAGAAGAGAAAATTTGGAAACATACATAAAACGACTTGAAAAGCTTGAAGAAATTGCAAATTCTTTCAGCGGAGTTGAAAAATCTTATGCAATTCAGGCGGGACGTGAAATCAGAATTATGGTTAAGCCCGAGGACGTTAAAGATGAAGATACAATCCTCATTGCCCGAGACATTGTTAAAAAGATTGAAAACGAGCTTGAATATCCCGGTCAGATTAAGGTTAACGTAATCAGGGAGACTCGCTCAGTTGATTATGCGAAATAAAAAACATGCACTTATATATTATTGATGCATGAACCATATATTACAATATATGATGAAACGGGACTGTAAATTAATTCAGCAAATTAATTTACGGTCCCTTTTGGGGAATAGGAAAAAAGATTCAGAATTGTCAAATCGAACTCAAAGCAAGGCAGAGCCTTGCTTTGAGTGGTAACCCGAAGCTGTACAAAGGTACTGCGAGTGGTGAGATTTGGCAAGAGCAAAAAGGCATATAATT
>JAFQHQ010000041.1 GCA_017397885.1 Clostridia bacterium | reverse complement strand
CACAGCAAGGATCTAAAAGATTAACCTCACATTCAGGGAATTTCAATGCACTTTTTATCATTTTCACATGAGAGTTATCTGTAGGATAATATCCCATCTTAACATTGTTCATCAAATGACCGATGATTTGTGCGTTGATTTTTTCGCTATGTGGAATCTGTTTTTTTAATGCCTCTATTGCCTGTAAAAGTTTTGTGTAGTCTGGTGTCATAAGATTAAACCCATTAACCGCACCAAACAGTTTATTAGCAAAATCAGCACCTTCAGGCATTTGACATTCAGAAAATAAAAGCCTTAAGTTCCTAACCGTGTCAAGCAGTTTTGATTTTAACTGTACAAGGTCGGTGTAAGTGTCCTTTGCTCTCTGCTCATTGTTTTTCTGCCTGTAAATATCAATGGCACGCCTTTTTATCGGCAGCGCTTCTGTGATACTTACCAAATTCCTATCCATTTCTGCGAACTTCTCAAGGGCATAATATGTCTCACTCATTAAGCAACCCTCCCAATATCAAATCCGAGATTATGGTAATCCGTACTTTTATGGGTGGATGTTTTGATAACCTTCTTACGTCCAAGAGCATCAACCGTTTCCAATTTACCTGTTACTGTCGTAACCGTTTTTTCGAGTGTCATCACAGTTTCTTTTGTTTGGGTAAAAATAATGTTTTCCATATCAAATTCCTTTCACGCTATAGACTTCATAAGCAATTTTTGGGCAGAAAATGCAATTCTTGTAGTCTTGAGTTCTCCTTTAATCAAGAGATAGTAAAGCATTGTCGATATCGCTGTTGATGCAAACAAGTTTGCCGCTATACTCTGCGGAGCCGATACACTTCTCTCTGCACAAGAAAGCTCTGACGGGAATTTCTCGACATCTTCTAAGATATCAGGATAAACTCTTGCAACGGGCTTACTCATTACCTTGCCATTTGATTTCATCCCACACACGACCTGACCGCCCGATTCTGCATTACCTGCATCAATGTAAATGATGTCGTCCATCATTTTAAATACTTCGTTGCACATAACTCTCGAACGGTTATTATCAACAGCACCTATTAAGATGCTGATTGGTTTTGGGTAGGACGAATAGCAAGGATGCTGAATATCCAAAAGGTCAAAAAGCTGATTTTCGTCTTCGATAAAGTCTGATATATATTCAGTTTCTATACCGAATACATCAGCATACCTTTCTGCCATTACTGTTGCTTTGTTTTCCCCTACATCTACGAAAGAAAAGCCTTGTCTTATAAGGTTTTTGTCCTCGACAATATCTCCGTCAGCAATTATAATCCTGCATTTTCGATTTGATGCAAACGCAATGCGATACAAATGAGGTATTACATACCCACCTGTTCCGCCTGCACCTATAATCAAAATCTTTACAGGTCTGTCAAGAGCAAGTTTCATAAGTCTGCCCCCTTACAAGGATGCTTTCTTATTTCAACCGCTTCTTTCCAGTTTTCAGGGAACACTCCGTCAAATCCCTCAAACACTTCTTCAGGATTTATTTCGACGAACTTTCCACCGCAGGATATTCTTGTTTTGATTTCAGGGAAAACCTTATCCATTTTGCCGACTACTGTATAAAGTCTTGTTGCCTTTTCATCGCTGTCATCTGTTGACGAAAAGAAACCGGGCATTGTATTGTGCGAGTGTATCTCCATTACGAGCATAAACTTGTCCTCATCCATATCAGGAAGAGTGGAATCAACGCGCGCTTTTCCTACAATCTGTTTCGGCACATAAACATAATATCTTGAATCTGCAAAAGACCAATATATGTATGCAAGTGCTTCAACCGCTCCGTCCTTGTCAACATACGATTTAAAAAATGCGATGATTTCCGATAGCGTTTTATACGGAATTTTCGGCAGAGCCGGGATAAACCCGGCCCTTACCTTTTTGAAAGAAGTTACTTTTTCAGTAGGAGCAATAAAAGTACCCATTTTACTGTTGCGCACCTCGAATACCCTGCCGTCCTCCGATGGAACGAAAGAAATGACTTTGCCACTTGCCTGTGCTTCGTCAACAGAACTGTAAAGTCCCTTATACGGGGACATAATTCCTTTTTTCTTCGCCGTAATTGTCGGAGACACCTTGCATTCGATTTCCGTGCCCTTTGCCTTTTTAAGAGCATTCGTAAATTCCTTAGAATCCTCAATTTTCTTCTTGAAGCTGGCGATTGTGTCTTTCTTGTTGGTTACGGTCTTTGTAATTGTGCCATATGTAACCTTCCAGCTTACATTATCGCCTTCGTCAAGTTCCGGAAAATCTTCCGCTTTCTCAAGACGCAGCTGTTCAAAGGTTTTAGATGTATCTACAATCTCTTCCT
>JAFQHQ010000040.1 GCA_017397885.1 Clostridia bacterium | reverse complement strand
GGACCTCAAACGGATGAATTTTTGAGTAGCTTTTGGTGCGAAGGACGCAGGAAGGCTACTCGCCTTTCAAGGACGACAAGCCAAAAGATACCGAAAATTCACCGTTTGAGGCGTCTTCAGTGTTGGTTGTTAAGGCTAACACCAAAGACATTATTTTCTTCAGAAGCAAAAAATATTCGTGTTGACTTTTTACAGCCAATCCGATAGAATGAAAATATATGTAAAATAATGTAAGGAGTTCATATCAATGTATAACATTTTTAAAATTACATCAAACCCAACAATTGACTTTGCCGCAGAAGAACTAAAAAAATATCTTCGCATGATGATTGTGCGTTCGGGAGAAATTCCAATCAGTTTTGACCCCAATGCAAAAGACGGCTTCAAAATCGGACTTATGTCCGATTTTGGCCTTGATACATCAGATGCCGAAGATATAACCCTCGATGACATCATCTACGTTAAAGCAGATGCAAACGGTGGTATTATTGCCGGTTCAAACCCCGGTGCAACTCTCATTGCTGTGTACAGATATCTTCGTTTTTGCGGATGCAGATGGCTTTTCCCGGGAATTGACGGCGAATGGATTCCCACTGTTGAAACCCTGCCCGATGTGGATTACAGAAAGCTTGCTGACCACAGATACCGCGGTCAGTGTAACGAAGGGGCAGAATTCCAGCCAAATATGATTGAAACAATCGATTTCACTCCAAAAATCGGAATGAATACATATATGCTCGAATTTGACAATCCCTACACCTACTATGCTTCATATTATAACCACGATTGCAGTGCAGTACGCCCCAAAGAGCCTGTTTCCCGTGACACGGTTATGCGCTGGAAGAGACAGTGCGAGGTTGAAATAAAAAAACGCGGTCTTCACTTCCACGATATGGGTCACGGCTGGACATCGGAACCCTTTGGTCTCAATTCATCTGCAGGCTGGGTGGAAGACGGTGTTATAGACATTCCCGAAGAGACAAAAGAGCTTCTTGCAATGCTCGACGGCAAGAGACAGGTTCGCAGAAATATTCCTCTTCTCACAAATGTGTGTCTGTCTAATCCCAAAGCAAGAAAAATCATGGCAAACGCCATTGCCGATTATGCCGAAAAGCAGAATAATGTTGACTTTTTGCACATCTGGCTGGCAGACGGCAGCAACGGTCACTGTGAATGTGACGAATGCAAGAAAAAAATCACTTCCGACTGGTATGTAATTCTCTTAAACGAAATTGACGATGAGCTTACCAAAAGAAATCTCGACACCCACCTTGTGTTTATCGCATATCTTGACACCTTCTGGGCACCACTTGAGAAAAAGCTTAACAATAATAAACGCTTCACAATGCTTTATGCCCCCATCACCCGTCTCTACACCGAGACCTATGCAAAAACTCCGGATGCAAGTCAGATGGTACCTTATGAAAGAAACAACATCAAAAAGCCCAAGGGCATGGCAGAATGCCTTGCATATCTCCACGATTGGAAAGAAAAAATGTGGACAGGCGACTGCTTCTGCTATGAATATCATTTCATGGATTTTCAATATTGGGATATCACAAATATGTTTGTTTCAAAGATTCTCCATGAAGACATCTGTGCCCTCAAAAGTCAGGGCTTAAACGGCATCATTGAAGATGGTTCTCAAAGAAGTTATTTCCCCACGGGCTTCCAGTTCTATGTGTATGGTGAAACCCTTTATGATTCTTCCGTTTCATTTGACGAGCTCAAAGAAGACTACTTCAGCCACGCATTCGGCGAAAACTGGAAAGACGTTGTTAATTATCTTGAAACTCTCAAAGATTTGATGCGTTATTCCTATTTCCACGGACTTGAATCCAAGGATGAATCAAAGGGACAGTTCTATAACCCCGACATGGCAGATAACGCCAAAAAAGCAAACAAGCTTGTTAAAGATTTTTCTGCGACCATCAAAGCAAACCTTGTGCAGCAACAGCGTGCTTCCACCGTTGCATGGCAGCTTCTTGACCTTCACACCTTTGTGGCAGACAAAATGACCACCATGACACAATATCTTTGTGTTGGCGATCAGGATAATGTTGTAAAAACCCTCAGAGAAATGACAACCGAAATGTCCAAGCGTGAAGTGTATTTCGAACGCTACTATGACCACTATCTATTCACCCGTTCAGTCAAAAGATATTCGGGAGGAGAAGACATTGTTGATAATCTTGATGTTTGATTGCACATTATAGAATAACTTTTAAAAGAGCAAATTCGTGACTACACGGGTTTGCTCTTTTTGTAGTGAGTGGTTTTTTACATCGGAATATTGTAGGGCAGGGGCTTGCTCCTGCCGACAAAGCTAAAACGGAACGAGCAAGCCCGTTCCCTACATTGTTCTTGTGTTAAACTCTAATTAATTGAACTGTTTATAAATAGGCAATTGTAGAGAATGCAAGAGTGTTTCCATGTGATTGGATGAAACAAAGCTAATGGTATATCAGATAAAACTCTTGCGGCACAACAGTTTGAGCAATGTTGGCCGTACAGTCGTGATTTCAAATACAAATTTGAAATTCGTTCAAACCATTGAAAATGCTGCTTTCTAACGCTCCACTGACCAATCAAATTCGCACAAGTGCTCTTTTCTTGGAGTGTCACTATCCCCTCATCCGTCAAGCAAGCTTGCCACCTTCCCCACCAGGGGGAAGGCTCACGTCCTTGTGTTAAACACAGCGATAAATTACAATTTAATGTTTTTATCTGTCCAAATCCTATTCATCCGGCATTGAATATACCTAAATACGCGAAAAAGGATTTTTCGCAATGAAAATAAGCTTTTTTGCAATTTACATAGCATTTGATTCGGAGTAAAATATTAACGTAGAAAGTTTATCGCTATTTCTTATAGTGGTACTAAGTTTTTAAGTTCAAATTGTCGGTAAAAAGT
>JAFQHQ010000039.1 GCA_017397885.1 Clostridia bacterium | reverse complement strand
ACTTTCTCTGAAAATATCGCCCTGTTTTAAATCAATAAACAGGCAGGGCTTGTTAAAGTGCGCCACTTTCCGGGAATTTAACGATAAATCAATTCATTATTTTATTAAATTCCTCTTGACATATCACCGCCGGACTTTTTTTAATTAAGACTGTTCAATTTGGCAGGAAGCATATTTTCGTGCCATATGCCTGCCTTTATTTTGTATCCGTCACATGCTTTCGGAACATCTATGCTGATCTGGGCATTTTGCTTCTCGGAGGTCGCCTTTATTTTTGAAATCTTGGTGTCTTCAAGGGTGTTGCCGTCATAGAGAGCTATCCACAAAACAGCATCATAAGATTTTGAATCATTTGAAAAATAGGTTACATTTGCAATTACCTTTCCCTCTTTAACCTCATATGCAGGCTCGGGAGGAAGATTTGATTCGGTAATCTCGCAAAGTCTTAAGTTATCAAAATATGACACCGAAACGGGAATTGATCCATCCGTTGTGCCCGGGCGGTAATTGTCCTGATAGAAATAGAGAGAATTTAAAGTGTGGCCTTTTATTACGTCCCAAGTGTTTTTTACCGTCACGAATTCTTTGCCATCTTCAAAAAGTGTTGCAACAACCTCGCCGGTGCCGGTGTTAACCGTGGCTTTAAGGTCATATTGCTTGCCTATCGCAGCTTTTTTTGAAGCTTCAACGGCTTTTCCCATAATATAGAAGTAACCGTCCCTTGTGACCTGCATAAATGTGGGCTTTGAAGATGAGTGCCAACAATCATACACACCCATGTGGCGATTGGTCAAAAAGTCATCAAAAGAGAAGCTGCATTCAAAATTGTATTCACCGCTATAGCCACCATCAGGTGAAAGGCTTCTGATGCCTACTCCAAAATGTGCATCTTTGTTGGATTTAAGCGTAAGCCTTTGCCCGCTTCCGTCTGCTTCATTTGAAATGAAGCAGTCTGCAAAGGAAACCGAATCTGAAGAATATGCAGTCCTTGCAGGGTAGTGATAATCGGTCGAATTGTAGTAGGTACCGTTTGCGGAAGGAGTAAGACCGTCAAAGTTAAATTCTGAGGATTTGCCCTCGTGAGACGGTGCTGCATGAGAAAACTCAATTGAGGCACCAATGCCGTCGAGGGTCCAGTCATCTATTGCCTTAACTTCAGGATAGGCTTTCACCTCGCCCCCGTTTCTTCCAAGAGGGGTAAAACAAACAGTGAGGTCTACTGTTTCAACATTTTCAAAATGAACAGTAAGCTTTGTTATGCCCTTGTTTTCTGTCTGACCGTCAAGTTGATAACACTGAGGCAATGGCTTTGCTTCCAAAAGGGAAAAAGTGCCGTCTTTGGAAAGGATTTTTGCTTCCATCATATTGCCGTCAATTGAAAGCATTGCGGTTTTTCCATCATCGGAAAGTGTTACATCGGCAGGGGTGTGAACTCCCCAATATATTTCGGAGGGATTTATGCACCGTATTTCATCCTGCAAAACAATGCTTTTACGGTTATTGGTCATCTTTATTCCTCTTACAGCACTTGTGACCTTGTCGGAATATGCATCGGTAAGATCGGTTACTGCAAGAGCACTTATATCATTTGACTCATAACGCTTCATATAGCAAAACGCCTGAAGTGTCTGATCGTAAAAATTGGTTGATGGATTTATTATGTAGCAGTTGTTGCCCTCGGCGCGGTTTCGGTATTTTTCAAAATTGCCTGCCAGATTATAGTTTTCAACACCGAGGTCGTGGATAAATCGGTCACCGTAGGCATCAATTACAAAAGTTCCGGCATCAAGCTGACCGTTCAGGGCATCGTTGTCGCCCGAATGAAATCCCACAAAAATCATATCTTCATCATTCCAGGAGTTTCTCATGGAAACCGTTTCTGCACCTCTGTAGTAGCTATCGAGAGGGAGATTTATTTTTGTGTTTTCATTGGGACTTTTGCCGCAAAGGAAAATTGCTTCGGCACTGCCCTTTTCACCATATTTCTCCATGTGGTCAATACAGATTTTCTTTAAAGATTCATCGCCGAGGCGATCAGCAAAATATACAAGCCAGGGAGAAACGTAGCCACGGTATGCCGCATAGTTGAAATTAAAAATCCCTGTTGAACCGGATTGCTCATATAAATAGTAGCCGGAATATTTGAGCCCCGGAACATTAAAGAGACCGTAATCGGAACCGGAGGCAGTAATCAATGCTTTCATTGCCCATATCATTGTACGTGAGGTTTGTGTCCAGTAGGCAACGCCTTCATACCACGATCCGTCGGGTGCAAGCATGTCAAAGGCATTTTCCAGTGACACAAGACCGTTTGAAATAACATCAGAGCAAAGAGCCTCATAACCTTCTTCATCACCAATTGCAAGTGCTGCCATAAGAGCACCGCTGTTTATTACCGTGTTCCAGTTATCGCCGGTGGGTGCTTCCGACCAATGATAACCACGGTCACGCGGGAGGAAAAGATAGTCCTTCATAACCTCTTTGAGAGCCTTGTCGCGGAGGCTGATTCTCATTTGACTTTTAAGTTTTGGAGCAAGGTCATCATAGAGCCAGTCATAACAAAGAGATACAGCCTGCATAAACCGTCCCACATCGAGGAAGTGGTTGGGATTCCAGTCCGGGAATGAAACTATTGCTTCAATTTCGGCAATGCAACGGTTAAGGTATTTTTCACCACCCTCTATTTTATATACAAATCCGCAGGTGGTGACAACATCCAGAAGTTGAAGTGCCTGATCGCTCATCCTCACTCCGTCGGTCACGCCATAGGTTGAAACCTTTTTAACAAGCCACTTGTCGGCTTCAAGTTTGATGTCTGAATACCATTTTGCTTTGAGAGGTTCGGTGTTTATCTCCTCTTTCAGCTTATCAAAAGAACCCTCAACAAAAATTCTCGGGTGTTTCTTTTGGGGATAGAGATTTTTCATTTTATCGAGAACCTCTGCACCACCCGGTCTTTCATAGACCATTTCACCACACACTGCACTGAGATAACTGAGATTGTCACGCCAGTTAATGCCGAGCTCTGACGGACTTAAGATAACAAGTCCGGTTTTGTCGGAAAAGATATTCATACCAAGTGCGTGGGCAAGGTCTTTTGCACTAACGTATTCATCATCAGAAACTATCTTATTGCATATCTCATTTACAAAGTCAGCGGAAATGCAGGTTAAATTATCTTTTGTGAAAACTGCTCCATTTGCTTCGATAAGCTCTCCATAGCAAAGAGCATTTTTAGCATCAGGATAAAAAACGAGACTGTCTTTAAGAGAAAGCTTTACCATTTCCGGGCTGACATTGGTTTCGGGATCAACAGAAAGTGTCCACTGTCTTGACGAAAATTCCGATTCGGAGAGTACTGAATCTGCGCCATATACCTTTATGTCATCAATGGAGTATTGACTTTTGCAGCCTGCCGAAGCATTACGCACATTAAAAAGCAAAAGTGAAATTGAACTGAAGTCATAAGTGAGATCGGTTTTAAAATTGAGATTTTCTGCAACGGGTGCATTGTCGATGTAAAGAGTGTAAATGCCGGAGTCGAGATCCATTGCAATGGAGAATTTGTAAAACACATTCTCTTTCATTGTAAAGCAAGAGGAAGATTTTCCTCTTGCAAACACCTTGCCTGCAGAGTCAATTTTTACGGGATAAATTTCTCCCGAACCGCCATATGGGCTTCGAATGGCTATCATCCTGGTGCAAAGGGTGAAATCAGAAACCTTGATTTTTGCTTCTATAACGATTTTGCCATGAGGTCTGTGGCTACCAAAGCGTTTTATGATTGCGCCGTCTTTTTTTGATTCTTCGGTGGAATTCATAAAGATGCTTGCATATTTGTTGCCGTCCGAATCCTGACCGGTCTTGATTTCGTTGTTATTTGGTGCAAATTCCAGACTTCGTACAAGAGAGCCGGATGCAGACTGAAAATCCTCGTAGAAATATAAAATATTTTCAGCCGGAGCCTCGGCATTTGCATTTGTTATATTTATTAATGACAAACTCATAATAATCACCAAAATTAAAGATATTATTTTTCGTTTCACTAAATCACCACCTGAAGCAGGGAAATATTAACAAAAATGACTTGAAATATTTGTGTAACATTATATTTTTTTATATTTAATGTGCTTTATTGTTATTTTAAGGGACATTACAAGCAATTTTAGTTAATGTTATATTAAAATTATACAAAATTGTTGCAAATAAGTAAACAAACATTGATTACATATTAATATCAAAAAAATCATATTTGTTAATGTGTAGTTAGCCTTAACGACCAACACTAAAGATGGTTTTAAAATATAAATTTAGCCTCACTCATCGTTAAAATCCTCGGAAATATTACCATATTCCCTGCGTTTTTGCCTCGATTGAGACAAAATTTATTATTTTAAAACTCACAATGACCTCAAACGAATGAATTTTTGAGGATATTTTGGTACGGAGGATGCAGGAAGGCTGTCGCCTTTCAAAGACGACAAACCAAAAGATACCGAAAATTCACCATTTGAGGCATCTT
>JAFQHQ010000038.1 GCA_017397885.1 Clostridia bacterium | reverse complement strand
GCTCACGGTGATGTAACGGACATTGTATCAGATGATGAAGTAACAAATGAATATGAATATGATGCATATGGTAATCAGAAAAACATATCAGCATCAGATACGAATCCGTTCAGATATTGCGGTGAATATTATGATGAAGAATCCGGTCTCATTTACCTCAGAAACAGATACTATGATCCCGAAATAGAAAGATTCATCACTGAAGACCCCATACAAGACGGAATGAACTGGTATGCATATTGCGGCAATAATCCGGTTATGTTTGTGGATAATTCGGGGTTGGATGCCGTTGTAATTACATCTGATAATGCTGCAGGTTCATCTGGCATTTATGCGGGGCATACATCTGTAATTGTACAAGACAAAAATGGTGATTGGTATTATTACTATTGGGGAGACGAAGCTGCGTATTTGGAGAAAGTGTCTGATAATGTAATGCGTTCCTTTGCAAGCTTTAATAATTGGTTATCCAAAGAAATAGATATCGGAGATTTGAAGAATAGTACGAATAATTATACTGCCGCAACGTATATAAAAGGAGATTTTTCGAAAAGTTATGACTACTTTTATAACCTTGTCAAAAATGCTGATGTTGGTACAAAGCAAAAATTTGGTGGACCGATAGTTGGTTATGTTGAACAAAGCGGAAATTTTGATTATTCGTTATTTTCTAAAAACTGTGTAACAACCAGTATTGAGGGATTGCACAAGGGAACATTGTCAAATGGAAAAAGTTATGGCGAAGTTTTACCATATAGAACAATTATACCAAAATTATACAAAAATGCAGTTCGAAAAGTATTTGGTAATTCTTCGTTTACGGAGGTAAAGTAATGAGAAAAAGACTTCGTGTTTTGTTGATAGTTGTATTAATTATTTTATTAATGATTCCAATAGTACGCGTGATATTCAATGATATTTCCGCGAGAAATAAGATTCGAAAAAAAATTTATGACTTTTATGGCGATAGCGTTGAGAGTGTATCTATTACATATAGTTTTAAATTAAAAGAATATGTTGTTTTAGCAAAAAAAAGAAACAGCGATATACACTTTTCGATTGATCCCGATACAATGCGCAATACTTATACAAGAAGTTATTGGGAATCTTGGATGAAAGAACAGGCGACTTTACTGGTTCAAAATAATTTTTCAAAAAATGCCTATTGTTCAAAAATCATATTGCTTGGTCATGGCTTAAGGAGTAATCCTAGTGAAAAGATTATGGATTATGATGAATACATGATTAAACAGGTTGATTCTGACGTTAGGATTATATATAAAATCCAAGACAGTTTTTATGATGTTGAAGAGAAAATTGATAGCTTTCTTAATGTTCTTGATAATTCCGATTTAATATTTGATATAGTTTGTTTTGATTTTGCTGATGGTGTGGAATTGGAATATTCATACAAAGATAAGTCGGTGAAAAAAAGGGTCAGCCAGTAAGGTCATTTGGGGACGTCAGACCAATGTCGTCAGGCTAAGCTAAAGAGCCCTACGTTGGGTGTATGGATATTTAGTTTTCCGCGATGGTTCTCCCAAGAGAACTAGAGAAGGACGGCGATTTTTTATAAATAGAGGTGAGATACGTGAAAAAAATATTAATCACTTTGTTAATCATATTGTCCTTTGTTTTTGTGATAATGCTTATTTTTAGTCCTAACAAAGAGCTGATGTTTAACGAGTTCAAAGCTAACTTTAAAGCAAAACGTTCTATTAATTTGTCTGTGAATGAAGATGAACTCAGCATGATTGAAATTCAAGGTGGAATAGCAGAAAACTATTATGAAAATTCGTTATGTACCGAACCACATCAAATGAAAAATATCATTAACCGCATAAATGAATTATCGCTTGTTGAAGTCGATAAATCTGAATTAGCGTCAAAAAGCCCGGACGTCCGGTTGCGCTTTTTTGACAAAAATGGTGAAAGAGTTGAGGATATATGGATTTATGGAGAGATATTTATTGAAGATCATAAACGAGGATTCTTATATCGAAGCAAAAAAGGAAATATAATATCAACTGTTTTGTCAGGAGAGTGAACAGTTTGGGGACAGGGCAGTTTCTGTTATATTTTCTTGAAAAAATTCTATGTTTTGTGCAAGTTTTGTTATAAAAAAGCATAACCAAAATATTCAAATAGTGATATCATATTAAATAATTGTCATACAGAAATATGAGGGAACAATTATGAAATCGAAAAATGTTGATATGCTTCACGGTAACATCACAAAAGGTGTTTTGATGATGACAATGCCCATTATGCTACAGTGTGTTTTGCAAACACTGTTTGGTGTGCTGGATATGTCGGTGCTTGGTTATTATGCCAACGATACTGCTGTTGGTGCGGTTGGAGCTTGCGGCACACTGACAACTCTTTGCACAAGTCTTCTATTCGGTTGCTCTGTGGGCGCAAATGTTATTGTTGCCCGACACATCGGCGAAGGAGACCGAAGCAAAACAAACGATGCCATTAACACTGCTCTTGCTTTTGCACTTGCCGGTGGTGTTTTGCTTCTTTTAATAGGTTTGTTTTTTGCCAAAACCTTTCTTCAGTGGACCAATTGTCCCGAATCCCTTTTGCCCGGAGCCGTAAGATATTTCAAAATATATTTTTTGGGTGCGCCGGTTCTTATGCTCTATAACACCTTTGCATCAATCCTGCGTGCATGCGGTGATTCAAGACGACCCATGTATTATTCAATTACGGGCGGAGTTGTAAAAATCGGGCTCAACTTTTTGTGTGTTGCAGTGTTAAATACGACCGTTGAAGGCGTTGCAATTGCAACAATTGCTTCAAACCTTGTTGCCGGTGGACTTTGCTACATAACATTGAAGCGTTCACACAAAAACTTTGATTTTAACCTTCGTAGCATGAGATTTAAAAAGGAAGAACTGAAAAAGATTCTTCATGTCGGCATTCCCTCGGGACTTCAGACAAGTCTATATTCCTTTGCCAATGTAATAATTGCAACAGCCGTTAACGGACTCGGACCAAATGCAACGACCGGAATTTCAATAGCAAATCAGTTTGACGGCATTTTGTATCAGGTTATTCACTCTCCCGGTGTTGCCGCAATATCATATGTGGCACAAAACGTGGGAGCACAAAAGCTTGACAGAGTTAAAAAGTCCATATACAGTTCTTGTTTTGTGTCGGTAATATTCGGTGCTTCCCTCGGTGCACTTTCGGCAATTTTTTCGGGTGAACTTTCATCAATTATGACACGCACTCCTGAGGTTATAGCATATTCAAGGCAAAAAATGCTCATAATTTCAAGCACCTATTTTATCTGCGGTATAAACGAGGTTATGGGAGCAGCCCTGAAAGGCATGGGAAAACCCATCATTCCCACGGTTGCCACCCTTGTGTTTATGTGTTTGCTTCGCTTTGTGTGGGTGTATGGTCTCTATTATCCGCTTTTCGAAGGCAATCTCACATTCCTCTATCTTGTGTGGCCCGTAGGCTGGATACTTTCAATTGCAACACTTGGCGTTGCATATATATTTGCAATGAAAAAACTGCGCATGCAAAGCCCACTGCAAAATTAAATTATAATTTTCTCGTCCGCAAGGTGTTTTCCTTGCGGATATTTTTCTAAATATGCATTTTTATACTTTTGATACGATTTTACAGTTTTTGTGAATAAAATATACTTGAATGTACCAGAAACAGATGATATAATCAACAAGAGGTGGTTTTATGCTAAAAACCGACAAACTCAGATTGCGGGAGGTCATAAAAGCCTTTTACGATCTTACGGGGGTCAAAATTGCAATTTATGACACAGGCTTTAAAGAGATAACAAGTTTCCCCGAAGCAAACAGTGAGTTTTGTTCCAAAATGCAGGAAAACGAAAAGACAAGACTTTTGTGTGATGAATGTAATGCCCGTCATTTTCTGGAATGTGAAAAAAACAGGGCAAAGCCCATTATGCAAAAATGTCATGCAGGACTCACCGAGGTTGCATCGGTAATCTCCGATGGTGACAGAGTGATTGGCTATGCAATTTACGGGCAAATCACAAATGAAGAATCTCATGAGGAATTTGTTGAAGATGTGAAAAAACGCTGTGAAGAATACGGTTATGACAACCGTTGGATTGAGGAAAGCTGTGAAAAGATAAAATATGTTTCCGCAACAAAGCTCGAAGCAATTTCGTTTCTTTTGGATATGACCGTATCCTACATAATTCAAAACAGACTTGCATATTCAGACAGCGAAACTCTCGGCGAAGAAATTGTACAGTATATTAACAAAAACCTTTCATCACCTCTTGGCATTGAGGAGCTTTGCAAATATTTTTTTGTGTCCCGTTCAATGCTCTACAAGCTCACAAAGCCTTATATGCCTCGGGGAGTTTTTGCATATATCAAAGAAAAAAGACTTGAAGCTTCGAAGGAATTGCTTCTTACAACCAACCTCACATCAAAAGAAATTGCCAAAAAAACCGGATTTGGCGATGTAAACTACTTTCTCAGAACTTTCAAAAAAGAGGTCGGTATTCCGGCAAATAAATACAAAAAGGAAAACTCTAAAAAAAGGAGAAAAATGCCATGATAAAATCAATTCAGATTCCTTACAATGAGCTTTTTGAAACAAGATGCCGTCTGGCTCATGATGCAGGCTTTCGTCATATGGCGGTGAACTTTGCCGCACTTGACCATAAAACAAGTGATGAATGGAACGTTATGAGAGAAGACATTGAAAAAATTCTTGAAAAATATAATCTTAAATGTGTTCAGTCTCATCTTTACTATTACGACCTTAGAATTTCATCGGAAATAATTGATGAAGAAAGAGAAGAAGATATTAAAGAAGGCGTAAGAGTGACAGCCGAGCTTGGTGGTGACTGGTGTGTGTATCATCCGAGAACTGCCATAAATTCCGGATATAAAACAAGCTCTGCAATGGAAGATAACAAAAAGGTCATAAGCACCTATCTTGAAGCCGCTGTAAAACACGGCACAGGCGTTGCCCTTGAAAACCTCCCCATTTTTGGTGGGATTGTTCCCCAAATGCCATTTTTCACATCAAACTACGAAGACCTCATTACGCTTACCGACAGCTTTAACGACAAAAGAGTCGGAATATGCTGGGACACAGGTCATGCAAACATGATGGATTTCAATCAGGCAAATGCCATAAAAGAAGTGGGTGCTCGTTTAAAATGTACCCACATTCACAACAACTTCAAGCGTGAAGATTCCCACATGACACCCCTTGCCGGTGACATAAAATGGGATGAAGTTATGAAAGCATTTAAAGAAATTTCTTATGAAGGACCTTTCACCTGTGAAACCGGTACACCCTACACCGATGAAGAAGCAATGAGACTTTATATGAATTTTGACTATCAGGGTCTTGTATTTCTTGAAAAATTAAATTGATTCACACCAACGGAGCATTATCCGAGCCTTACGGCTTTTGGAGATGCTCCGTATTTCTTTTTAAAAACTCTGCTGAAATAATTGTAATCGGCAAATCCGCACATTGAGGCAATTTCGCTTACACTAAGGTTTGTTTCGGTGAGAAGCTTTTTTGAATGTTCAAGCTGTTTGTTTCTTATGAACGAAGACACCCCGATTCCGCTTTTTTCTCTGAAAATACCGTAAAGTGCGGTTCTGCTGATGTTCATATGAGAGCAAAGCTTTTCAACGGTAACATCGGCAATGTTTTCATCAATAAATCTTTCGCATTCAATCATTGTTTTGTCATCTTTTGGCATCATCATTTCGTTCAGCACAATATAGCTTATGCAAGCCTCAAAAATTTTTGCCGCCGCCATAATATCATCATATTTTTTAAGCTTTATGGATTTTGATGCGGCAATAAATGTTTTTTCGTCAAGACCGTTTTCCTTGCAAAAATGATACACATTGTCTGACAAAACCTCCCTTGACGGCAGGTCGGATATCTGACCGAACATTATGTAACCCAGAATTTTTCCGTTTTGTTTTATGGGCGCACAGCCTTCAACAAGCCCTGCATGGCAGGTGTAGATAATAAGCTCACCGCTTTTTTTGCATTTGTTGAAAATTTCAGTGTCGTTTTTCAGACACTTTTTGCTCATATCCGCATTTTCTTTGAGCTTTCGGCAAAAATTGCAGTCGCGTGGCGGATATGAAGCTATTATCTCACGGTTTTCGTCAAAGATTATTATTTTTATTCCCGACATCTTGTAAAATGAAAGCAAAATGTCATTCAGCCTTGAAAAATCAATTTTTAATTCCATTAAAATCATCCCAAATAATTGTACAAATTTACAAATTTTAAAACATATTTGTCTTTCATTATAACACAAAAATAAATATAATCAAGATATAATTATACGGAGGTGTATATTCTATGAAAAAACAAACCTTTGCTTTATATTTCGGTAACCGTGGCTTTATGCCCGCCGAGCTTATTGAAGGCGCACGTGAGGACATGGTGAAAGCCGTTACTGATGCAGGCTTTGATTATATTATGATGGACAAGGATGCAACCCGATACGGTGCAGTGGAAACCCGTGACGAAGGCAGACTCTATGCAAAATGGCTCAAGTCTCACGAAGGTGAATATGACGGCGTTATTCTTTGTATGCCGATTTTCGTGGACGAAAACGGTGCAATTGCCGCTCTTGAAAATGCCGGAGTGCCGATTCTGATGCAGGCATATCCCGATGAAATCGGTAAAATGGATTTTCAGCATCGCAGAGATGCTTTTTGCGGAAAATTTTCGGTAACCGATGTTTTTGAACAGTACAAGGTTCCCTACACGGTTATGAAGCCTCATGTTGTTCATCCGCTCTCTGCAGAGTTTGCTCAAAACCTAAAGGATTTTGCCGCCATATGCCGAGTGGTTAACGGAATGAAAAAATTTACCATCGGATGTATCGGCGCAAGAACAACTGCCTTTAAAACCGTGCGTTTTGACGAGCTTACAATGCAAAGACACGGAATAAACGTGGAATGCTTTGACTTGTCGGAGCTTTTTGAATTTGTAAGAGCAAAGAAAGATGATGACGAAAAGGTTCTGGCAAAAAAGACAATCCTTGAAAATTATACTGATTTTTCAAATGTTCCCGAAGATAAAAAAATCATGCTTTCAAAAATAAGTGTGGTTATTGACGAATACATCGAAACCTATCGTCTTGATGCCATTGCCCTTCGTTGCTGGAACGAAATGGAAACATATCTGAGGGTTTGCCCCTGTGTTCTCATAAGCGAGCTCAATGACAGAGGTATAACCGCATCCTGCGAAATTGACATGTGTTCGGCAATCACAATGCGTGCGCTGTCTCTTGCAACCGGGGGTCCTTCTGCTTGTCTTGACTGGAACAACAACTACGGCGACGATCCCGACAAGGTTATTCTTTTCCACTGCGGTTCAACTGCCCAAAAGCTTATGGCACAAAGAGGGACGGTTACATCACACAAAATGTTTGACAAAGGCGACCCCGGAAGCGGTTGGGGAACAAACGAGGGCAGAATTGCCGCCTTCCCCATGACCTATTCAAACTGCAAAACCGAGGATGGAAAAATTACAATATATTTCAGCGAGGGCAAATTCACCGGAGAGGAAATCGAAAAAGAATTTTTCGGATGCGGAGGCGTTGCACACATCGACAATCTTCAGGATAAGCTCCTGCGCCTTGCCCGTGGCGGCTTTAAGCATCACACCACAGTTGCAAACGGCAGTGTGAAAAATGTGCTTGAAGAAGCCTTCAAAATATATCTTGGTTATGATGTAGTAAGCATCGATTGAGGTGAATTGACATGATAATTGGCGGTCTTGATGTTGGAACAACGGGTTGCAAGCTGACTTTGTATGACCATGAGGGTGTTTTTTTGCATAATTCCTACAAGGAATATGATGTTAAACGCCACAGCGGAGAGCATGAAATTGATGCAGAGGCAATTTTTGAAGCGGTATGTGATGTTATTCGTGATGCTGTTTCATATTATATGCCCGATGCAATCGGAGTTACAACCTTTGGCGAAACCTTTGCGGTGCTTGACGAGGATGACAGTGTTTTGCTTCCTTCAATGCTCTACACCGATTCCCGGGGAGCAGAGGAATGCCAAGAGCTTACCCAAAGACTTGGTGAAAAAAGACTTATTGATATTTCGGGCGTGAAGCCTCATCACATGTACAGTCTTCCAAAGCTCATGTGGATAAAAAACAATTTGCCCCATGTTTTCTCAAAGATAAAACGGGTTTTGCTCATGGAAGATTACATCATATACAAACTCACCGGCAATGCCTGCATAGACTATTCTCTTGCCGCAAGAACAATGGCGTTTGACATACGAAAAAAATGCTGGAGTGATGAAATTTTTGAAGCTGCACAAATTGACAAAGCTTTGTTTTCAAAACCTGTTCCGGCATTTAATATGGCAGGAGAAATAAAAGATGAAATAAAAGAAAAACTTGGCATAAATGGAAATGTAAAAATTGTAAACGGAGCTCATGACCAAGTTGCCGCCTGCGTCGGAGCAGGCGTATTCAAACCGGGAATGGCAGTAGACGGCACGGGCACCGTGGAATGTGTGACACCGGTATTTGACTGCATTCCCGAAAACGAAAAAATGTATGACGAAGGCTACAGCGTTGTGCCCTTTGTTTTTGACGGAACATATGTTTGCTATGCTTTGTCTTTCGCGGGAGGGGCGGTCATAAAGTGGTTTCGTGATAACTTTGCAAAAGAGAGTTCATACGCAAAGCTTGACTCTCTCATCCCCGACTCGCCCACCGGAATTCTTGTTATGCCCCATTTTTCGGGTGCGGCAAATCCTTATATGGACAGCCTTTCAAAGGCGGCAGTGATAGGACTTACTTTAGAGCACAAAAGCGAAGACCTCTACAAGGCTCTTATGGAGGGTGTGACATATGATATTTTAACAAACATTGAACATTTAAAAGAATTCGGCATAAATCCCGAAATGCTTTGTGCCACAGGTGGCGGTGCATCCTCTGAGGTGTGGCTGCAAATTAAAGCAGATATTCTCTCCCGTCCCGTTGCGGCTCTTGAATCAAAGGAGGCAGGCACAGCCGGTACTTGCATGATGACCGGCGTTGCGCTTGGAATATATAAAGACCTTTATGAGGCTAAAGAAAAATTTGTTAAAATCAAAAAAATATATGAGCCAAATCCCGAAAATGCTTCTCTTTATGAGAAATTATATAACGCATATAAAAATATTTACAATAGCATAAGACCGATTATAAATTTAACAGAGAAAAGGTGAAAAAATGTTAGTAAGCTTAAAGGAAATATTAAAGGTTGCACAAGCCAAAAAATGTGCCATAGGTTCTTTCAACACTCCCAATCTTGCAAGCATGAGGGCGGTTATCGGTGCGGCTGAAGCACAAAAAATGCCCGTTATTATCATGCATGCACAAATTCACGAAGAGATGAATGTATGCAAGATGGAAGAGATTGCCCCCATAATGCTTTTTATGGCAGAAAAAGCAAGCGTTCCTGTTTGCGTTCATCTTGATCACGGAACAGACATAGCCTATGTGAAAAGAGCCCTCGATTTGGGATTCACTTCGGTTATGTATGACGGCTCGGAGCTTGACCGCGAAATGAATTATGCCAATACTTCAATGGTTGTTGAAATGGCAAAAAAACACGGTGCCTCCGTTGAGGCGGAAATCGGCTTCATGGGCAAGCGTGAAGGCGGAGGAGCAGGCGGAGAAAGCATCTACACCGACCCCGATGATGCAAAAGACTTTGCCGAAAAAACCGGAATCGATGCCCTTGCCTGTGCATTTGGCACGGCTCACGGAATATATGCCAAAGAACCAAAGCTCGATTTTGACCGTCTGAAAAAAATCGGTCAGATGGTGAGTGTCCCCCTTGTTATGCACGGCGGAAGCGGTGTAAACCCTCGTGACTATATGAAATCCATTGAGCTTGGAATAAGAAAAATCAACTGCTATACCTACATGGCAAAGGCAGGCGGTGCAGAGGTTTCAGCTCTGAAAAAGGAAATGCTCTATCACGACATTGAGCTTGCCGCAACAAAGGCAATGATGGAAGATGCAAAAAAATCCATAGGATTTTTCTCAATGCCCCAAAGTCCGGAATTTGAAAAATATACTTGCGAAAATGCACCCGATGTTAAGGAGATTGTGAAAAGGGTTATACAAGCAATTGAAAATAATTGATACATATTTGCAGTTTATTTATACAAAAATTGCTTGAATATCTTCTCATAAAGTGTTATCATCAATGTATGATTTTAAAATAATATGTACAAAGGAGAATTTTGTCTATGTACGGACAGTTAAGAAACGAACCATGGCAGCTCTGGAAAATAGCAACAACCGACGATTTTGTTGACGGAGAGCTACAGGCAGATGAAACTAAAGCAAGCTTAAAGAACGATAAATATGAAATAAATTCCGAAATTACCCATCAGGGACACGGAGTATATATGAGAAAGGATACCGTCAAAAATATCTCCGATGAAACTCTCACCTTCACACTTCTTCACCCTGTGTTTACCTTTGACGGTGGAGAATATGAAATTTACACTCAATATAACGGCTGGCAAAATGAAAGTCAGGGTCAGTGGCTTCCGCTTGTAACACAGGTTGTTGCCGCCACCGACTCTGTGCGTTCGGCTTCCGGCGCAGTGCCCTTTATGGCAATGTGGAACTGTCAGTCAAACCGTGGATATGCCTATCACTATATGCCGGATTCGTCATGGGAAATGAGAGCCAAAAGACACTATTTCCCCGGCGAAAACAGCTTTGTTGACATCGAAATCGGCATTGAGTCCTCAAACACTCACATAGAGCTTGCCCCCGGTGAGACAATGGCCCTTGGTGACATTTTGTTCTATGAATTCAAGAATAAGCTTGATATGGATGCATGGAAGCTTCATCGTTATTGCATAGACACTTTCAGAGAAAGAAAGCTTCCGGTTATCTTCAACACATGGCTTTGGAAATTTGCTCGCATTGATTTCGAAAGCACAATGGCACAGATCCCTGCAGTTGCAGACCTTGGCGCAGAATATTTTGTTGTTGATGCCGGCTGGTTTGGCACAAAACCCGGTTGGGGTGTTAACATCGGTGACTGGTTTGAAAATCCAAATTCGGGCTTTAAGGGCAGAATGATGGAGATTGCCGAAAGTGTGAGAGCTCACGGCATGAAGTTTGGTCTTTGGTTTGAACCCGAAACAGCCGATGCCGAATCGGAAGCTGTTAAAAACTATCCCGAGTATTATTTCCGTCACGGCAAAAACTTCTTTATTGATTTTGCAAATCCCGAAGCTGCAGACTACATTTTTAAACGTGTGACGGCAATCATTGACCAATTTGGCGCAGAATATGTAAAATTTGACTTTAACTCCGACATCACCTTCGACAAAAGCGGAAACGCCTTCACAAAATGGTTTGAGGGCTATCGCTGCTTCATTGACCGTGTGAGAAACACATACCCTGATATATACATAACCAACTGTGCGTCGGGCGGCATCAGAATGACACTTTCCAACTGTGTTCAGTTTGACAGCTTCTGGTATTCCGACAATCAAAGCCCCTATCACGGAATGAGAATGTTCAGAGATACACTTCTCCGTCTTGACCCCAGAACTTTTGAACGCTGGACGGTTATCATGTCGAGAGATAAGATGATTCCTGCTTATGAAACAGAATATGCAGAACACATTTTCTCAACCTCCGATGCTACTTGGGACAGAGTTGTCGATGTGGACATGAGCTATCTTAAAGGGTTCCTCAGTGCAAGTCCGCTGGGATTCAGCTGTGACATTGCAGACCTTGGCGAGAATGTGAAAAAAGAATTAAAAGAGCATATTGCAAAATTCAAAAAAGAACGTGATTTCTGGGTAAATGCCGAAGTTAGAATCCTTGCAGACACACCGTCTGTTCTCATTTTCCAATATAACGACCGTGAATTTAACGAAACAAGAGTTCACGTGTTTACAAACAAAATTCTTCAAAGAGCACTCACCGTTTATCCGGTGCTTAATGAGTCGAAGGAATACACTCTCCCCGACGGAAGCAAAAAAAGCGGAAAAGCAATTATGGATGAAGGTATTTACACTACCGTTGACGGCAATTTCCGTATGAAAGAGATTGTTTTGAAATAAAATAAACCACTATGGGCATCAAAAACAATTTTGATGCCCATAGTGGTTTTTATATAAGTTTAAAACGCACAGCGATTTCTTCGACTGCAAGTGCCGGAGCCTGCTCGAAGGATTCATCAGAAAAAAAGTTCAAAAAATAAAATGCTTTTTCAATTAAAAACGGAATGTTGGATGGCTCGCCACGAAATCCTATAACAATACAAAGCATAGATTTTAAATAATCGCTTCGAAAATCATCAAAATTTTCCAATATCCATTCGCAGCAATTCTCTTTACAATTAACAAAAAAGCGTACTGCATTTTCAATAAAATAATCTTGCATATTTGTCATGCATTTAGTCTTAATAAGTTCCAGTGCGTCATCTTCAACCTGCATAAGTTTTTGCATTAACGCTCTTTTGGCAAGTGGAGAAGTCGGCTTTCGCATCATATTTACGATATCTGAAGCTGAGCTCAGAGAATTTAGCTGTTGGGCAAACTCTCTTTCATAAGGAGTATTTGCGAAGTTAGAAGCCGAAAAAAACTCTCCAATAGCTTCATCATAAAGGTTTAGTGAATATTCGAAAACTGCGGCACTCATTTCGTCATACGGAAAGGAGTTCAAAAATTCTCTGATTTGTTTTTTTGATGGAATAGTAGTATTTAAAAAATCATAATTCGACATTTGTTTTATTTCCTTAATAATTGATTTTTTTGAAAAAGCTTTCAATTTCTTCTTTTTTTGCACCGAGGTTTCCCTGAATCATGGTATCCGAGCCGCCGCCCCTGCCGTTTAGTGCAGAGTTAAGCTCTTTTGAAAAGTCTTTAAGTTTCACATTTTCCGAACCGAAAATATATCCGTATCCGTCGGTGTCATTGCCCGAAAGAACGGCAACAATGCCTTTGCATTTTTTCATGCCGCGATTAACAATGTCTCTCATTTCATCACGGTTAAGCGTGGTAAAGAGAATCACATTTTCTTTGGTTTCATCAATTGAATCGGCATAAAGAGCTGCAAGAGCCTTTGATTTTTCACTGATTTCTCCCCTGAGCTTGCCCATATCATCAAGAAGCTTTTTCACTCCGTCGGCGGTTTCGTGTTGCTTAACCGAGAGCATGTTTGAAATTGCAAGAGTTTGGGCATATCTTTGGCGGTAGTCACAAAGAGCATCAAATCCGCAAAGGAGAGTTATACGCACTCCGCCTCTGTGAGCAAAAAAGTCCACAATTTTGATGATGCCCACCTCGCCGGTGCGACTTACGTGCGGTGCGCAGCAGGCGCAAATGTCAACACCGTCAATGGTGACAATGCGAACCTTTCCTTGGATTTCCGACTTGGAACGGTAAGGTATTTTTTCAAGCTCTTCCTCGGGAGGATAGCATGCACTGACTTCAAGATTTTTATACACAGCTTCGTTTGCAAGGAATTCTATTTCGTCAATCTGTTCTTTTGTAAGCGGACCGTCAAGATCCATGGTAACCGTGTCCTCACCAAGATGAAAGCCCACATTTTCATAACCGTATTTTTCGTGGGCAATTCCGCAGATGATATGTTCACCGGTGTGGTTTTGCATGTTGCGAAATCTCACCTTAAAATCTATTTTACCTTTAACTGTTTTTCCTACCTCAAGGGCTTTTTTGAGATAGTGCACGATGCTGTCGCCCGATAGCTGTACATCGATAACTTCAATTCCGTCTATGCTTCCCTTGTCACAGCACTGACCGCCTTCTTCGGGAAAAAATGCCGTTTGGTCAAGAATTACCTCAAAACCTTTTTCGCACTCTTTGCACGAAAGCACTTTTGCTTCAAATTCTGTTAAATAACTGTCTGTATCATAAAGCTTAATCGTCATTTTTCAGCCTCTTTCTTTCTTTGATTACATGTAATTTTATCACGATGTTAAAAGTGTGTCAAGTAATTATTGTTTTATAAACCGTGGGATTCAAATTGGAGTTTGTCGAGCTGTTTAACACGAGGACGAAAGGCTCCTTTGTGTAAAGGGAGCTGTCACGAAGTGACTGAGGGATTGTTAAAAGAGAAACTCTCAAACAAGCACAAATACTGCAATTGAGGCAGTTTGTTCCAATCCCTCCACCGCTTACGCGGTCCCCGTCCCTTTACACCAATGTCGTCAACTTAAGGAAAAACTACTTTAATGTCATCCTGAGTGAAGCGATAGCGTAATCGAAGGATCTTATTTTTAGATGTTTCGACTTCGCCTACGGCTTCGCTCAACATGACAAAAGAGAGTTGTTGCGCGTTAAGTTGACGACATTGCCCTTTACACAAAGGAGGCAACGCTTCAGCCTGATTTCGTCGAAAGATTACACGGCGTGCCGAGGACGTCACGCCCTACGATGTCCTTGTGTTAAACACAGCGATAAATTACAATTTGATGTTTTTATCTGTCCAAATCCTATTCATCCGGCATTGATTATACCTAAATACTCGAAAAAAGGATTTTTCGCAATGAAAATAAGCTTTTTTGCAATTTACATAGCATTTGATTCGGAGTAAAATATTAACGTAGAAAGTTTATCGCTATTTCTTATAGTGGTACTAAGTTTTTAAGTTCAAATTGTCGGTAAAAAGT
>JAFQHQ010000037.1 GCA_017397885.1 Clostridia bacterium | reverse complement strand
TGCCGAATAAAACATCAGCGGTGGTCGGGGTGTGGGGCTGACTATAGAAGCCCCACGAAAGAAAAGTTTGAGAACTTTTTCTCAAAAGAAGTGCTTGAGAACCCTTTCTCAAAAACAACCGGCGTTTTCGTGCCGGAGCGATAAACTCCGATTTGTTGACTGTTTAAAAATAAGCGATTGTAGGGCAGGGGTTTGCTCCTGCCGACAAAACAAAACGGAACGAGCAAGCCCGTTCCCTACAAATCTGACATTCGAAACAGCTTGATAATTTTCAATTTGAAAATTACAGGCATTTGTCCTCAAAATACTCTTTCAAAGTACAAAGAGAACTGTTTTTTCTTATGGCGAAAAGCAGTTCTCTTTCATCAATGTCACCAACAAATTTTCCGTTTTCAAATGCCGCAACAATGAGAAAGTAGGAGTGAGATATTTTCTCTGCTATTGCCAAAAGTTCGCTTTCGGAATCGAATGACATATATTTGATTTTTTTGTTTTTAGGTGTATCGCCCGAAAGAATGCATTTTTTATCATAAATTGCAAGCTCTTTCTCTTTTTTTCGTGAGGCAATAAGAAAAATAACAAAAA
Source organism: Clostridia bacterium (assembly GCA_017397885.1). GTDB lineage: Bacteria > Bacillota > Clostridia > UMGS1810 > UMGS1810 > RGIG1828. The sequence continues at coordinate 6,899 of JAFQHQ010000037.1, read as the reverse complement.
CAAATGCAGATGGGTTAAAAATTTTGCAGAGAATACAAATAAGCTCTGCCAAAACAAAAAAGATTCGGAATGCACCGGAAATTTTTTGTGAAATCCTTTCTCCGGCAATGACTCCGAGTTTTGAATGCAAAAGTCCTTTAATAATGTTGCCTCCGTCAAGGGGAACAACAGGCAAAAGGTTTGCCGTACCAATCGAAAGATTAACAAAAGCAAAAAAGCGCATATAAGGATTAGCTCCTTCGATTTGAGCGACAAAAGAAAAAACAAAAAATAAAACAAAACTTGCAATCGGCCCCGAAAAAAGAACAATCATGGAGTTTGAAAGCTTTTTTATTGGTTTGCAAATAAGGCTCATTCCAAAAATATTAACAACTATTCCCAAGTGTTTTTCTTTTGTGAAAAGGCAGGCAATTAAATGTGCACATTCGTGAACGGCAATTGCAATGTAAATGAGAACAAGCTCTTTTTCAAAGGAAAAAAAGCTTGCCAAAAATGCCGAAAGGCACAAAGATTTTGAAAGTTTAAAAAAGATAACAATCACCTTTTGGCAAAATATTCTTCGGGGTTAACCGCTATTTTGTCTATGCGTATTTCCATGTGCACGTGAGGTCCTGTTGCAGTGCCGGTGCTGCCGGCATAACCGATGATGTCACCTTTTTCAACTTCGTCGCCTTCCTTCACATTAAGCTTTGACATGTGTGCATAGGAGCTTGTGATAGTGTCGGAATGTCTTATGACAATGAAATTGCCCGAATATTGGTTATATTCCGCTTTTTCGATTATACCGCTTTCGGTGGCTCTTACTTCGTCGCCTTCGACCGCGGCAATGTCAATGCCGTTGTGCATGCTGATATTACCGCTTACGGGATGCACTCTTTCTCCGAAAGATGAGGTTATAATGCCATCGTGGGGGCGAATCGGCAAAAAGTCATCTTTCTTCTCCGGCTGAACGGCAGAAGTTATGAGAGGGTCCGATTGTGAGGATGGTTTGATTTTTTCTTCTGTGCCTGCGGAAAGTGCCTTGCTTTCGGCATGAACGATTTCTTTTTCCGATGGTTTAAGATAGTTATTTGTGAACTTTGCACCGGATTCTCCGATTTTATTTAAAAACGATAATTTTTTAGTCATATAATTTTTTGCAGAAATAAAAACATCGCTTTCGTTGGACGTGGCGGATGTTAAGAAATTGCGGATATTTATCCCGACAGGATTCTGACGAAGCCCAAAAAAGACTATCATCGAAAAAAATAGTATAATTGTGAATCTGCGTTTGAATCCGGCAAGTTTTAAAAGTTTTTCTTTTTCTTCGCTTGTTTTGCATGAAGTATATTTTTTCAGGTGTGTTTTTTGACGCCTGTATTTCATATGCATCACTCTCCGTTACTGTATATATATGATTTCAGAGACAGTTTTATTCCAAATAACAAAATGAGAGCAAAAACCGACATGAATTGACAGTTTGTTTTATGCAATATAAATAATTGACAAGTAATATAATCTATGTTAGAATATTATCAAAATTAATACTCGGTGATCCTTTCAGAATCCAAAAGAGACTGAAAGTGTAGAGAACTCTGGAGAATCTCAATCTATGGGTGCCGAAGGTGCAAGGCGAAAGCCGAATCTCTCAGGCAAAAGGACAGAGCACATTTCATGTGATGCGTTAAGCATCGCCTGTGGGATGTGCATATTTTTCGGAGTTGTCGGTTGCATTGCCGATGACTTTTTTAATTTTAAGGAGGATTTAATTATGGATCAGATTACAGCATGGCTCAAAGTCGCAGAGCAAAAGATTCTGGACGTTATGGGTGTAATCAACACCTACATGGCAGATTATGTTCTCATTATTCTGCTTGTAGCAATCGGTTTGTTTTTCTCGTTCAAAACACGTTTCGTTCAGGTGCGTTGTTTTGGTCAGGGACTTAAACAGGTTTTTGGAAATGTTTCGCTTAAGGGCAAAAAGCAAAAGAGCGGAATGAGCTCCTTCCAGGCTCTTGCAACAGCTGTTGCAGGTCAGGTTGGTACAGGTAACATTGTCGGTGCTTCGGGTGCCATTCTTCTTGGCGGTCCCGGCGCAATTTTCTGGATGTGGATCATTGCATTCCTCGGCATGGCAACAATCTATGCCGAAGCAGTGCTCGCTCAGGAAACAAGAGTTGTAGATCAGGACGGCACGGTTCACGGCGGACCTATTTTCTACATAAAACGCGCATTCAAAGGCAAATTCGGTACATTCCTTGCAGGATTCTTTGCTGTTGCAACCGTTATTTCTCTCGGTTTCATAGGCGGTATGGTTCAGTCTAACTCCATTGGTGCAACCTTTAACACTGCATTCAGTATTCCCACATGGGTAACAGGTCTTGTTCTTGCTTTGATTGTTGGCTTCATCATCATTGGCGGAGCACAGAGAATTGCGTCCGCTGCAGAAAAAATTGTTCCTGTTATGGCAGTTCTTTACATTGTGGGAAGTCTCATTGTTCTTGCAGTGAACATTGTTGATATTCCTGCCGCTTTCGGTGCAATCTTCAAATATGCCTTCAAGCCTCAGGCTCTTATTGGTGGTGGTGTTGGTGCCGCTCTCAAAATGGCAATCAGCCAGGGTGCAAAAAGAGGTCTTTTCTCCAATGAGGCAGGTATGGGTTCAACTCCTCATGCTCACGCCATGGCAAATGTTAAAACTCCCCACGATCAGGGTGTTGCTGCCATGATTGGTGTGTTCCTCGATACCTTTGTTGTTCTCACCATGACAGCTCTTGTTGTAATCAGCTGTACATACGTTGGTGATGGAGCATTGGCAGGTGCCGACGGTGCAAGCTATGCTCAGATTCTTGCAAATAGCGGCATTGACAAAACAAATGTTGCTCAAAGCTCATTCGGAAGCGTATTCGGAACAAGTGTAGGTAACATTTATGTTGCAATCTGTCTTATGTTCTTTGCATTCACAACAATTATCAGCTGGAACCTTTTCGGAAAAATCAATTTTAACTATCTTTTCGGAAAGAAAGCCACAGTTGTTTATTCAATAATTGCAGTTTTGTTTGTGTTTATCGGAACAATTGTTCAGGAAAACGAGCTTGTATGGCTCACTCAGGATACCTTCAATCAGTTTATGGTAATTCCCAACGCCATTGCACTTTTCGCTCTTGCAGGCATTGTAGCAAAGTCTGCCAAGGGAAGCGGTAAAGACAGACTGGATAAGTAAGGGTACGGCTAAGTAATTTTGGTCAAATACAAGCTATGTGCATTTATTAAAAATTTTATAACGATAATGCAACAAAACACCGTCTTTATTTTTCTGATATATGAATTTAAAGATGGTGTTTTTTTGTAAAGAAGATATTATGCGGGCGTTCTTCTTGTGCAAGTGTTTTAAAAATGACATCAATTAACGTGACATGTCACTTTTTTGTGTTGAAAGCTTTGGTGATATATTGTATAATTAATGCAAGATATATCAGAGGTGATTTTAATGTCAATAATTTTTGATGAAGAAAACAAGCTTTTTTATATTCACACAAAATCAACAACCTATGTTTTGGGTTTTATGCACGAATATCTTGTGCATTGCTACTGGGGAAAGTCTATCAAAAAGCTTCCTTGCACAGACTTTGCCGTGCCTCACAAATCCAGGTCTCAGTCGCCCTATAACCCGGAGCATCCCGAATGTCAGAATGACAATCTTCCCATGGAATATCCCACGTTCGGAAGCAGTGACCTTCGCTCGCCGGCGTTTCATGTAATCTATGCCGACGGAACAAGTGTCAGCGACTTTTGTTATGTTTCTCACGAAATAACCGCGGGAAAGCCAAAGCTTGAAGGCTTGCCATGTATAAGAGCGTCCGAAGACGGTGGCGAAACCCTTAAAATTTGTCTTGCCGATGAAAAAACAGGACTGACACTGAGCCTTTTGTATTCGGTTTTAAATGACAAAGACATAATTACCCGAAGTGTTGAGGTTGAAAACCGCGGAACCAATGATGTTCGGATTGACCGTATTTTAAGTGCAAGTGTTGACATATATGGCATGGATTTTGACTTTGTAACTCTTCACGGTACGTCAATCCGCGAACGCTCGGTTCAGAAAAATCCGCTTTTCTTTGGTTCGCAGACCATTGACAGCAAAAGAGGGTATTCGGGTCACAGACTAAACCCCTTTGCATGCCTTGCATCAAAAAATGCCACCGAAACATCGGGAGAGGTATATGCAATGAATTTTGTCTACAGCGGCAATTTTTTGGCAGGTGCCGACGTAGACCCATTTAAAATGACACGTTTTTACATGGGGATTAATCCTTTTGATTTTGAATGGAAACTTTGTCCCGGTGAAAAATTTGTTTCGCCGGAGGTTGTTATGGTATATTCCGACGAAGGCTATGGAAAAATGTCGAGAACATTTCACGATGCATACCGTGAAAACCTTTGCAGGAGCAAATTTGCTCTTAAACCGCGTCCGGTTCTTATTAACAATTGGGAAACCACAGCAATGGATTTTGATGAAGAAAAAATTGTTGATATTGCAAAAAAGGCAGCCGAAATAGGTGTTGAGCTCATGGTTCTCGATGACGGATGGTTTGGCAATCGAAACAGTGATAATTGTTCACTGGGCGACTGGTATGCGGACACGAATAAACTTCCTTCGGGACTTTCGGGACTTGCAAAAAAAATCAATGCTCTGGGGCTTGAGTTCGGGCTGTGGTTTGAGCCCGAAATGGTTTCGCCCGACAGCGACCTCTATCGCATGCATCCCGATTGGTGCATTCATGTGCCGGGAAGAATCCGCTCGGAGGGCAGAAATCAGCTTATTTTAGATTTTGCAAACGAAGAGGTTTGTGACTATATCACAGATGCTGTTTCAAAAATTCTTTGCGAAGCAAACATTTCCTATGTTAAATGGGATATGAACAGAAACATGTCGGAAACGGGCTCGTCTGCCCTTGGTTCCGACCGACAGAGAGAAACCGCACATCGCTATATGCTTGGACTATACAGAGTTCTCGAAACTCTCACAACTCAATTTCCCGACATTTTGTTTGAAAGCTGTGCATCGGGCGGCGGCAGATTTGATGCCGGTATGCTCTATTATATGCCTCAGGTTTGGACAAGTGACAATTCCGATGCCGGGCAGCGTATGAAAATTCAATATGGTACAAGCTTTGCCTATCCTGCCTCGTCCATGGGAGCTCATGTTTCGGCAGTTCCAAATCATCAGGTTTTCCGCACAACACCTTTTAAAACAAGATGTGATGTTGCCATGAACGGTCAGTTTGGTTTTGAGCTTGACCTCGCAAAAATATCCGACGAAGAATTGAAGCTTGCAAAAGAGGGCATCGAAAAATACAAATCCCTGAGAGATACCGTTCATTTTGGTGATATGTATCGACTTATGTCGCCGTTTGACGGCAACGATTCTGTTATAGAATATATTTCCAAAGACAAAAAACAGGTGGTTGTATTCAGAGGAAATACCCTTGCCGAGCCTTACGGTGCTTACAAGTTTGCAAAGCTTTGCGCTTTAGAGCCCGATGCTGTTTATGAAGACTGTGAGAAGGGCATTTCCATGACCGGCGAAGCCCTTATGAATGTTGGAATTGCGTTTATGAGTCCAAAAGATTTTGAAAGTGAAATTTATGTTTTTGAAAAGAAATAATTGCCGCTTGGTATAGGAATTGGTGATAAAATATGAAAAAAGTTTTTGATATGCTTCGTCTCGACGGAAAAACCGCTATGGTAACAGGAAGCCACGCCTGGCTTGGCTATGACATTGTCTGTGCGCTTGCCGAGGCTGGCGCAAACATTGTCATGACATCGCGAAACAAAGCATCGATTGAAGAAGTTGCAAAGGAAATTTCAAAAACCTATGGCGTGAAAACCATGACGGTTGAGTTTGACCAGCGCAATTTCGAGGCTGTTTCAAAGGCAATGGATGAGGTTGCGTGTACATTTGGCACAATTGATATTCTTGTAAACAATGCGGGAGGCGGCTCGGGTGCGAGTGAGGGCAATCTTCTGGAGCGTGATGCTGAGGATATTCGCGAAATGATTGACATTAATCTTACCGGAATGCTCTTTTGTTGCAAGGCTGCGGTAAAATATATGATAAAGCAAAAAAGCGGAAAGATAATTAATCTGGGTTCAATTGCCGGCATTGTGGGCAGAGACCGTGCAATGTATAACAAAGCAGGCAAAAACGAACAACCCGTTGACTATGCCGCCGCAAAGGGAGGAGTCATTTCTGCTACAAGAGATTTGGCAGGGCTTTTGTCTCCCCACGGTATATGTGTTAACTCCATTTCGCCGGGAGGCTTTGACAAAGGCGATTTGCCCCATGAGTTTGTTAAGCTCTACAGCGAAGAAACGCCCCTCGGCAGAATGGGAAAAATGGGTGAAGACATTAAAGGTGCGGCACTTCTCTTGGCATCTGCCGCCGGAGACTATATCACCGGACACAATCTTGTTGTTGACGGTGGGTTTTCAATTTGGAAATAGAATCATTGATAACGGACTGCAAAAGCAAAAAGCTTTTGCAGTTTTTGTTTGGGGAAATTGGGGGTTGTCGAGCTGTTTAACACGAGGACGAAAGGCTCCCCTGCCTAAGGGGAGCTGGCAGTGAGCATAGCGAAACTGACTGAGGGGTATTATTGAAACCATTGATATTCCCGCGTTTCGTACCCCTCCGTCTTTGCCTTACGGCAAATCCACCTCCCCTTAGGCAGGGGCGATGCTTGCCGGTGGCAAGCGATTATCGCCGACCGAATCGAAGATGAGACCGGCTTTCGCTTCAGCCTCGTTTGCTGTCAGCTCGATAAACTCCAATTTGTTGACTATTTAAAAATAAGCGATTGTAGGGCAGGGGCTTGCTCCTGCCGACAAAACCAAACGGAACGAGCAAGCCCGTTCCC
>JAFQHQ010000036.1 GCA_017397885.1 Clostridia bacterium | reverse complement strand
GCCGTAGTCGGCATTGTAGGAAAATCCAAAAGTTTAGATTTTCTCAAAATGCTTATCTTTTGGTCTTTGGTTCGGAATAGTGTAGTGCTGGCGGTCTATCTATTGTTTTCGGTTGCTTGCTTCTTTACCGTACATGAGCATTCTCTCAGAGCTTCTACCGTGCTTTTGGCGAGGTTGGTACGGCTATCCACCAAAGTGAGAAGCATACCGTCAATCTTTAAGTTCGGATTGATACGCTTCTTAACCCTTGAAATGGTCTGAACAAGCTGCGTCATTCCTTTTGCCGGTAAATACTGAGCCTGAACAGGAATAATAACGCTGTCTGCCGCAGATAGAGCATTGATTGTTACCATTCCGAGGGAAGGCATACAATCTATAAGGATATAGTCGTATTTGTCCTTCACTTCGCTGAGATAGTTTCTCAAGGCTGTTTCTCTGCTCATTGCGTTGACAAGGTTAAATTCCATTGCTGAAAGCTCAAGGTTTGCCGGAACAAGGTCAACACCTTCGTCGTGGTGCAGAATACCGACCGTAGGGTCATTCATCGTTTCGTTTATGACATCTGTGAGTTTCGTTGCAAGCGTGATACCCAAGTTATCCGTATCCTGCCAACCGAGACAGGTGGTTAAGTCGCCCTGTGGGTCTGCGTCTATGAGCAACACTTTCTTTCCCTGCATTGCAAGACCGACACCGAGGTTTACCGTAGTGGTCGTCTTTCCAACTCCGCCTTTTTGATTGCATATTGCAATCGTTTTGCAGTTCGACACTTTGTGCGTCCTCCTTTCGTAAAATTCATAGCCATCGCAGTATGGCTATGTACTTGACCGGCTCATTTCCTAACCGGTCGGGCAATATTTGTTCTCAACACCCCTTGCCGAGCAAAAAGCTCACGGGAAGTCACTAAGGAACAGACTGCTAATCTGTATCATAGGAATTTCACCTCTGCCGGGTACTCCGCCAGCTCCGTAGAGAAGTATCATTATCCTTCTGACTGTCATCGCCGTAACAGGTGCAACCTGTTACTTATACCGGGAGTTCTCGCTGTTCTGCAATGCAGAAGTCACGGCGTACCCGATAATGTGGCTAAAATCATCAGACTTAAAGTCTTAGTGAATGATTTATTCAGTTGTCAAAATACAAGTGAAAGGCTTCCGTTTTCTTGGTTCGGAATTAACCCTTTCACTTGTTTGAACTGGGAGAAGAAAAAATGGGGGTGTTTTTTCAAAATTTCTTGAAAAAATTTTTCTACAACAAAAAAGCCGCCTATCTTCCTCTTAATTGAGGTCAATAGACGGCTCTTGGTCATATATATTAGATGTATTTGACTTTGATTTTCTTTTTCTTAGTTGAAATTACTTTGCAAAGCAGTTCATCGACTGCATCAGTGTATCTGCCTTCTGCTATCAACTTATTTTTAAGATTAATTAGATATACAACAACCCGTTTGAGTTCTTCATTACTTAAATATATATGATATTTTTCTTTTCTCATAGCATTCACCTCGCAAACTTGATTTCGCATTTATATTACAATGAGTTATTAGAAATCGCCAATATGCGAAAAAGGCTACCACCTCGAAAAGAGGCGGTAGCCTTAAAAAATATGCAAAATTCATTTTTACTTGCAAACCGATAGGGACTATTTCATCTGTTGCAAAACCTTTTTTTCAGCTAACGTGTTGCAAAAGTGTTGCAAAAGCAATTTTGCAAAAAGTGGCAAGTCCAAAAAACCGCACAAACACTGGGTTTTTCGGCTATTGCAAGCCAAGGGGAACTACTCCCACTCAATGTCGTATACACCGAAACCTACCCAAAAGTTCTCGTTTTCGACGATAATAGGAACTCTTTGTATACGAATTATCTCTATTATCTGTATTATCACAGGTTTTTGCTGTCAAAACCTGCTGTCACTAATTCACTGACAGCAAAATCTTAAAGTGAGTGGTACAGCGGTTCAGATGCCTTATTATAGCACAAAAAAGTTCTTTTTTCAACCGATTTCTAAAAAGTGTTACAAAAAGTTGCTCTGATTTTCTTTAATTATCTGTGGCTATATGATATAATAATACAAAACAGTTCGATAAATTGGAATTTGACGGAGAGATAGTATGGCTATTATTAAAAACGAAATACCGATTTTGGAGTTTGATACAGAGCAGACAGCAGTTCTTAATCCCACTCATGAAAATCTTGGTTTGAACTTACCCAAGAAATGTGTGTTCGCATTT
>JAFQHQ010000035.1 GCA_017397885.1 Clostridia bacterium | reverse complement strand
TGATATTTGGTCGACTAATGCGAATCTCTTCACAACTTTGCTGTATCTATTGTACGATATTCTGTTTTTTTTGACAACATTTTTTGATAAAAAGTTTTTTTATTTCTGCAAAATAGTTCTTTTTCGCAGTTTTCACATACTGCAGGCAGATCTATTTTACAGCTGCAAAGCAAAAAAAGTGCCCTATGTGTCTCTGCACTGGCATACAGAGCCAAAAGGGCTGAATATTGCGCTTATTTTGGATAGGAATAAATCTGAATATTTTTCTGAAAGAAATTTGCCTGTTTTCAATCGATTGCGATACACGAACATCTAAAAAATTTTCTTAATACAAACCGATTATACATAACATATTAAGAAGTAGGCGCTTTAACCTCGATATCATACTTATCATACTCGCCGTTTTCTTTCAATGTATAGGTAATCGTATAAGCAGCTAAAGTTTCATCTGCATCGGATAAATAGCCTTTCTCTACTAACGATGCTACTGTTAAATCCTCCAATTCACTTTCAGCATCGTTGTTGATTTCCCAATCTGTCAGATACAGCAGTGCCGCCTGCTCTGCCATACGCAGGTTGGAAGCATCCACTTTATCCTGTGCATCACCTATATAACCTGTCACAGTCGGTACAAGCGCTGCTGTCAATATACCCATGATTACCAGCACCACAATCAGCTCTACCAAGGTAAAACCACTTTTACTCTGCAGTTTCTTCTGCATCTGTTTTTTTAAATTTTTCATTTTTCTCACCTCCTTGCACTGCCACTATAACACCGCACAAGGCAAAAAGAAACGCGCAAATTCCCCGCCGTTCCGCGCTTTTTCGGCATTGCAGGGATTCTAAAATCGTCATGCTCGGCAGAAGATTTCACAATTCGGCAAAAAACAGCACCGTCATACAAAATTATGACACACTGCGACAAAAAGTGCGAAGTTGTGACACGAGGAAAAACGATTTGTCATAAAAAATATTGGGGGACTTATCATACTGATGAAACTTAACTCGCCATGACGAAAGAACAGACCGTGTTGCAATTTCCGAATTCAAGTTTGGGATGGAGCACAACACAGATTTGAACGTGTTTTACAGCAAAAAACAAAAAGTTATCCACAGAAATTTGTGCACAATTCACAAATTCCGTGGATAACCCTGTGGAAAAGCACCTCAACATACCGAAACAATCGGCTTTTGCAAGCAAATTATTTGGTCATCATCGTGCGAATGATTTTCATTTTTTTCTGATGTGGCGGATAACGCAATGGCAGTTCAATTTCATTGGACTGTTTCAGAATCACTTTGGTATGCGAGAATGTATCAAACCCGGCTTTCCCGTGATATGCACCGCCAAAGCCGCTCTGCCCTACACCGCGCAGCGGCACATTGGTATTGTTGTTGTGGAAAATCGTATCGTTGATACAGCCGCCGCCAAAAGAAATATTCTCCATAATCAGCTGTTTCACACCCGGGTCACGGGTGAACAGATACAATGCCAAAGGTTTTGGATGACGGCCAACATAG
>JAFQHQ010000034.1 GCA_017397885.1 Clostridia bacterium | reverse complement strand
AGAGCATATCCTGTTCCTCCGTTTCTGGTTTCTGGACAATTCCATTATAACGGATTTTGAACAAATATGCTCTCTTTTTTTACATTTTCTAATTTTATTGAGCTCTATTTGTTGGATACCCCAACATTTATTATAGAGCCTTTGTTGACAAGAACCATTTTATAGGGTAAAATTGAAGTGGATTATATTTTTAGTCCTGACTTGACACGAGTAAGAATTTTGTCGAATGGCGGAGAAATAATATACATAGTGTCGGATTATATATCCACTGTTATGTAAAGGAGATTTTTAAAATGAAAGATAAAAAAATCCAAATAAGAAATAGTACGGTTGATTTTTTGGTGTTTACACGTGATGCCAAAGAAGAAGGTATTGAAGTGCGTGTGCAAGATAATGATGTATGGCTTACACAAAAAGCTATCGGACAACTTTTTGACGTTGATAGAAGTGTTGTTACAAAACACCTGAAAAATATTTTTAAAGATGGCGAAATAGGCGAAAATTCAACTTGTGCAAATTTTGCACAAGTTGCTGATAACGGAAAAACATATAAGTATAAATTCTATTCATTACAAGCTATAATTGCAGTCGGATATCGAATCAATTCACAGCGAGCTACTGAATTCAGACAATGGGCGACAAAGGTTCTTGATACCTTTACAAAACAGGGATATGTGTTAGATAAAAGCAGACTTATAAACGGACAAATTTTTGATGATGACTACTTTGAACATTTGGTATCAGAAATACAGGAAATCCGTGCGAGTGAGCGTAGATTTTATCAAAAAATTACAGATATTTATGCGACCAGTGTTGACTATTCTCTCGATAGTCAAATCACAAAAGATTTTTTCTCAACTGTTCAAAACAAGATGCATTATGCCATTCATCACCAAACGGCTGCAGAAGTTATTGTAAGCCGTGCGAATCACGAAAAACAAAATATGGGGCTTACCACTTGGAAGAATGCACCTAACGGAAAAATTGTGAAAGCGGATGTTTCTATTGCGAAAAATTATCTTTCAATAGAAGAAATGACTGAACTTAATGAGATAGTTACAATGTATCTTGATTATGCTATAAGACAGGCACGAAGAAGAATTCCTATGACGATGGCTGATTGGGCAAGTAAATTGGATGCTTTCCTGAAATTCAACGATGCAGACATTTTGCAAAATAAAGGTAAGGTTACTGCCGAAATAGCAAAAGCATTTGCTGAAAGCGAATTCGAGAAATACAGAGTTATACAAGACCGATTATATGAAAGCGATTTTGATAAGGCATTAAAACTGATTACAGAAAATCAAGAATAATTTTGTACTGTTCTAATATGATTGTATTTTTTGCGGAAAACTTAGTTTAAGGAGGGTTTATTGTGGCTGATGTTTATAAATTTAAAGTAAAATTAAGAGAAATGGAAGAATATATATGGCGTGATATTGAAATTACATCAGTATCGACTGTTTCTAAACTTGGATATGCTATCCTTGCTGCGTTTGAAGCGGAGGGAAGTCATTTGTTTTGTATGAAATTCGGAGATAAAAGATACGAGATTGTTTTTGATGATTTTTATGAAGATTTTGATGTTGAAGTTATAGATCCGACTTCTGTAAAATTGTCTTCATTAAAATTGAAATCAGGAGATTCATTATTTCTTGAATATGATTATGGTGCAGGTTGGATTTTTGATATAGAATTTTTATCAAGTGCACCATTGAAAAAAGGAACAGGTACTCATTATCCATATATTACAGATGGAATGGGTTGGGGTATTATTGAAGATACTTGCCCTGAAGAATTGCTGTGTCAGATTAAAGCAAACGAAATAAGAGAGTTTGATTTAGAAACCAGCAATTATTTGCTTAAAGGTGTGGTTCAGCGTATACAAGAATCATATGAAGATTTAGATGAATGGGATTAGAAAAATAAAAAAAGAGTTCATTTTACTCGTGTCAATTCTATACAATTTAAAAGATTAGTTTGCCGATTTATAATATTTACATATACTATCGGATGCGAGAAAATCCGGTATTCTCGCGGGTTCTAGAGAAAAGCGTTAAAGGAAAAACAGTTTAAAATTTGGACGAAAAATAGTAGGTCCATATTATGCTATAGCATAACAAGGTTCTCGGGTACCCAACAGAAATCTTTGATTTCGTGTTGGGTGATGGTTCTTATTATGCTATAGCATAACAAGGTTCTCGGGTACCCAACAGAAATCTTTGATTTCGTGTTGGGTGATGGTTCTTATTATTCACTGTTCTCCTGACTTGACAAAAGTATAGCTGTCGTTTCGAACGAAGTTAGAAGGAAAGGATTTTTATATGATAAATTATTCAGCTGATTACACATATGTACAATTAAGTGGCGCAAAGCTTTTTACTGTAGTTTTACTTCCCGAAAAAAGCAAAAAATTCCCAACAGTTATAATTCGCTCTCCATATGTTGACGGATTTGAAAATGAGAGTGAAGAAAATATTTCCATAGAATACTTAAATAAGCACAAAGAATGGTTAAACAGAGGCTATGCAGTTGTTGTTCAGCATTGCAGAGGAAGAGGAAAAAGCGATGGCGACTGTATTCCTTATATAAACGAAAGGGAAGACGGACTTGCCTTGCAGGAATGGATAAGAAAACAAGATTTTTACAATGGTGAATTGTTTCTTAAAGGTCAAAGTTATCTTACATCTGTTCACTATGCTACCGCGCCTTTTGCAGATGACATCAAAGGTGCAATTTTTGCAATTCAGGATAGCGAAAGATATAACATCTGCTACCGTAACGGGTTTTTAAAGAAAGGTTTGCACGGTTCATGGTATGTTGGAATGTATAAATACAAATCACACATGAAGAAAAGCTACACAATAAATTCATTTGACATTCTTCCTATGAAAGATTTTACAAAGACAGTTTTTGGGGAGGCATCGGAGGATTTTGACGAAATGCTTAAAGCTCCCAATCCCGACAATGAATTCTGGAACACAAGATTTGGCGGAAACGATGCCCGAAATGCAACAAAAGATGTAAAATTCCCTGTTTTGTTTACGACGGGATTTTATGATATTTACACCGGCGGAATTTTTGATATGTGGAAAAACATGAACGAAGACAGCAGAAATATGTCTGCGCTTGTTGTTTCGCCCTACGATCACGGAGACGGTTGTGTCGAGGAAGAATCTGTGGTATTCCCCGAAGGAAAAAGATGTGAAAAATTTGGTGAATGGTATGAAATAGATTGGCTTGATTATATTCGCCAAAAAAACGCAAAACCACCTTTTGAAATGGGAAAAATAACGTACTACAAGCTGTTTGAAAATGACTGGAAAACAGATGAGTTTTATACATCGGATGATACTTTGGAAATTAAACTTGGCACCGACGAGGTTTCCTATGTGTATAATCCATATGATGCGCCAAGGTTTAAAGGCGGACTGTCACGCACTTTCGGAGGAACGGTTTTTCAGGATGTTCCCAATTCACGCCACGATATCATTTCGGTTTATACCGAGCCGTTTGAAGAAGATGTTTTTGTAAAGGGGAAAATGTCGGCGAAATTATCGGTAAAATCCGATTGTGAAGATACCTGTTTTTATATTCGTGTCAGCATCGAAAAAGAACGTGGCGATTATGGCTTGAGAGATGATATAACCTCTTTGTGCTATCAACTTGGAGATTATAACCCGGGCTCTGCTGTCTGTCTTAACTTTGATTTTGATGAACATGCATTTCTAATCAAAAAGGGAGAACGTTTAAGAGTCGATATATCCTCTGCCGACAATGAGCATTATGTACGCCATACCAATCAAAAAGGTTTGTACAGTGAACAAACAACAGCAAAAATTGCGCATAACACGGTTTATTTGCAAAACTCCTTTTTAAGTTTGCCCGTTGATAAATCGACAATAATTAAATAAAATATTCGAAGGAGAAAAATCATGTACAAAAGAATAGAAGAACTCAAAACACAAACAAAACTCAACAATGAAGGGCTTGAAAAAATGCTCAAAACCAACCTTGCCGATTTTGATGCATGGGATCCAAAGGTAAGACTTTTTTCACTTGTTCAGGTTAAACCCGGGGAAGAAGTGGAATATCACATGCACATGGGAGAGAGCGAAACCTTTTTCATTCTCTCGGGCAAAGGTATCTACAATGACAACGGAACAAAGGTTGAAGCAGTGCCCGGAATGGTGACATTCACTCCATCGGGCGAAGGTCATTCCATCAAAAACACCGGTGATGAAATGCTTGCATTCATTGCACTTATTGTTGTTGATTAAGTTTGTATCTTAGCTTTTTAGGTAGTATTTTTAGGAGTAGCAAAATACTTACGGGATTTCAAAGAAGTGGCATTGTCAGGCTAATTATGGAGGAGGCTATAATATGTTTAAAAAAAAGACATTCAATGCTCTGATGATAAATATACTTCCCATATTACTTGTGTGTGCATTGATAATTCCTCGAACTGACACCAAAAATGCAGCTTCGGTCATATCTTCGGATTATTCCACCATCACATACAATAATGAGACATATGTGCCTGTCCAATTGACTGAACTTCCTCCTGAAGTTGTAAGAATTATCTCGAATCTTCATGCTACATCGCATCCGTCAGTCATAGCTTCTTTGAAAGCAACTGTGGAAAATGATAATTACTTTTTGGATAAGTATTTTTGGACCAATCAAATCACTGTGTTTGATATAGACGGAGAAAAGTTTATATATCTTAATACGGATTATGATGCTAATGAGAGTGATTATTATTGCACCAAATCGTATTATAACAGGGTTATAGAGTGATTTTTGTCAAAATATCAAAAGATATATCAAAAAGGAGACCAACATTATGAAAAAAGGAAATGTAAAGGCGCTTCTCCCCATAGGAGTGTTTTTGGTTCTTTATCTGGGACTTGGAATTTTGTTTGAATATGTAATGAAAATCCCGATGGGATTCTACAACATCCCCATTGTTGTGGCATTTTTGGCAGCACTTTTGGTGGCATGTCTGCAAAACAGAAGCTTAAAGCTTGACCAAAAACTTGAAATTATGGGTCGTGGAGTTGGTGACAAAAACATTTTTACCATGATACTCATATTTTTGGAAGCAGGCATTTTTGTTGGCGTTGTCGGCAGAGAAAGTGCCGAAAGTGTGGCATATTTTATGCTGTCGGTAATCCCTGCACAATATGCGGTTGTAGTGCTCTTTGTTGTAAGCTGTTTTGTATCGCTGGCAATGGGCACATCGGTCGGCACAATAACTCTCCTGACACCCATAGCTGTTGCTGTTTCAAGGGCATCGGGCTTTGATATGGCACTTTGTGTTGCAACGGTAATCGGCGGTTCAATGTTTGGTGATAACCTTTCGTTCATTTCCGACACAACCATCGCTGCCTGCAACGGTCAGGGGTGTCAGATGAAGGATAAATTCAAAGAAAACTTTTTCATTGCACTGCCTGCGGCACTTATTTCAATTGTAATTATATTGATTATGTCACTTAAAACCGAAATATCGGGTGCTGTTACAAATGATTATAACCTTGTACAGATAATTCCCTATGTCCTTGTGCTTATTGGCGGGATTTTGGGCGTGAATGTTTTTCTTGTTCTGTTGCTCGGCATTGTTTCGGGTTCTGCAATAATGCTGTCCACCGGAAGTGCAGAGTTTACGAATCTTCTTTCCAACATGGGGTCGGGAGCTTCGGGAATGTTCGAAACAATTGTTGTTACAATTTTGGTTTCTGCAATCTGTGCACTCATTCGTGAATATGGCGGGTTTGACGCTATCCTTTCAGGTATCAAAAAGATTTTTCGCGGCAAAAAAGGCGGTCAGGTCGGCATGGGAGTGCTTGTCGGTGTTTTGGATGTTGCCACTGCCAACAACACCGTGGCAATTGTTATGGCAAACCCCATTGCCAAAGAAATTGCAAAGGAATATGGCATTTCACCAAGAAAATCCGCATCAATCCTTGACACATTTTCATGTGTATTTCAGGCAATTTTGCCCTACGGTGCCCAAATGCTTGTGGCAATTTCGGCAGTTTCTTCGCTCGGTGCAGAAATTTCAGCTCTTGACATCATTCCAAAGCTTTTCTATCCGTTCCTTCTTTGCATAAGTTCACTTGTTGCAATAGGACTCACAAAAAGACGCATAAAATAATTACATGTGTTACAAGGGGGATACCGTTCATGAAAAAAGCTTACTTCTATGCAGGTGTATCCATTTTCTGCTGGTCAACAGTTGCTGCAACTTGCAAAATGCTTTTAAAAGAACTCAACAACATACAGCTTTTGTGGATGAATTCCATCATTGCCGGAGTGTTTCTGCTCATTCTGAACCTTTGCACCGGCAATTTCAAAAAGAACAAAAACTACACTGTCAAAGATTATTTAACCATGGTTGCAATAGGAATACCCGGAACATTTTTCTATTATATGTTCTACTATGCCGGCACAGACCTTATGCCTGCGTCACAGGCGTTCATAATTAACTATCTGTGGCCCATCATGAGTGTGCTGTTTGCATGCATAATTTTAAAAGAAAAATTAACCCCTAAAAAGATTATTGCAATTCTCATCTCCTTTTGCGGAGTAGCCATAGTAATGGGCAGTGCCATATCAGAGGTTAATGCAAAAATGATGCTCGGAGCACTCTTTTGCATACTTGGTGCAGTTTCTTACGGCATATTCACATCACTCAACCAAAAAAAGAACTATGAAAAGCCTATTTCTCTCATGATGAGTTATTTTGCTACATTTTTGCTCACAACTGTTATAAACCTTGTAAACGGCGATGTTTTTCTTCCGCACATTGAGCAAATGGCGGGCTTTTTGTGGAACGGCATTTTTACTGTTGCCATTGCAAATACCGTTTGGGTCATGGCTTTGGAAACAGGCAAAACAGCGAAAATCTCAAACCTTGCCTACATAACACCGTTTTTGTCACTCATTTGGACATCGGTTTTTCTACACGAGCAGATAAGTCTCAACTCCATTGTTGGTCTTGTGGTAATTGTTTTGGGTATTATTATTCAGCTTAACGAAAAAGACAAAAAGCAAAATTTGAACAGTCAAAGGAGCAAGTCATAAAATGAAAGACATAAAAGAATTTATTTCACAAAATAAAGATGAAATGTACAAAATCCTAATGGATTTGTGCCTCATTCCTGCTCCGTCGCACTTTGAACACCAAAGAGCCGAATATTGCAAAAATTGGCTTTCCGGCATCGGTGCAAAGGGAGTGTATATTGATGAAGCTCTCAATGTGATTTTTCCGATAAATTGTGACGAAAGCGGCGAAATTACAGTCATTGTTGCTCACACCGACACGGTTTTTCCCGATACCGACCCACTTCCGTGCAAAGATGATGGTGAAAAAATCCATAGTCCCGGTGTGGGGGATGATACGGCTTGTGTGGCACAGCTTTTGATTACGGCAAAATATTTTGTCGAAAATAATATTACTCCCCAAAAGGGCATTATGTTTGTGTGCAATTCCTGCGAGGAAGGCCTCGGCAATCTCAAAGGTACAAGACAAATTTTCAAAGATTTTGAAGGAAGAATTGCAAAATTTATCTCTTTCGATGCTGCCCTTGGCCATGTCAGCGATACCTGCGTTGGCTCCCATCGCTATGAGGTTGAAGTTCTTACAG
Source organism: Clostridia bacterium (assembly GCA_017397885.1). Classification (GTDB taxonomy): domain Bacteria; phylum Bacillota; class Clostridia; order UMGS1810; family UMGS1810; genus RGIG1828. Next base: position 1,186 of record JAFQHQ010000034.1, on the reverse strand, counting down.
AGGGCGGCCACTCCTTCGGTGCATTCGGCAATAACAACGCCATAGCAAAGCTTGCCGAAATTGTTTCGGAAATCTACAAAATTGAAGTAACCAAAAAGGAAGGCACAAAAACCACATATAATGTTGGCACGATAAATGGGGGAACATCGGTAAACACCATTGCTCAAAATGCAAAAATGCTTTGTGAATACCGTTCCGACGATTATGAATGCCTTGAGTTTATGAAAGAAAAATTCCAAAAAATTTTTGAATCTGCCCGAAGCGAAAAGGTTGTAGTGAACGTAACCAATGTTGGCGACAGACCCTGCGGCAACATTGAGCAAAGCAAAATTGACAATCTCAAAGCTCTCATATGTCCAATCATTGAAGAAACCACCGGCAAAGAGGTTTTGTGCCGAAGCTCATCCACAGATTGCAACATTCCGCTGTCTTTGGGCGTTCCTGCACTTTGCATAGGCACAAGAACCGGCAACGGTGCTCACACCAGGGACGAATGGGTGGATAAGGCATCCATGATTCCCGGACTTGAAATTGCCATAAAAACATCATGCGCCCTTGGGGAGGTTTAAAAATGCTTCTATGCATCGGAGCTTGATGTGTTGCACGATAACAGAATTTAAATATGATTTAAAATAGTCAAGTGTAAATTAGTCATTTATGCTTGACTAATTTTGAATAAAAATGCCGTCTGCATTTTCGCAGACGGCTCATTCTATTTATTAGCCAAATTTTTGACGAGGTTTTCAACTATTTCTAATTGTTCATCATCCAATTTCTTCAGGTATTCATTAATTTTATTCAGTTTGGTAGGGTTGCAGGAATCGAAATCGAAAAATTCACTCATAGTTATTCCGAGATATTCACAGATATATGATAGTCCTGCAAGCGATGGAGTGGCGTTTCCGGTTTCTATGTGATTCTGCCCGATTGCCAAGCTCATTTCACGGGCAGAAACTTTTTCCTTTGTGCGAAGCTTTGCAAGTCGCAATGAAATATCTTTTTCTTCCATATTGTTCACCATTTCTTTTCAACATCAAGACCTTCAAAAAAATCATCATACGAACAGTTGTATATTTTCTTTAACTCTATAATCACACTTGCTCTGATGTTTAGTTCTCCTGCTTCATATTTTGCATAAGTACTTCGCCCAATGTCACATCCTCTGCGCTGAAGCTCGGCACAGAGT